>DASYPN010000141.1:0-41598 GCA_036006625.1 Pyrinomonadaceae bacterium | reverse complement strand
GTCTCTCTAGGCGGTGCAAACTTGAGAGGCGTTACAGCTCGCGTTTTGCGCGATGGGCAACCGCTTGACTCAGTCGAAGCTCGCGTGAAAGTCGCGACTGACTCGCAAGCGCAGCTCGATTTGGCTGTGTCTCCAAACACTCCGCTTGGTCCAGCGCAACTGGTCCTGTCGAAACGCGGCTACTCCGATGTCGCAGTTGATATTCGAGTAGTCGAGCCGAGTGAGTTTGCGCTCGAAGCAGACACTATCGGCCTGTGGCATCTCGACGAACGCGAGAAAGGCATGGCGCACCTGCTCGACGCTGGTCCGAATGCGATCAATATGACCAGTGCCGTGGCATCGCGTCCTGCAAACGGCAGATTCGTTGGCGGTCGAATTCTGACACGCGCCACCGCCGACGCCAGCAACAGCGCTTTAGTCTTTGGCAACTCGAGTTTCACAGTCGAGGGTTGGCTCAAAGCACCACCGCTCGGTCGCGACTACGTGCTTATCGGTAAGGAGACCAATAACGGACAGAACACTGACTTCACACTCAAGGCACTCGCGTCCGGAAGTCTGCGCGCCGAGATTTATGACACGTCCGGACTCGTGTGGTCGGCTGAGACGTCACCAGTCGCGGGTACTCTCACAGACGATCAATGGCACGCAGTTGCGATGGTCATCGATCGTGAGACGGGATGGCTGTCGCTCTACATCGACTCCCAGCTACGTATGATTCAACCCGCTCCAGTCGGTTTCGGAGCAGTGCGCAATCTCGGTCAGCCGCTGCAGTTCGGCAGTTATGACGCTGACTCGCCGGCAGGCAATGGACCAGAAGAATTTCCGGGTGTGCTGGATGAGATCCGCATCTCGGCATCTATTCACAACCCAGAGAAAATTGCAGCCGATTTCTACGGTCACGATGAACCGAAGATCACTTTCGTTCGTCCTCCCGTGATTAGAAAAGGCGTTGGTCCAATCGAGGTCACGCTCTCAGGATACGGGTTGATTGGTGCGACCTTGGCGCCTAATCAACCCGGTGTGACCGCCACCGTCCTCTCCTCCACGTTAACAAGCATGCGGATCTCAGTGGCCGTATCCGATTCTGTTCCTGCCGGGACGGTGCCGCTGCTCCTCAGAGACGTTTTGGGAAGAGGCTTCAGTGTTGAGTTCGCCGTCGAGGAACGCCCTGTGGGAAATCGCGTCGGCCTGTCTGGCAGTCCGCCTGATATTCCGCCCAACCGGCTCAAGCCACCGCGCGGGAGTTTGTTCCGATCCAGACTCAATCAGCATGCGAAGCACGTGGGAGGTCAGAGATGAGACCGACCACCGAGCAATACACCAACGCGACAAGTCATAGCCCAGTTACTCACTCATTAGCGACAGAGAAACACAGAATGCATCACGCAACCCCCACTCGTACTCGTGCTCACAGCAGAGCGATTTCAGCCCGCCACGTGCTGGTCCTGTTCCTTTGTTACTGTCTCGTGCTGCAGCCCAACGCGGCGTTTGCTAGTCCAGTTGGTCTGAATCATCCCTCACCTAACGCAGCGAACAATGCGGGAGTACTCAATAACTCGCCAAACGGCGCGTGGACTATTCTCGATCCTGTATTCAGTTTCTTCGAGGGTAGTGAAGCTGTGCCGGCGCCGGTTGTTGTGCCGGTCGATGCAGCCGTGTCGAGAAAAGTTCCAACGCTCTCGAATGGCCGCGTTGAAGGCAATCTCAGAGTTTATACGGGCCAGGACTTTAGCTTCGAAGGCGGCTTCGTCGTCACTAACGAGACGTACGTCGTCGGTACTCCGAACGTCACTATTGCCACAAACGCGACGTTCACTGCCGGCACGATCGACGAATCAGGCAGTCCGAATCCGGTTGGTTACATCGTCGCGATCAATGGCACCTCGCGTCTGCTCGGAAAAATTCACCGGCGTTCAGATCCGCTCGCTTTTCCTGCCGACATTCCGGCTTCTGTTCCGCAACCAACGGGTACACGCATCGTCAATATCAACACGTCCGCCGATCTCGCGAGCATCGGTGATTGGACCACGTTGAAAGAACTGCACGTCAATAAGTCGGGTGAAACGATCACTGTGCCGTCCGGCAACTACGGTTCATTCAGCGTCACCGGAAACTCACGACTCAACTTCACCGGCGGCGTTTACAACTTCAAGGATGGGTTCGCTTTTGCCAGTAACGCCTCGATCAAAGTCACAGGTGTAACGACCATCAACGTCGGCACATCGGCGACGATCAGCAACACGGGAGTCTTGATCGGCGAGAACACGCTTCCGGGCGACATCAAGATCAACGTGTTGGGCCCAACACTCTCGATATCCGGCAACGCAACCGTCAAAGCGCTCGTGCGCGTGCCGAATGGGACTGCGACAGTGACGGGAGCGTCTCAAGTGCGTGGTCAGGTTATTGCTGACAAGTTGGAGATTATCAACAATGGAAATGTTATTGGCGACACGTCGTCGAATGCTCCCGGCGACACGACCCCGCCAACAGTCACCATCAACTCTCCGTCAAATAATGAAACGATCAACAGCCCGTCGGTTACCGTTACGGTAACTGCTAGTGATCCCGGTGTTGGCGCCAGCGGAGTCGCGTCGGTAATGGTCAATAACGTTGCCGCGACGTACAACCCGAGTTCTGCTACGTGGTCCGTGAATGTCGCGCTGAACTACGGTCAAAACCCGATCACAGTGGTCGCTACTGACGGAGCGGGAAATTCCTCGGCGGCCCAACAGATCATTGTCACCCGGCCGCAGGACACAACGCCTCCAACAGTCGCGATTACGTCACCGTTGGATGGCTCATCGACTGACCAAAGCTCGATTACTGTGAGCGGCACGGTCTCCGATCCGGGAGCGTATGCCACCGGTGTCGCGCAGGTTACGGTCAACGGTTCTCCGGCAACTCTCAACCTCCAGGACGGGACGTGGACCATTACGAACGTCTCCATCAGTTCCCCCAGCACTGAGATCAGTGCAATCGCGACCGACAATGCGGGGAACGCATCGCAGCCGGCTAAGATTACAGTCAACAGACAGAACCCACAGGGCACGCCTGACACGACGCCGCCGACAGTAACGATCACTTCTCCGCTCGCGAACTCCACTACGTACGACGCAACTGTAAATCTTGCTGGTACGGCTCAGGACAACGGGCTCAATGCCACAGGTGTGCAAAGCGTGACTGTTAATGGCACGCCCGCGAGCTTCGACCCTGTGACACACCAATGGGCGGTGACAAATTTCCCGTTAGCTTTCGGGCCGAATCCCATCGTCGTCACTGCGATCGATAAAGCTTCACCGGCTAACCAGGCTCAAGTCACAGTGACTATTACTCGACTGCACCTCGAGCCACCCAGGCTGACAATTACAAACCCGCTGAATGCCGCGGTTGTAAGTTCGAGCTCAATCACAATCGCCGGAACTGTCTTCTCAGATCTAACGGACAATTTAAGTGTGACGGTTAAGGGCACGAGCACGCCGATCATTAACGGTCAGTTTGCGCGTACGGTGCAGCTCAGCGAGGGCTCAAACTCTATCGAAGTGGTGGCCACAGATGGGCAAAATCAGCACACCCAGTCGTCAATCACGGTCATACGCGATGTGACCGCGCCGGCGATCTCGTTTGTCAACGCTCCCATTAGCGTGCAGCCAGGTGGCACGTACCAGGTTTTGGTTACCGCAACCGACAACGTCGGCATCGCCGACGTCGAGTTACGACTGAACGGTGAGAGAATGCAGACCCTCACCACCGCACCCTTCCAATTCACGCTTTCCGTTCAGACCATGTTTGCGCCAGGCATCACTCTCGTGCTCAGTGCGGTGGCGCGCGACGTAGCGAACACGACAAGTGTTGCTACGATGCAAATACAGACTGCTGGGCCAGGTGGGATTTCCGGTTACGTCTTCGACGATACGACCGGCTATGTGATGAAGGACGTGAGCGCTTTGCTCAATGGTTCTTCTCCGGTAACGACCGACGAGCTGGGCGTATACAGTTTCGTCTCGACGACCCCCGCGGGAGTGGTCCGTCTCTCGAAGGATGGCTACACGCCGGTTGAACGGCTCTACAAGGTCGCAATCGGTGAAGGAACCGCGTTGTTCGATGCACGACTGACGCCGTTGGACTCACAGACAAATTCGATCGGCGCATCCGGTGGGACCATCAACGGAGACAGCGGACGCGTGCAAGTGAACTTTGTCGCGGGCGCGCTTTCTCAGCAAACGGATCTGCGCGTTACGAGTGTTTCGCCTCAGGGACTTGCGAACCTGCTGCCGTATGGTTGGTCACCAGTTCCGGGAGCGATCATCGATGTGCGGACTGCTGCCGGATCGGTATTGCAATCGCCCGCGCATCTCACGATTTCACAGGTCTCTGGTCTTGCATCAACTACACCGCTGACGCTCGCTCGTTACGACGAACCAACACACTCATGGATGGTTGTGGGCGTCGGCCTGCAGGCCTCTGCCGGTGGTGCATTGTCTGTAGACCTACAGGGCCTGGGCCAGTATGCATTTCTCGTTGCCGACACTGGCGCGACCGCGCCACCAACGGCGGTCGTGGGCCAACCGTTGCCGTCGAGTTCCGCGGCAGATTCGGCTGCACTTGACTCAGCGCAAGCCACGGCTGAGTCGTCGCCGCGCACTGCAGCCTTCTCGGCGATCGCAAAGTCGTCAATCTCGTTCTTTGCTACAGCGCCGTCGCAACTTCCTTCCGGTGTCTCGATTGAAGCGTCGTTTGGTGAAACGTACAACCTGCTCGGCGGAAAGGATCCGCTGTTGGTCGATCGACCAGCACAAGACTTCGTCCTCTACGCTTACCCTGGCGGCGAACAGCCAAATCGCCTTGGCGCTATCTTCATCGCGAAGCCAACGCGCACGAACTTCTCGATCACCGAACTGTTCAATGCAAACGTCCACGTCGAGATTCGCTCCGGCAGACAAAATAAGCTCGGCGCACTGATCGACAATCGGGGTGGCAGCCTCAGGGCCGGCGATGGTTCGCAGTTGTTGATTCCTGCAGATGCCGTTTCCAGTTCGCAGTCAGCTTTCTTTGACAACGTTTCGCTGCAATCGACTGGCGTGAGTTTGCCCGCAGGTTATGAAGTGCTGGCGGCGTTCGATGTCGACCTGGGCAGCGCGAATTTGAACTCGGCGGCGACGATCTCAGTTCCCGGTTTGACGGGTGATCTTTCACGTGTCGTCGTTGGACAACTGATTACTGTAGGCGGACAGCGCTCGCCGAAAGTTGTAGCGCGTGCGATCGTCGATACAGATGGTAAGTTGAGCTCGACGACGGCGGCTCCGGCTGGAGTTACGCTTCGAGGAATCCGATCGACGGGTCGTTACGTGTTCATTCGTGTGCCGTCTGCGTTTGGCTACATCAAGGGCACGATCACAGATGCAGCCACGAGCGCACCGCAATCGATGGTGAGGGTTTCGACCAACCAAACTCCATTCGTCGATGTGACGGCGAGTGATGGTCAGTATGTGCTGGTGGGGACGGCAGGCGCTACGCCCACTGGTCTGAACCAGATCGGCGCCGCTGCACTCTCGACCGACGCAACCGGAACTGCAACTGCAGAGTTGGACGCGCAGGACGCTGTCGCAACTACCAACATCGCATTGAGCGCCGTCGCGCTTCAGGTGGAATCGATCACGCCTGCTTCAGGTGCGCAGAACATGATCGCGACCACGCCTGTAACGGTCACTTTCAACAAGCCTGTCGCCGCACAAACATTGACGGGCTCCAGCTTTTCGCTCAGCACCAACGCCGGCAATCCCGTGCTCGGCAACATCACGGTGCTCGCCGGCAGTCGAGTCGTAGTCTTTACTCCTGCAGCCACACTCGCAGCATCGACAACTTACAAAGTCTCACTCACAACCGGCGTCCGCGATATTTACGGCCATGCCCTCGGCGCCGCCTTCAACTCGACCTTCACCACCGCGGCTACCGTCGTCATAAACAATCGTCTCAAGCCCGAGCAGATCACCATCGGCTATCCCGATGCCACTGGCACCTCTACGATCTCGGTTCCTTCTGGAAGTGTGCCTAATGGCTCGAACATTCTGGTTATCAACACCACCAGCGGCTCGACGCTTTCAACAACTGCGGGAACAGGTGCGCTCACCCTGCAAATGCAGGCACGCGTCGGCGATGAGATTTCACTCACCATCACGCAGCCTGACGGCACGCAATACTCGGTGACGCAGGCAGCCTATCGCCGCGCTGATGGTGTCGTTTCCGTGGGTTCAAATGGCGGGGCGTTAACGAGTGACGATGGTCAGGTGCTGCTCAGCATTCCTTCCGGAGCAATCAGCGGCCAGGCCGAACTGAAGCTGTCGACCAGGGCTGAGTCAGACATCAACATTCCTCGCACAGGCGAAATGGATCCAACCGAGGTTCCCTTCGGCGCCGGTGTACGCATCACGGCAACAGGCAACTTCACCAACAACCAGGAATTGCATCTGGAAGTTGCGGCTCCCCCAACTGCAACTGAAGGTCAACGCGTTGCCTGGATGAAGCCCGCGAAGATCACTGAAGGCAGTGTCCAACGCGATGTGTGGGAAGTCGTAACGTCAGGCAAGGTCGAAGGCGGCAAATTCAAGACGATGTCGCCACCGTTTGTGGGTGTCACAATCGCCAGCAACGTGAGCTTTTACGACGTTTACGTCTTCGTACCGCGTCGTTTCAGAGCTGTTACAGGAATCGTTACCGAGCAGGTTTACAACGCCGCTCCCAAACCGTTAGAGAATGTGACCTGTGTGATTAGTGGTAATGGCTCTTCCATTATTGCGAAGACGGCGGCCAACGGTCGGTTTGGTCTCTTCGATACCACTGTAAGCACGGCTGACGTAGTTCAAGTCGAAGCCACCGATACACTCGGTCGCAAACAGACAGTAGGTGCGACTCCCTATCTGAGTATCGATCCGCTTACCAGTCCCGGTCTTAACGGTTTGGCCTCGATGTTTGCCGCGATCCAATTTCCGTCGAGCAGCGGTCTGCCTGAAACGCTGCCGGCTTTATTACGCGTCGAGGGACGCATGCTCGATCTGGAAGATGGCCAACTCGATACGCTAAAAGCCGCCGGTCGTGTGCTGATCGGAGCGCATTTGGAGATCAAAACGACGGCAACGCCTAACGTGGCACAGATCACCGGGCAGTTGCTGCAGGGTGGCACGGTGGTCAAACAGCTTGTATGGACCAACTCGACTTCTGAGCCAGGTGCTTACCTTACTGACTTTCGCGCGGAGAGCGAAGGAAGTTACAGCGTAGCTGTCACTACGTTTACACAAGCTAACGTTCAGACAACTAAAGCAACCGCGACGTTCAGTTTTGTCGCATTGCGAGATCCAAACACTCGTCCGTCGCTTGAGGGACCACCCAAAGTTCTAAGCACGATACCTGCCGATAAAGCTCAGCAGGTTAACGTGGGCAATCGCATCCACCTCGAATTTTCAGAACCGGTAAAGAACCTTGTAGCCGGCCAGACAATCTATCTGACTAAAGTAGAAACAGGAGAGAAAATCGGCGGCGAGCTGAGTTCGGGTGGTGTGCCAATCAGCGCTAATCAACCCAACATTTCAAGCGTTGATCTGGCTCCGGCGCAGACTCTTGAAGCCGATAAGGAATATGCGATCGAAGTAAGCACCGCAGTCACTGACTCGGACAATCACGCACTCGATCAGGAATTCACCTCGACTGACGATAACAGTCCACAACCTTTCCGCAGCACCTTCAGAACTTTTCGTTCGTTAGTGCTGACACAGAATCCGGAGATAACGGAGTCGTACCGCATTGCAGCGGCAGGCGAGCTCGCGATCACGATGACGCCAGGCTCAGCTTCAATCATGCACGTCTGGGACATTTCCACTCCGGAAACGCCCAAATTCATTACCAATCAGTTTGTACCGACTTACGCAATCGCATTTGATCTTTTCCAGGCTGAACACGACGAAGATGCGATAAAAGTCGAGGTCCGGAACCGCATCTACAGAACTATCGCCGCGGTGGTTTCTTTTACGCCTCAGAACCCCGAGATACCTATTAATCTCACTTTCTACAGTCTCGACATTCCTGAGCAACCGTCGCTGCTCGGCGTCGTTTCGCTAAACATTCCGAAGTCTCTTCCGGCGATTGCGACATACGTGAAAATTCATGGCACGCGAGCCTATATCGGCAGCAGCGGCCGTGGCTGTGTTGCGGTTGTCGATCTTCAGGAAGCAGCACGCCAACTCGCAACGGACGATCCTGACCGGCAGAGCAATCCATTCTTCCGCGCCTACATACCGAATGGCGGTTACGATCAGGACTCAAAGAAGCAGGCAGCTACTTATGGACACTCAGATCAGGAAGCTGCGCCCGTTAGTTCGCTTTCCGTAATCGATCAGGATGTGCCCGCACCCAGTGGCGGCGGCGCACTTCGATCTCCGGTGGCTTACGTTACTTCCAACAAGCCGCAGTTATTCTCATTTGACTTCCACGCCTCTAAAGACACTCAGGTGACATTCACGGACGGTGATGGGAATGGATTCGACGATCGAGTGCTGGCATCGCCCAACCTGGATCCAGTTGGATTTGCCCTGGACGTGCGTGCAATCGCCAACGTCAACTTCCACGGTCAGGACATCGACCTCGCTGTGTTACTTGGCGCCGATCGTTTGTGGATCTTCAATGTCAAAAATCCACGTGCTCCTGAGCAATACACTTCGTTCTCGTTTAGCCAACTCGGTTTGGACAATAGTTTGGCTCGACGAATGGAAGTTGATGGCACTACCGCGTACGTGATGTTTCCGGACAAGGTGGCCGTCATCGATTTCAGCGATCCCAATCGGCCTTACGTCAGTTCGACCATCACAGACATCGGCACAGATCTGCGCTGGATCGACGTTGTCGACGGGTTTGTCTTCACGCTCGACAACACCGGGGCACTGCCGAAAACTAATCTGCGTGTGTCGATTGGCGGCGCAGCCGCATTGGTTTATGTGCATGGCCGCAACCGCGATCCATTGGACGTTTGCGCCAACCCGGTATTAATCAGCCGCACAGACAACCGCATGCTGCAGGATGCGGAAACGATTTACACAGTCTACGGACATGATGCGCCGCAAAGCGCGAAGGTGATCATTCGGAAAGAGACGGTTGTCGGCAGTCAGACAAACGTGGAGACAGTGGCCACGTTGACACCGGAACCGGATCCCACTTCCACGGCGAATGTCGTAAGAGGTCGTGCTCGCTGGCCTTCTGGACCAACTATCGATCGCACGGCTCTCTACACGTCTGAGTTAATCCTTGACGAAGGCCAGCCGACAGAGTTTCGCTCGCGCAAAGTTGAAATCCCGTTCAGTAACTTGATCGATCAGTTTGCTCCGCAGTGGGGCATTCCCAATGACGGCATTGGGAAGGGTTACCTGCCTTACCTGTTAGGCGGCAACGCAGCGATGTCGCTGTTGTTGATTGGTGCGGCCGGCAATGCTCACTCGGTAACACTGCAAGACGGCCAGATACGTGCTTACGGATTTCAAAATGAACCAATTCTGAGGAGACCGGAGAACGCGCCGGAAATCCCTGCCGGCCGCTACACCTTCAGATTGACTGCGGTTTCGCAAGAGGTTCCCGGCCTGACCGATCAGGTAGAAGGGATCGCCGTCATCGGCGAAGTAAAACAAGAGGTACGTCAGCCAGGAAGCATAGTCGTGAACGGGGTCGAGTTGGAATCAGGCAACCTCGTCCTTTCACATACTGACCTTGCGGAGATGAAGAATCGTGGACTGTCGTTATCTTTTACGAGGTTCTATAACAGTATAGGATCATCGAGTTTCAATCCGTTCGGTTATGGCTGGCATCACAATTACCAGGTCCTTCTAACTCACATACCCACTAACACTGAAAATCTGGACCCAGCTCATCCGGTTGGGTACTACCAGGTTATCGGCGGTGAAGGTTCGGGCCAGACGTTCGACGAGCGCGGTTTGGGCGCGATAGGAGTTGAAGCCACCGCGGATGCTCCGTTCCAGGGCAAGTTGCGAAGGAACGGCGATGGAACTTTCGATTATTTCACGAGAGCTCGAGTCAAGTATCACTTTGAAAGATCAATCGAAGCAGGCAGCGCCAGTATCTTCAATCTCGGTTACATGGGAAACCTCGCCTACATTGAAGAGCCGAACGGCAATCGCCTGACGTTGAGTTATGACGGACTCGGTCGCTTGTTCGCGGTTCAGGATTCGAGTGGGCGCAAACTCGAATTCACCTATGAGCAAGCCTTGACGCCGTTCGTCGGTGTCATCGATTCCGGAACAGTTTCCGGACAAGGCGTCAACTGCACCAGCAGACGTTTTCTGAAGAGTTTGCGTCAGCGGTTCCTGCAAGCAGACGTAGGCAAAGCCTGGCGAATAATCAAAGTCAAAGCGCCGGGCGGGCTCACTCTCGATTATGACTATGACGGCGAAGGAAACTTGCAGAAGGTCATTCGATCTGGAGCCGATCAGATCAGCCAGGGCACTCCCGATAGCATCTGGCAGTATGCATATAATCCGAATACCGGCGGCGATGCCGATCCAAACCTTACTCACCTGTTGAAATCGGTCAGACCTCCAAATCAGCAGGATCGGCCGACTACCTACACGTACGATCTGGCCAAGCCCGGCCGGCCAGTGAAGACCGTCGCGATGCCCGAAAGCGTCACGAATTCCTTTGACTATGTTTTCGACGTTGCCAGGATCACCTCAGCAACAATTACTGATGGTCGGGGCAATCCGACTTCGTACCAATTTGCAAAAGATGCCGACGGCAACCGGACCGTAACGGTTCAAGCTCCACGCGGTGCGCAGACGATAGTTAGCTTCGATAACCGCGGACACGTAAAGAGCACGACTGACCCGGAAGGGATGGTCACCACCTATCGTTACGACAACGGCAATCCAGTTGAAACTGTCGTCAGTGGTAATGGCCAGACAATTCGCACCAGTGCTACTTACGATCCAACTTTCAATAAACTGACCTCTTTCACTGACGGCAACCAGCAAACCACCGGCTATAGTCTGGACAACCGAGGCAACGTCACCCAAATTCAGCTTCCGACTGGCCGCACAGTGACTCTCGATTACCTTGGTAACGGCGATCTCAGCCAGGTGACGGATCAGTATGGCTTCAAAACCATTTTTGAAAATTTCGACTCCTTCGGCAATCCTCGAACAGTCAGGAGACAAACCACCAGCAACACGTTCGTGATCAGCCATCAGAATTTTGACACTCGAAGTCGCCTGCTGAGTTCGGACGGCGATCTCGAACCGAGCGTCGCGAACGTTTATGACGGATTGGACCATATAGTCCAACAGATCGTTACCGATCCGTCTGGATTCCGTGCGTCGTCGACGGCGACGGTGACCTACCTGCCTGAAGGACAAATCAAGACTCTGAACAAGACCGGTGGAGTCCAGCAAATCTCCGTTATCAACGAGTATGACGGACTGAACAGGCTCGTCACGAGCACGCAAACGCCGAGTGGCGCCGTAACCCTTGAACGTCGTTTCCAGTACGACCGGAACTCGAATCTTGAACAGGAAACGGATCGTCGTGGCGTAAAGCGAATTCGCACTTTCGACGCGTTGAACTTCATCACCAGCGAAACCCTGTCGGGTCCCTACGGCGCATCGTTAACAACGATGACGGCAACCGAGGTCGACAAAGTCGGTAACCCCAAACAGGTTCGCGATCTCTACGGTCAAACGGTGAGTTTCGATTACGACGGATTGCACCGGCTTTCAGTGAAGCATCTGCCGCTTGGTTTCACTGAAGAGTTTAGCTACGACGGAAACAACAACATAATTCTGTCCAAAGACCGCAACGGTCGCGAAACGAAGTTTAAGTATGACGCTGCCAATCGTCGCACAGAGTTGCGTGATCCGGCGGGACGCGTAACCACGTGGTCCTTCGACGATTCCACCCGTTCCGTGACCATGCAGCAAACTCCGCAGGGTTTGACGGAGGTGATTCGCCAGGATGGCCTCGGACGTGAGCTCCGCCGCGAAATCCGGTTCGGCTCGACCACTTATCCGACCGTCACCGTCTATGACGGAAGGAAAATGACTGTCACCGATCCGCGTGGAACCGTCAGCGTGCGTGATCTGTCGGCTTTCAATGAGCTGGGTCGCCTTACCGTGAACGACGCTGATCCTGCTTACTCGATTTCAATGCGTTACGGCGCGCTTGGTGGGATGACCAGCAGCAAAGACGCCTTGAATCGTGAGACCACGTATACAGTCGATGGCCTCGGCCGCACGACACTGATCTCCCTACCGAGTAACGTCACCGAGCAGTTTGCTTACGATGGGGAGGGATTGGTCGTCTCCCATACCGATCGGCGTGGCTTCGTCTCGACGATGACTTACGACAACCTGCAACGTGCACTGACCACGAAGGTGCAGGATGGACCACAAACCATCAACGTCAGTACAACTCAATACGACGATGCAAACAACTCGCAAACTGATATCGATGCAAACGGCAATCCGACTGTCTCCGCGTTTGATGGGCTGCATCGCGTCAGCACTCTCACAAATGCCGATAACAAGCCCCGGCAATTCTTCTATGACGGCATGAATCTGCGTCGTGAGGGTGATTTCCTCGGTCGCTTCACTGAATACGAGTACGACGCTGTCGATCGTATTAGCCTGGTAAAAGATCGTAAGGGCCAGGTTACCAACATACTCACGAATGACAGCAACGGTTACACCAGAACCATCACCGATCGACGTGGCAATGTTCGCGTCGAGGTCTCGGACCCTCTTGGTCGACTCACGAGTGTAACGTTGGGCGGTGAGCCGTTGGTGAGTTACGAATATGACGGCGCCAACAACCGGACGCTATCAAAGGATGGCCTCACCAATCCCACTACCTACGCCTACGACAAACTCAATCGAGTTACGACAATCAATCGCGCAAACCTGCAAACTGAAACCTTCACCTATGACGCAGTCGGGAATGTCCAGTCCCACAACGATGGGCATGGTCCAAGTGTGTTAATGGAATACGACGAGCTGAATCATCTCAAGAAGCGGACTGATGGTGAAAACAACGTCACGCTGTTTGTGTATGACGGTGAAGGTTTGTTGTCAGAGAGAACTGACCCGAAAGGTACCGCTTACAGGACCAGGTATCAGTACAACGCTCTTCGTTCTTTGAAGTCGGTGATAGATGCCAACAATAAACCATGGAGTTTTGTTTACGATGATGAGCAAAACCTCAAGAGTGTAACCGATGCGCGTAATAAGACTGTGCAATATGACTACGACGTACTGAATCGATTGCAAAGGGTTACGCAGCCTCTGGATCTGATAACAACATATGGCTACGACGCCAATAGCAATAGGAACTCGATCACCGATCCCAAGAACCAGATCACGTCGATAGCTTTCGACGAGCTTGATCGTCCCACCAATATCACTTACTCGAACACCAGCGGCAGCAGGCCGTTAGGTTTTAACTTCGGCCGCGATCCCGAGGGCAATCTGACTAGCGTAGTCGAACAGCTTACGCCGACAACGAACCGCAACTACGCGCGCAGTTATGACTCGCGTAACCGCGTGACCTCTACCACTGATCCATCGAATCGCACCGTACGCTTCTTTTACGACGCTGCCGACAATCTCAAGCAGATTAAAGACGCGGATCAGAAAGACACCAATTACTCGTACGACGCGCTAAATCGGCTGCAAAACGTGGCGATGAATGGTGGTGCCACGGCCGACTACACCTGGTTCGCAGACGGCTTGCTTCAAAAGGTCGAATACGGCTCGGGTCTGAAGCGCGAGTATTCGTATGACAATGCTGACCGGTTGACCGCGGTGACGAACACTGTCGGCACAGACTCAGGCGGTCAGACTCAGCAGTTTGCTTACGGCTACGATCGAAACTCAAATCGAATTACTGAGACGCGTAAGCAAAACGGTCAGACGATTCGCTCAATTGCTTACGACTATGATCTGCTCGATAGACTGACCACTGCCTCTTACAACGCGCCGGGACAGCGACCAGCGAACCCGCCGGCCGGCCAAAGTGTCAACTACACAGAAGCTTTGCGCTCGACCGGCTTCGGCTACGACGAGGTGGGTAATCGCACGTCCGCAAACTCGCAGGACCACACCACGACGATCACCCTCACGACCGATAACAACGGAGTAACGACTGAATCCCGGCAAACCGCGGATGGTCCACTGCAGGCGCAGTCGGCCCAGTTCGATGAGATCAATCGCCTGGTTTCGTTGACGACGGCAAGCGATCCGACCGGTGCAGTGACGTATTCATACGATCGAAATGGCAATCTCACTTCGACGACCAAGAACAGCCAGGAACTAACTCGATACGAGTACGACTGTCGCGATCAGTTGCGGCGAGTTCTTAGCGGTAATCAGGAGATCGCCAGCTACGATTACGACTTTGAGCGACATCGTCTCTCGAAGAGTGTCGGTGGCTCAGACTTGAAGTATGTCTACGCCGGCGATCAGGTAATCAATGAATATGACGAGAGCAATCTGCTGAAGAACCGCTACGACCTCGGCGCGGGTGAAGTAGCACGTGCTGAGTTAGGCAATGGAGAAGGTTCGCGTCATTTCTTTAGTGATGCGCTTGGATCCATTACGGCGCTCTCGCAAAAGACCACAACCACCACCAGCAATCTCACAGCGACATACGAGTACGACGCCTGGGGCCAATACTTCGCTTCGGCTGGTAGCAGTTTTAATGCGATCGGCTTCACGGGCCAGCGTTTCGACGGTGAGAGCGGTTTGATGCCTCTCGGTAACGGTGAGCGATATTACTCGCCGGCAGTGGGCAGCTTCATCCAGCAGGATAGCTTCACTGGCTTGTCGATGATGGCCCAATCGATGAACCGGTATTCCTACGTCCACAACAATCCCACCAGATTCACCGATCCCACTGGTCACATCGTCGGCATTGACGATGTCCTTTATGTTGCTCTGATTGGGTTCCTGGTTGGCACGCTTTATGGCGTGGCTAGACAGCAAGCTGAAATCAGCGATGGCACGCGTAAACAAATCGACTTCAGTCTGACCGAAGCAATGGTCTACCAGGGATTACCTGGGGCAGTCCTGGCGCCGGTACTTGCGGTCTACGCACCTGTCGGAATCGGAGTCGGAATAGGGCTCTCGCTGTACGGAATTGCGGAAGGTGCGGAAAACATCTCGGAGGGCCACACATACACAGGTGCGGTTGACATCGGGTTCGGCGTCGTCGGCGTTTTCTTTGGCGCACGCTCTCTCCGCGCCGGAAGACCGGGTGTCACCGAGGTCACACCAACAGAATCCGCGGCATTGGTGAAACCGACCAGGGCCGGACAAATGGAGTTGCCATTTGAACCGCGAGCTAATGTTGGACCACGTCAACCGGAGTTACCTTTCGGCGAGTCTGTTCGCGGGCAAAGTCGAGCCGTTGCAGAACCTGTCGCGCCCGACTACACGCGGCAGATGCGGCTACCATTCGACGGGCCGGAGCCAAAACAGTTAGCGCTCAGCTTCAGGGGCAAGCCCAATCCAATTGGCGAGAAGGGGCCGTTCTACGTAAACCAAACTGGCCAGGTAACTACTGGACGCGGTATCACACGCCTCGGTCGTCCGGGATTCCTTGAGTTTGAAGGCCTCGAAGTTCGGGCCGCGCGCGACTTGTCGCATCTATCTGAATCAACGCTACGAGCGATGAGTGAGTTGGGTTTTGCAGCAAAAGATCCTGTTAGTGGTGATCCCCTCGTACTACACCACTTGAATCAACAGCCCGCCGGGCCACTTGTCGAAATCCCAGCATCGAAGCATAGTGTTTGGAACACGCGGCAACATCCGCTCGGAAACACTAAAGGCTCCGGCTTAACGCCGGAACAGCGGGCTGTCTTCAATCCGTGGCGCAATGAATATTGGAAGGCTCGCGCGATTGAAGAATTAAAACTAAGGGGACTGCTGTGAAAGTAGAGACTTGGAATCTTTTGGAAGATCTGTTTCAGCGATTTCCGATCTTGCGGGCAGAACCTGTTCCAGACACAGAGGTCCATGAAGCCAGCGCCGAGTTGGGCCTTGTGTTCCCGGATGACTATTCTCAGTTTGTTGAACGGTTTGGCGCCGCAATGGTTGGTGCTTACCCGATCTTTGGATTACGTCCCGTCGATCCGATGGGAACATTCTGGTCAGTGGTCCAGGTCAATAAGCATTTCCGTTCTCAAAGTTGGCCCGGAGTTGCTGACTGGCTGATCATTTCGATGGATCAGGGTGGAAATCCACTTGGAATAGATAACTCTGGAAAAGTTTTGTGTTCAGACCATGGAGACGTAATCTCTATTGCTGAGAACTTTGAAGACTTCTTAAGGGTTCATTGCCTGGCGGAAGTCTAAGCGCGTGTGTGACGTTGTTAACGTCGCAGGACGTAGACGTTGCGCTTCCAGAACGGCTTGTTCATGTTTGTTTTGGCGAGCTCGTCGCCAATGATGAATTCGTTTGGTGAGAGATCGAGATTTATTTGAACGGCGACGCGGAGGTTAGTGCGCTGGAGGATTGCGCCGAGACAGTCGACGCTCGGCGCGTGGTCGATGGGAACTTCGATTACCGCGACGTCAGCATTACTCAACAGATTACACAACGGATCGAAATCGCCCAGTATTTCAATTCCCAACACAATCACAGCCAGACTTTCAGTCGCATGCGTGTAGTTCTGAAAGTAGTCGCTGACGTGTCGCACGCGACAAGGCGCGCCGTTGAGCGTCTCTGCTTCGAAAGTCTCAAACTCCGCATCGAGGCTGAAAACCGAAACTGAATCGTGCGTTCCGGTCAGAAAGCGCGTGATCACGTTATCGCGATAGCCGCCGATCTCGACGATGTTCCGCGCGTCTTTGACGAAGTGCGCGGCGAGGACATAACGCGATTGCAGAGCTTCGGTGTCGAGATAGCCCCAGAACTTTTTGCCTGCAAGGATCTCATGAAGTCGCGGCACTTGCCACGGATGTGGTGTGTTCGCGTTCACGATTTTGTTTCAGCCTTTCGTTGCACGATGCCGAGACCGGGCCACGCTGGAATGAGAATTTTGCTGTAACGACTCTCGTCCAGTTCCGCGAAAAGTTGGTTTACCCCAAAACCTGGTTGCGTCACTGCCACGTCGTGCAAAACGATCAACGCGCTCGGCGTCGCTATCTTTAACGACTCTTCGAAGTCGAAGCGACAACCGTCGTAAGAGTGATTGCCGTCGAGATAGATGTAACCGTATTTCGACTTACACGCCGCGAAGAAATCAGACGAACGCTGAATGTGAAAGCTGATCACGTCGCGCAATCCGAAACGCGAAAATTTCTCAGCAGGATTTCCGCTCCAATTCTCGACGCCGCCAAATGCGACGTCCACGCCGTGAGTAGTATCACCGTAGTTGGCGTCGACGAAGTCGAGTGTTCCGGATCCGTTGGCCTTCAGCGCGAGCGCGATGATGCTTGGAACGTAGCCGTGACGCGACCCGATCGCCAGCACGCGTTCCGGCCGTAAGTTCGTGATGAAGCTGTAATGGAGCGATCCAAAACCGGCAGATTCGGTCTGCGCATTATGTTCGCGCTCCGCCGCCCCGTCAGGCGCAAACGATTCCTTGATCTGCTTCAGTATCGTTTGGTCCTCGAGCCTGTAACTCGGCGCCGGTTGTGTTTCTGCACTCATCTGCTTTACGTCAGTGTCCATCAGCGCCGAAGGCGCGAAATATGAAAGCCAGGGGCAAGCGCGAAGCGAAGCGGAGCGCGTCGCCCCTGGTTAGGTATCCAAAAAAGCGCGTCGAGGCCTGAAAGGCCGAAATAGATGCGATCGTATTTCGCCCTTTACAGGGCTCGACGCCTTTTTGATGGGCTTGATCCAGGGGCGACGCGCTTCGCGCTTGCCCCTGGCTATCATATTTCGCGCCTTTGGCGCTTTAACTAGAAGGCAAGCGCTACTCATGCGATTTCCAGGTTTGCGAGAATGTTTTTCACGCGCGAGCTCAGCTCGTCCGCTGGTGGCAGAGTGTCTCTGGAGTTTTCGTACCAGGAGACGATTTCGTGCCTGCCGAGCCGGCGATATTTTTCGATCTCGAAATCCAACATTCCAAAATGAGACACGTACTGCGGACCGATCACATGAAACACTTTAAACTTTGTGCACAGCAATCCAAGCCGCCCGGTTTCGCGCAGTCGATTTCTCAACATTGCACCCAACGGGAAATAGGTGTCTCCGTATCGTGCCTGCGCGAGCGGCAACACCGAACGATGAAACACGCTGAACCAGCCGTCAATCGGGCCGTCGTATAACGCATGCTCATGCTCATATTCGCGATAACTACTCATCGGCGGTCGCGCGCCGGTCGTGTAATCGTCCTGCCAAACGTCTGCGACTAGCTGCTTCACCGCCGGAAATTTCGAGAACACTTCCGACGTGTGTTCCGCGATGTTTCTGGAGACGGCAACCACGTCGTCGTCGATCTGCGCGATTAGATCGTACTGCGCCTCTGCAAACAGCAACGGGTAAGCCTGCATGCCGATGTTCTCACGCGTCTTGCCGGCGATGCGAACCGGCGCGCCGTTCGAGCGTTGCTCCTCCAAAAACTTTTCGTACTGCTCGTCGTCCGTGTTTAGCCAGATGAGGATCTCGAAAGGCGCTGTCGTCTTGCGAATGAGATCCTGGACCAACAACGTCGAGTACGTTGGACGATACGAAGCGATGCAGTAAGAGATCATTGTCTTTGGTGTGCGCTTCTCCTGATTTTTGACCCGACTATCGAGGTCATCGTAACTCTCTCTGCGCGCAGGCGGCCAAACGAAACAGGAACGTCGGGCGATCGACGTGATGCCAGCGCAGACCGTGGTGCATAAACCTTTCGATCATGTACCAATCCCACGCCATCATGTCGAACGGCAAAAGCCCCGGAAGATAGCGATTGAAGATCTCTTTCCTGAACAACGGTTGACCAAGATCGATACCGCCAGGCAACGGCGTCGAATTGCGAAGCACAAAACGTCCAGCGTACTGGCACGAGCTGTAAACAAAAGCGATGTCGTCGTGCTCTTCGAGAACGCTGATGAGCGGATCGAAATGATCGGGCGTGTAACCGTTGTCGTCGGAAAGGAAGCAAACGTAGCGGCCACGCGCGAGATGCAAGCCGACCGATGCCGGTGCGATGCCCCAGTTATTCGTGCGCGCGTCGAGATCCGCGTACGTGATCGACGGTGTCGGCTCACCGCTCACCAGAGACTCAATGCTGCTGACGACTTCTTCAGGCGGATGGTCCGACACGATGATGTGCTCGAAATCGCGATAGACCAATTCGCGGACCGACTGCAAACACCCGGCGAGAAGATTTACGCGATCGTAAATGGTCGTGATGATGCTCACCGTGGGAGTTTGTCGTCGCTCGGTTTCGAGGAGGACTCGGAACGGCGGAAGATTGTCTGGAAGCGGACACGGCTCCGGCTCCTGAACTGTCGCCGCACTCAGTTCACGCACCTGAAGGTTGCGAACGACTGCTCTCCCACTCTTGCAGCCAACGAAACAATAACCACGGTCCAGGTATTCATCGACAACACTGACCACGAGCACTCCATCGACTTCGAGTTCGAGCTGGTTTTCAAAAGAACGTATTTTGATTTGTTGCCACTGCTCACGCTTCACTTCGGCGTGCTGAAACGCGTGATTGTGCCGTGCGAGATATGAGTACGAGGGATGACAGTAAAGATGATAAGAATTCGTCGCCTGGTCGAGTTGGCTGGCCTGTCGCACTTTAGCGATGAAACACGCATCGCGCCCGAGTTTCACTTCAAACGATAGCTCGACGTTTCGATAAGAGATCTCACTCGCGAGTCCCTGCTCGGTCGCCGGTCCTTGATCGACACTTTTCTCAAAGACCAATTCATTGCCATTCGACTGAACGGACTCGCCCGCGGACTTCCAACCAGTTAACGACAATGGCGCCTGTTTCACTTGAACTTCCTCACGCGGAGGAAACCCGAGCGTGTCGAGAACGAAGCGGAGCCGTTCTTTGTAACTGTGTGCGTGGACTCGTTCCTGACAGACACTCTTCACGCGTGCGTACTCATCCTCATCACTCTGGAGTTCGCCAATCTTTTCGAGTAACTGCTGCGAATCCGAAAACAGCGGCAGCTCCGGAAACACTTCGCTCACTTCGCTGCGCGCTTCCGACACGACCACCGCACCACATGCAATCGCTTCATAAACACGCGGGTTCATCGAGTAGGGCTTGACACCGTCGCGATTGAAATGATGGACCTCGCGAAATACGTTCAGCACGATTCTCGTTTGCCGGTACAGTTCAGACGTGTCTGCTGCGGCGATATTTGGCGCGAGACAGATATTCTGCAAATCCGCGGACTGCCATGGCCCACCAACGACGTAGGACAGGTAACCGGCTTCATGCAGCGCGAGCAGGTAGCGCTCGCGCACGTCGTTGTGACCGCCGACGAAACCGACGTTGTATTTCCGTGTGTTGCCGTTTTCGAAATGCACCTCCGGATCGTATGCGACCGGCAGATAATGCGCGTTGCGATGCCGATCGAGCGTGTTTGGATCGTTGACGAAGACGTGGTCAAACTCGCTCGACCACGCGCACGTGTCGTCGACTTCGTAAGGTTCGTCGAGCAGCCAAACGGCTTTCTTTACGGCAGGAAAACTGCCGCGCCATTTCTCGATGAAGCGCCGGCCATGGACCACGAAGAGCCAGTCAGGCGCGAAGTCGTTGATCATCGGCAGGAGTTCCGGATCGTCCCAGTAAGCTTCACGAAAATTCAATCCGAGACTTGTCGCGGCGTTGTGCAGACCATGAGTGAAGACTTCGCCACACGAGAGGAATTTGTAGTTGATGAAGAAGACCTTTTTTGCAGAGTTGGTAAATTCCGCGATCGATTGTTTTGGAAAAGCTGTGAGGCGGCTCGTTGAACTAAGATTGACGACCTCAACTCCGCGCGCCTTTATTGCAGCGTACAGATCCACGTACTGCTGATCGATGACGGATAAATGGCCCCGGAGCGGATGGCTGCCGGTTGGCGCGAAGAAATGATTGTCAGTGAAGTCGACGCCGATGAGTCCGATCCGGCTCGCGCCCATGTGAACCGCGAGACAAAGTGCGACGTACGGCGAGTTCTGCGTGTAATGAAGCACTGATCCGTCCGAAAGATCGGTGCCGCCGTTTGTGCCGAGGTTGAACGTGACGACGTTCTCGCGTGCGAGCTCGAGATCGAGTTGCGTGAAGAGATACTCGGCTTCGGAGTTTTCGACGAATGTGAACCGGTCACCACTGAACTGGTCGCGCGGGTTGACGACGACGAGATAGTTTGGCTGAAACTTGCGGCCAACGTCGTTGACGCCAATCGTAATGAATTGCTCGGGCGCGGTCAGCTCATTCAACGACTCCCCACAACCACACACGACGATCGTCGAACCAGCGTGTATGTTGTGAAAGTCAGCCAGCGTCTTCATTGAACCGTAAGTAATAGACAAATGCGGTAGTGCATCAGGAAATTACGCCGAAGGCGTTCGCTAATTTCAGCCTGTTTAATAACGCCGAAGGCGTTGGCTAACCCCAGCCCAGGGTTGGAGCGCAGCGACAACCCTGGGCTGGGGTCATCATGATTCAAACCAACCCTGAAAGGGGTTCCGCTCGAGTCGAACCCTTTCAGGGTTTCGTCGCTATCTAAAATTAGGTCCCAGGGTTCGAACGCAGTGAGAACCCTGGGATCGGGTCACCATGATTCCAACCAACCCTGAAAGGGTTCCTCTCAAATCGAACCCTTTCAGGGTTTCGTCGCTAATTAAATTAGGTCCCAGGGTTCTCGCAATGCTCGAACCCTGGGCTGATGTTAGCGAACGCCTTCGGCGTATTCATCAAAATTTCAATGACGTAGTACCTAAAATGCGCTCTTACCCAAGCCTAAATATCACCAGTATCGTGCTCACAGTTACTCCGGACAACGTGGCATTGATGTTCACTCGAGTAGAGATCTCACCGGCGACCTGGCTCGTCTGGACCGGGAAAGTGATCGTCGGGTTGTTCGCCGGGATCGTTACTGTTGCCGGCACTTTAACGAGCGTCGGATTTGTGGTGGCAATGTTAACGACCGCCGCCACTGGCACCGCACCACTCAGGTTCAGCGTTGCTGTTGTCGGCTGACCCGGACCGACTGTTGGCGGATTAACTGTCACCGAGACCAGACGTACCAAATTCAATTGCGCCGTCATGCTTACGCCGGCAAGGTTGGCCGTAATCGTCACGGCTCCCGTTTGTGCAGGAATCGTCTGAATCGGGAACGTCGTGGTCGTGCTGCCCGCGGGGATCGTAACCGTAGGCGGAACGGTTGCGAGGTTTGTAGCGGAACTCGTCAGACTCACTACCAATCCGCCCGCCGGCGCAGGCCCGCTCAGATTTATCGTGCCTTGCGACGGAGTGCCCGCGATCACAGTTGGTGGATTAACCACGAGCGAACTGAGACCAAGCGGCCGCGCGAGCCAGAACCACATCTCGAAATCACCGCCGCGTCTGCCATCACCACTCGGCAAACGCAGACTCGTATTGTTCGATCCGGGTTGCTGTAGCCCGAATGCTTCGCCATCCAGGAAGCGATTCGTATTATCGCGATCCCAAATGAAATTTCCCTTCAACGTTAACCGCGCGAGAACGCCTCGATCACCTTGTGGCGTTTGGCTGATGAGCTGACGCAACAAAGGATCGACGCGTCGATCCGGTTGCCACAAAATCGTGTTGCCCGCCGCGCCGACGTCAGCTCCCAAAACCAACGTCTGATACGCAGCTCCTATTGCAGCACCAGTAAATTGCGCAAACACAGTTTCGACCGTGACGAAGCAGGTCGGGCGGCTGATGCTGCCCGGGTCAACATTCCCGTCGCACAAAATATTTATGCCGTCCATCAAGGCGTCCAGTTGCACGTCGCTATCGTTCAGCAACGGCGCGCCATTGTCTGCGAACGCAACCTGCGTGACATGAAGCCCGTCTTCTGGCCCGGGAAGATCAGTCAGCGGCCGGAACGGCTCGCGACAATCTTCGAGCACCCTCATGCCGAACGATCTCGTACCGCGTGCAGCGGCAGATCTCAACAACTGCCGGATCGAGGCAATCGCTGTTGCAGGCAAACCGGCTCGTGTCGCTGCCTGTACAACTTCGTCTTCGTCAAATTCCTTTTGGCCGGTTTTCCGCAGCTCTGCGATCACGGCCGGAAAGTTGGCAAGAATCGCCGCGATGGTGTCGAGGCTGAGGACGACGCGCAGTCCCCAACGCACGAGCGCGAGCGCACAACGATGACGCGTGATGCCCATCGGCGGCGCATTGTTCAAGACTTCGATCGAACCATCGATGCTGCGCGCCGCAAACTGCCAATAGTCACCAGGCTGCAAATTCGATCCACCGAAGTTGATGTGAACACCGTCACCGAGATTCATTTGCGGCGTTGTAGTTTCGTTGAAGACTGCCTGCGCGATGCCCTGTCCATCCCAACGTCGCAGAATCATGTGACCGCCGCCCGTCGCAGGCGGCGAAGTAAAACCGGTGGACGGACTCGTAATACTGGCCGCCGGCACACCGAAACCCGGCGGCAAACTGTCAGCCAGCGTGACGGTGAACGTATCCGGATTCGGATCTGCAGTGAGATTCGTGAGATGACCACGCGCTGGGCCAAGCTCACTCGTGTCGTCGACGATTTCAACCAGATCGCCTTCACGCAGTGTGGTTACCTGATCGCGTCCGAGAGTTGCGAGTGTGAGCGTTTTGCGATCTGCGCTAACCGCGGTCACACGAACCGCAAACGACGCGTTATCGCGAGACCACTTGAAACGCGCGACACCACCACTGACTGTCGAGTTTCTAGCAGTCGTAAAACTATTCGACAATCCGCGAGCAAGGATGATGGTTTTATTGCCGTTGGCAATATCGCTGAACTGAGCACGCTCGAGCTGGCCGTCGTCTGTCGTGATTATGACGAAGCCGGACCGCTGAAGCGCGTCTACTTCCGCTTTGGTGAGCGCGGAAGCGAGCGCGAGATTCACTGCGCCTGCGTTAGCGTCGCTCGCCAGTTTGATATTGAAAACGAAACCTTGAGTGGAGTTGGTAACGTCGCCGCCATCGTGAATCTCCACGCGATACAAATGATTCTCGCGTCCCGTGTAACTCGCGGGATCGGGCAAGCGACACGGATCGGGCGGCAGCGAGCCGGTTGGTTGCAAGGTCGTGAGCGTGCCACCACTCACCGGCAATTGAGCGAGAGCTTCGTCACACGTGATATCGCGATCGCGCGACACATTTAATGGTGCAACTTTGACTTGTGCGATCGTCTTGACGCGTGTTGCTGTGTCAGGTCCGCCGAGTGCGACTTCCCTGATGTCTTCATCCTCGAGAAAAGTGATCAGTCGTTGCCAAACTTCGATATAAACGATTGCAGTCAGGTCGCCCGTCGGAGGAAACGTTAGCCGCGGCGGGTTTGGAAAATCCGGTTGCGTTAAGTAAGTAACGTTCTTATCAAGCTGACAGAGAATGCCATCGACGTAGTAACGACCCTCGGGACCTGGACCACCTGCGATCTGAAATGCATCGAGCGGCGCGCCGGGTTGCGGCGGAGAAATCGTGAAAGCTGTGCCCGGCTTCGGTGCGCCGCAGCGACCGACGATGTCGAACGTTTCCTGTCGCAGCAAATTGAGCTGGAGCAGCACTTCGTCATTCCAGTCGGAATCGAGCCACACGCGACCTTGCTGATGGAGCACACCGGCATAATGTTTGAGCCTCTCGAAGGTATGCCGAGAAAGATCGCCCTTCAAACGCGAGAAATCGCCTTTCATAGTGTTTGCTCCTAAGTTTCAGCTACGACGACGGCCGTGAGGCTGACTGGCATAAACTCGCGCAACTTAACTTGCAAATTCGCGAGACGAATTTGGTTGAGTTCCGAAGCGAAGGCGCCGACTTCCGCGCCCGATTCGCTCGTAGACAAAATTTCCGGCTGGCGCATCGCTCCGAGTTGAGCGTAGTCGGGACGCCCAAAACGCAACGAGTTGAATTGAGCCGGCAGGCAACGACGATTAGGGGGACAATCGCGCGCCTGAGCTTCGGTTGGCACACATTGAAAACGTCGCGGCAAAATCGAGCCGCGTTCCCAGCGACTAAAACGAATGCAGCCTGCTTGCTGATCGTCGACGACAGCAAGATCGTTCAGCAGACATTCACTGGCCTGCAGCACGTCACATTCGATGCGACCGAGTACAGTCACGCGTTCGAGTTGCAGCACGTTGCTGGTCGTTGGTGTTGTCGAAATACTCGTGGGCGGACTGAGAACTGATCCAATTGCCGGCGGACTGACAACGAACGGCAACTCACCGATCGCGACTGAGCCCTGTTGATCGACAATCGAATCCGCAACGATCAATCGATCGAGACCAGCGCCGATTCGCAAACCTCCGGTAATCGAGCGACAGACTAAATAGACCGCTTGATGATTCAGATCGGAGTCGCTGGCGCGCAGTGACCAACCTGACGTCGCAGAGCGCGGATCGAGCGTGCAACCAAGCAGGTTGAACTGTTTGACGTTGCTTTCGATCTCGACTGGACCACCACTAATCAAGAGTCCATTGATCTCGAGCGATTCGAGTGGCGAGCGAATACGCAAGCTGCTCGTTGCCGGTGCACCCGCGACGGTGTAGAACGACAAGCACGGTCGCTGGCCGGCAGCCCCGCGAATCGTCAGTTTCTTCACAGCAGGGTTTTGGAAAAGGATCTGCGCGGGCGCCAAATAAGTTGCGCTGTCGGCGATCTCGATCACATCGTTATCGACCGCGACTGCGAGTGCTGCAGCGAGACTCGTGTGCAATCGATTATTCGGGATGTTCGGGGCGGCGAGACTCGCCGCGTCGCCCGATTGTGAAACCAGAATCGTCGGCGGAGCTGCAGTGTCGAGGCCGCGATCAAAAGTGCGCGCGCCAACACGCCCGCTGAATGCCTCAACATAATCGACGCTCAATGCGTGCGAGCTGAACGGCGCATCGCCGGGCAGAGCCGCGGTCAGAATCGGGTCATTGTCGGCAAGTGCAAAGCGACCGAGTTCCGGATCGATACCGAGTTCGTCTGATTTCAGAAGACTGCGACGTTCGCAACGGCACAAATTAATCGCCGTCGGACGGCGGTGTTGTAACGGCCATCGTCCGGCGATCGGCAACACCTCCCCCGCGCTCTCGCGAGACACGTCGAGTCCCGCAAGCGACGGCTCACCCGGTCCGATGGTCAGCGCTGTAGTGTCCGGTGGCGCAAAGAATGTGCTGCCGTCATCGGCGACGAAGAACCGCACACCCTCCGCTGGCGCTCCCGTGATTTCGGGAAGATAGACCAGCAAGCTCTCGCCGGCGCGGTTGATTACAACCAACTCGCTTGCGGGAATGAAATCACCCGCTGTAAAGGGCCGCACGAGTACGGCCAACAAACCGTCATCCGGAACCGTGTTGTTGGTCGCAGCGATACTCGCACGCGATGTAAACACGGGCCACGGACTCGGGCCGGGAAAGCCCGTCGGCACGGTCGTCTGAGCAGCAGTGCCAATACCCGCGAGTGGTGTGAAGGCACCTTTGAAGATCTCGACCTGGAAAAAGATCCGCGCATTACCGAAACGCGTTGGATCCGGTAAACGAAGTGCGCCGCGCTTGCGATTCAGCTTCGTGAAGTCAGTCGCTGGTCTCGTCGAGCTCGTAAGAGCGCGCGCCGGAAACACCTGGCCTTCTGAGTCGCGCGCGAGCGACGTCAAACTGAAGTCGTTCTTTCGATACGTGCTGCCGTCGTCGCTGACGTGCAGTGTCAAAACGTTGCCGGGCGTTAAGTATGTCGACGGCAGGTAAACATAAATTCCGTCGACCTGATGCACAGCGCCTGTTCGCGCTGCTCGAACTGCGATCACGGCGCCCGGGAAACGTCCCGCGGGTGAAGTGCTCATTCCCGGCCAACCTAAACTCGCGCGACCGGTTTGGATCTGAATCACGAGACGACCTCGACCAGGCGTCGCAACGCCTGAATGGAACACATCGTTGTCGTTGAGAGCTGCGTGCAGCGTGCTCAATGATCCGAGAGTGGTGATCGTGCCGCCGCCGCCGAACCAACCGGCTGTAATCACGAAATGCGGATCGCCTGTTTGCAGCGGCGCTGAAGGCATGAGACGCAAACCGGTAGTTGCCTGCAGCTGCAAACCCGCTCCACTGTTTCCGAAGCTGAATGGCGTTTGGCTATTTGATAACGGGGGGAGTGGCTCGGAATTGCTTGCGAGCAAAACGCCAAACTGTCTGACCGCCACGTCAGTGCCGAAAGTTTCCCACGGTGCGTGTGCAAACGCAGCGCGAGTGAGAGGCACTCCGCTGTCTTTCACGAACAACGGCGTGTCGCGAAAGAGTGGATCGAATGTGTAGCACGCTGCATTAGCCGGTGTCGCAAGCCCCGGTGCGACTGCTGCGGGCGTCGCGCCATTGATCGCAAACGTCTGCAAGCGCCGCTCAAAAAAACCGAGATTTTTGATCTGATAACGGCCCGGTGTGGCCCACGCAGCACGACCGATGCCGAGCGACCCGGGAACTACTCGCGCCTGACTCAGCGCACGAGCAGTCTTGAAGTCTGCAGCGTGCGAAAAAGTATCGGCAGCGGTGCCGAGCAAACTCAACGCGTACGTGTCGCGCAAGTCAGGCGTGAGAGTGCTGTGCAGTCGCAGGTGATTCATGTTCTGCGACCAGCCGAGCACCTCGAAAAATTCCGCGAGATCCGTGGGCCAACCACTGATCGCCTGCGCGAGTGCACGCAACATCGCGGGCGTGCCTTTGCTTCGCCGCCACATGACGGTGTTGCGAACGTCGAGCCGGTTACTTTGGCCCACCGGATTCGCGAGCAGATTCGTACCCGTGAGTGCGGCGAGATACGGCACGGTCCAGTCTTCACAAGTCTCGATGAAGAAGTCGTCCCAAAGCGCATCGAGATCCGCGCGGATGTTCGCAACCTGCTCACCGACGGTCGCGAGCAACGCATACAGCGGCATGCCCTGCTCTTCATCGAGCACGCGATAATACGCAGGTACGCGGGCGTAGAGCCGCTGCGCGTAATCATTTGCGTCGTTGCGACTCATGTGTCGATGAAACCTCCGGTGCCGGTGATGGTGAGCGAGCCGTTGTCGGGTTGGCTCGGATCGTTGAGGATCACGCCCAGCTCAGTCGGGCGGATGAAAATGCTGTCGCGCACTGTCGTCGGATCGGAATCAACATCAAGACGCCGGAACGTCGTGACAAGGGCGTCTTTCACTCCCGGAACAGACTGAAGCTGCGCGTACACCGCACTCAGGTGAATGCTTTCTCCGAAGCTCAGGCGCTCGAACGCAAAGAATCCAATCGTGCCATCCGGATTGACGACCGGGTTAAGGGCAGCCTGTACTTTTGCAATCGTCGCCTGCTGTGGAAAGGCGTCATCGATTTCGACGGACGCAACCAGTTGCATGTGAATCGGCATGAAGTCGGTAATTCGCAGAGACACGTTTGGATCGCGACGCTGGTCCAGGAAGCTGCGTAACTTGCCGGCAAATGTTGGTTGTTCCGTGAGTGGTTGCTGATCGCTCGTCGCAATTACAAGTTGAACGTATGGGTGGTCCAGCGCTTTCAGCGTCTTCCAATCGCGGTTTACCCACGCGGCGCTTGCCTTCGCTACGCCGGGATAACTGAGTGCGAGCGACGCATAATCCGCCGCACTCACCGCGCGGCCAAAAGTGCTGAGACTCGCCGCCGCATTCGTCCTGACCTTGTCGACGCCTTCGCGATCGGCGCCGCCGAACGCTGCCTGCGGATTCGTGACTTTCTGCACACCCGGCGAGCTGTCGATTAACTGTTGAATGCCGCCGATCTCGACGTTGCCGGAAGTACCGAGTCCCTTGCGATAGCGCGCGTGAATGTTGTCTCTGCCAGTTGGTGGACGCGCGCCGAAAACGCCGTCGCCGAAAGTCACGAATGTCTTTTCGTCGTCGTCCTGAACGGCGGTGTAGTCTTGTCCGTCAGCAGGACTGTCAAACAACGTCGGCTTTTCGTTCCAGCGCACACCGTTGACTGTCACCAGCAACGCACTCTCAACTGCGCTCACACTTTCCGCATCTGCGGCAGGCAGGTAAGTCAACGGGCTCTTCTTGAGCTTGAACGTCTGGAACGCGGCGCCATTGCCACTACCCAAAATTTCGTCCTTAACAGTTTCGCCCTGCGTGGCCTCGACGATGTTCGCGAGTAACACCGCGCCCGCGCGAACGTAGCTCTTGGCGAGGGCGTGCTTGAGCGTGACGGTCGTGATGTTGTTAGCAGTGTCGACGACGGGCGCTGCCGCGAGTAACACTGCTTCTGCATTCGTGATTTCGCCCCGCCGGTCGGCGTCTGGATCGTAAAGCGTTCCCTGCAGGATCACTGTCTGACCCGCCGTGAGCTGCGGATACACTCCATCGAGAATCAACTTCGAACCGCTGAGCGGATCCGGAAGGGGCAAATTATTCTGCAACGTCAACTGTTCGTTGCCGGTCTTCACGACAGTCGAGCGCAGCGGAAACTGGTTCTTCGGGACTATCTCACCGATCTTCAAACTGAGACGCGTCGACTTGGCCTGGATCGTGAAGCCGATCTTTGTAACTGGCCGCGCATCGAGAATGTGAGCAACGAAAGGACCCGCAGCTTTGTCGCTCAGCAACACAACCCAACCGGGGTTATCGGGCGTGCCCTTCGCTTCGTCGTAAGTGCTGTCGAGAAAGATCTGGTTGTCTGAAGGTACGTGCGCTTCGTCGTTGGCCTCGTCGTCCCAACTCTTCTTGAACGGAGCGTTTGGATTTTTGTTGTCGCTATTCGTCAGCGCGGCAGGCAAGCTCAGCCAGCTTGGCGCATTGCTGCCGAACGGAGAAGCGGTGACACGCAACGCGAGCAGCGTCACATTCTCATAACTCGCTCCATCCTCTTCTTGCCAGGTGATGATCGTGGTTGACGACTTCTTCTCTGTCTTGACCGTCGAGATCTGGCGCACCGTCGCCTTCTCACCTGACTCGCCGGCGTTCTCAACCACCAGCACGTAATCGCCAACTTCGAGTCGCGTGCTCGTGCCCTGCAAGACGACCTGGCGTGTGTTGCGGCTGAGATACAGGCTACTGAAGATGCCGAGTGTAAAAATCGACGGCGACACAGCGGCCGTCAAAACAGAACTCGCACTCGAGAAAGACAGCGCACTCGAAACAGCAAACGATCGCGAGACTGCACTTGAAAGCGTCGGACCACTAGAGATGAAAGGCTCAGGTGCAGCTTCGGCAAACGATGAAACGGCTTCGTTCACAGCCGAATCGAAAAGAAATGTTTCCAGGTAAGTCGCACCCGCGCCACCGTAAATATTTGACGCGGCAACTGCAGTCGTCAGCGATGGACCAGCCGCGAGCACGAGACCGTAGTCGCTCAACTTTGCGAATTGATTTGTCGGCGCCACCATGGACAGCGGAATCGCGCTATGCGATCCGAGCGCGAGGATTGCGTTTTCAGTCTCAAACACTGCCGCCTGCTTGCCGGGCTTCGCTTTGCTGCCTGCGCGGAATCCCGCGGGTATCGTGACTGTTTTCTGTTTCTCGATTGTGAACGCGAGCAACGCCGTGGCCGCTGAACCGGGTTGCGGTCGATATCCAACCAGCTCCGCGAGTCGTCGTAATGAATCACGTTGCGTTGCAGTCGAGAGAAAAGCCTCGTTGGCAATTCGTTCCTGGTAGAACGTGAGGATGTCGGCGAGATAAGCCCACAACTCGATCAGGGTCGTGTGATAGTCGCCGCCCATGCCCTCGTGCCAGCGCGCGAACGGATTGGGCCTTTCGAGCGGCGGTGTTATTCGCGTGTCTTTCGGCACCTTGACGAGCGTCACATCATCGAGCATCGCACGGCGAAAACTGCTGAACGTACCGATGCGATATTGAATCGACGCGAGCCCGGGCGAATTGAACGGTCTGATCGGCGCCGCAGGCGGACGCGGCGGCGCATCGCAGCATCCGGGCGCCGGCGGCGGAGGCAGTTTGCAGAGCGGTTCTGAGGGCATTACGCGCCGACTCCTTTCGCGCGCACGAAGAGCGTGCCGTTTTCAGGAAAGTTTCGATCGTTGTCGAGACGAATGATTTGATCGCCGCCAACGAGGAGGAAGCCCTGTTGAAGATTGCGCTTTGTATCTCGATCTGGACGCGCGGCATGTAGTCGCGCGAGACGAGTGATCCCCGCCGACTCCACACCGGCGACGGCCATCACCGCAGCGAAGATCCGGCTGACGTAGAGGTAATCACCAAAACTGAAGTTGTCGGGATGGAACAGGCCCTTAGTTCCGTCGGGCAATACTGAATCGCTCAACGCTAGCTCGATCGCTTCCTGAACATCAGCGGGAATGAAGCCGGGTTTGAGGCAGAACTCGATCGCAAGCTCGACCGGAACATAGACCGCTGCGATCACTTCGAGGTCGTAGCCTGCGAGACGTCGCGTGTCGAGATAGTCGAGAAGTGGTTGTCGCAACTGTTCGATCGAGTCGTCGGTGCCGCGCGGATCGACGGCCAACGTCAAGGTCAGCCAACTGCCGGTCCAACGGAAGTTTGCCTTCGCGTTTTGAATCGGTTTCTTGCCGTCGAGCTCAAACTCGAGTGCGGCGTCGCGATAGTCTGCTTCGGTCACCGCAACCAGAGGTTTCTGGAACGTTGCGGGTGCGATGCGACGTGCGTGATCGCGCGACTCGAGATCACGACCGCCCATCGCCGGCAGCGGATTTGTGACCGAGACGAGCCACGAAATATTTTCCGACGTGCGTGGTCGTGGTTCGATTAACGATTCCGCGGCGACGTTACCGATCGTGCCTCCACCAACTCGATACCGAGCTTTGATCGTCGTCGTCTCATCCGGGCGTAGACCAAACACGTCGTCGCCGAAGACAACTGTCGTCTCGCCTTGATCGTCGATTTCGAGTCGATAGACTTGTTCGTCCGCGCGGCTGTCGAGGAGACTGCGCTGTTCGCTCCACGGATTCGGAAAGCCTTCGACACGAAGTTCGAGCGTGCTCTTGCTGCCTGATTCACGAGACAGAAAGTCAGAAACGAGGGTGGCGCCGGCCGGTTTCGTCTTCTGCTGCGGCGTCTTCAATGGCTCAAACAGCGTCACAGTTTTGTTATCGAGAAATGCGAGTGGAGCGTTGCTCAATCGCAAACGTTCACGCGGAATTTGATCGTGACGGCGCAAAGCAAGTTCGGTGCTGAGATCAGCGTGTTCTTCGGGTGAGAGATCGCGCAGTGTTTCGTCGACAGTCTCACCGTGCGTCGCAAGCATGAGATTGCCCGACGCAACGATCTTGTCGGCACAGAATTCGTGATGAAGGGGCGTAGCTATGGACCAGCGAATCCTCGTGAGTCTATTCGGTGGGCTGCCACCTATCTCGACGATTTCGGGTTTTGCGATTAGCCGCACGACGTCGCGATGGCCCTGCCGATCGTCGAGCAGAATGTAATCACCGGACTGAAGCCGGCTGAACTCACCTTGAAGCGTGGCGCTGAGAGCCGTGCGCGGCAGGCAACACTTCTGATTGCCCCAGTTGAAGACCGGCATCTCGTTGTGTTCCGGTCGCATTGTCAAACGGCCGTGAGTCTCGAAGACGAGGACGGGTTCGTTGTCGCGTAGCGGGCGATTGCTGACGCGCAGTCCCGGCTGACTCGCGAGTGTCTGCGTCGAGTTGACTTTGAATTGAAGCCACGTGTGCGCCGCTGCGCCCTGGTCCATCTCGTAGCCGATCAGGTCGAGATGTCCCGCAACTGAGCGACGCTGTGTGGCGCTGGCAAGAAACGCTTCGTTGGCAACGCGATCCTGCATGTAGCTGAGGGTGTCGGCAGTCGCTGCAAAGAGCTCGAGCAACATCATGCCGATGTCGGCTTCGCTGCGTTCGGTCCAATCAGGCAGACGCGTTGGGATGAAGTCGAGCAGCGCTTGTCGAAAACTCGAGTAGTCTTGTGCGAGATAGTCGATCACGACCTGTAAGTCAGGTTCAGGCGTGACAGGTGCGGCAGGCGGACGACAGTCGAACGCATCGTCACACGCGAGGCGGAAACGCAGCTTACGACTGGCAAAAAACGGATCGATGCCGGCGGCGCTGACGAATAATGTGTAGATTGAAAAGTCGCCGGCCTGGTTGAGTTGCAGCAGGATGCGACGGTTGAATAAGTCGGGCGCCGTGCCCGGCGGATTGTGCATGCGCGCCTCGAGCACGCGCGGAAACAATCGCTGCCCCCCGCTCAAACTGTAACTACGCTGATTGAGCAAGTCCGCCTGCTGGGCCAACGTAATCACACCCGCAAACGTGAGCACCAGTTGCGCCGCCACATCATCCACCGCCACCCGCAGCAATCCCTGCGACCCCAGCGGCAATACCGGATCAGGACACTCAATCGTTGGTCGAAAACTACTACTCATAATTTTTTCTCCCGCAACGGCGCAAAGGCGCAACGGAAGAAACGAAGAAAATCTTTGCGTGGCGCCGCGGCGCCGTTGCGGGAGTAATCCTTGTTAAGGTTGTGTGCCTTTTTGTGGCTCATACCTGCACCGAAACGCGTTGGCGTTCCTGCTGCGCTTTCACGACGTAAATAATTTCAACTGTCACTTGCGACTCGAAGCCCGGTTCGCTGTCGACGTTCACCTGCTCCACGTCGATCAGGTCACCAAGCCAGCGCTGCAGATTCGTCGAGATCAAAAACTGCACGCTCGATCGCAGCGTCTCGCTGTTGGGCGCGAAGACAAGCCGCGGCAGACCGACACCAAACTCCGGCAGGTTCACGCGCTCACCGGGATTCGTGAACAGCACCTGCAAAATCAGATCGCGCAGGTGATCGTCAGCAGTCGTCGTCTGCGGTATGCCCGTGCCGCTGACGCTGTACGGGTAGTCGAGATACCGCCGTTCACGCAGATCGCTTTGTAGTTGTTGCTCTACTGCCATTCGAAAACCTCACGGAGTCGGAGGAGTCTGGATATTCAGGTTAAGCGAGGTGACGTTTACCGCACTGCCTCCGCCTAACGCGACTGTGCTAACCGTGTCGTTCTGGTGCTGTTCCATATAGATCAGTAACCCACGTGCAATAGCGAGAAACATGACGCGCGCATCGTCTCTGCTGCCGCCGGGAAAGTCCTCGCCTTTCACGATCTTCCACGCCTCGTCGAGCTGGTCCACCATCGCATTTGCCAAATCGTTCGCAACCAGTGCCATCACTCACTCCTTGTTTCAGCCAGTCTTCACTTTCACGGACAACAACGACGGGGTCGCGGGTGGAAACGGCGGCACCGGCGGCGCAGGTGTCACCGGAAAAACTCCCAGCGCCATCTCACCCGGATGCATGTGCGACTGAAAGATCTGCACGAGTTGATTCAGGTACTGCAGCAAGTTGTCGCCGAAGACGAGCGGATGCGTTGCGTTCTCAACTAACTCGATGTTTGGCGCCTCGATCACGATCTTCGTCGCGCTGCCCGCACTGATCTTGATCACACTCGAATCCATCTTCATCGAGTTGCCATTGCTGTCGGTGATTTCAACTGTTCCGGCATCGTCGTCGAAAATGATCTTGTGACCGGCTTTAGTCTTGAGAACTTTCTGCTCCGGTTTCGCTGATTCGGGAACGGCGCCACTCGTGTACCAGGTGCCGGACCAGATCGGATAACTCAGATCGCCGCCTTCGAACTCGATCCACACTCCCGCATCAACGTCAGGCACTGCGTACAAGCCCTGCTCGCTCTTGCCGCCGTAGATAAAAGCCGGCAGCGCCCATCCGGTCACTTCATCGCCGAGCAGCCGCGGAACTTTCGCCTTAATGCGGCCCAGGTTGTCGGGGTCCTGGTTATCGGTGACGACACCACGGTACTTGCCGAAGTACTTGCTTTCGACTCGCTCGATCAGTTGCGCCAGAATGTCGTTATCGGTTTGAGGCATCTCTATAATCCAGCAGATTTTTCACGCCAAGACGCCAAGGTCACGCAAAGGCGCGAAGATCTTCTTTGCGTCTTTGCACACTTTGCGTCTTTGCGTGAAATATTTCTTCATGTTCACAGTCCCTATATGGGTAAACCCAGCCCGCTCTCACCAAATTGCTCGCTGCCGTCGAGATCGCGCGCGTTGCGACGCGCTTCAAACTTCTGCGAATAACTTCCGTCTGCCTGCAGCTCGTGCGTCACTTGCGTGACGTAATACTTGCCGCTGTAACGCGAGCCCGCGCCTTTAACCAGCACCATGCGATGTGGACGAAGTACTGCACCGTAAGCCTCGCTGTTTATCTCTCCACTCGCCGTGATCAACCAGGCGGCTTCATCGCGAACAGCCTGCGCCGCGGTTTGCAGTTCGGTCGCATCACTCGTCGGCGTACCGAGCAACAGCATCTGCGCGAGCGTGTCTTTCGGCGTGACGAGCGGACCGAGTGGACCACCAATCAACGCATTCGCATCCGTCTCGCCCAGTTTAGTTAACTGGGTGTCGCTCGCCTGACCAGAGTTTGGACTGTTAGCTTTCACGTCGATCTGTTGTGTCTTCACATTCAACGGGCGTTGACCAACCACATGCGCAGAAAAACTGTTCAAGTTGCTCTCGTCGCCAAACTGAATCGCGAGATCCGGCTGCGGCGTTCCTTCCAGTTGTGGCGCGCGCATAAACGCGTTCACTTCGCCGCTGTCTTTGTCAGTCTCGAAATAAAACTCGAGACCATTGCGCATCGCGAGATCGCGAACGAACTGAATATCAGTGGTGCGCTGAACGATCGTCGTGTCGTTTTCCTGATGGACCGTCGACGTTGGGTCGATGTTTACCGTCACGCCGTAGCCACTCACGATCTGCTGCACGATGTCGCTGTCAGCCAGGTTGGGCCAGGTCGCGATCTTCTCTTCCAAACTCATCAACACGCTCGTGTCCATCGCTTCGATTTCAAGATGTGTGCTGCCGGGCTCGCTAGCCCACGTCGGATGCACCGAAGTGATGTAACCGTCAAACACTCGCTCCAGTCCGTCGTCTCCACCACCTCCGGCCGCGCTGCTCAACTCGCCCGCTAAACCAGCACCAGCAATAAAACCAACCCGAACCGAAACCTTCGTGAAAACTTCGAGTCGCGAATCATCCAGGTAATCCCAAACTCCGCTATCGTCGAGCGTGATCGCCAGTCGCATTCGCATCGTGCTGGCCATCGTGGAATTCTCTTCAACCGTCAAAGACTCCACGTCGCCGTAGAAATCCTCATCTACGGCTTCGTCGTTGAACTTGATCTCATAAGCCTTCTCAGCCATACCATCACGGCGTTAACTACGATCGGGCGGAATACTCAACAAGCGGCCCGGCTCGAGCAGATCGTCCGGATCCATTTCGGTGTTTGCGTCGGCAATCAGCCAGAACTTTTCCGGATTTCGATAAAACTGATGGGCCAACAGGTCGAGTCGCTCGTTGGCTTTGAACGTGTGCCGGAAACCCGCAGGCGTCGGTGGAATAAAACGGATTCCGAGTACGCTGATCGTCGCACCGTTTGGACCAGTCACCTGATAGACCGGAACTTTTTCATAACGACTGCCTTTGAAAATCATTTCCGCAAACACTCCTGTTAGAACGGCCTCTAAAACGAAAGCGAAATACCGCCCGAGATGCCCATCGCCGCCGTGTTGGCGAGATTGAGCGCGGCCATCACTTCCTTAACTCCCTGGCTGTACTTGTACGCCCCGCGCGCGAACTCCTGATCCTTGGCGAGTTGACCAGTCGTCAGCACTTGCAGACTCACCGACACTTCGGCGCGAATCGGATTCAGGATTTGGTCGTACTCGGTTTCCGTGATGCTCAGGCTGTTGATGGTGACCGGCATGATCCGGAATGGACCCCAGAAAAAAAGAATCGTCGGCAGTCGCTCCGGTGGATGCTGATGCGGTTTCTTGTCGCCGCTGAGCTTGAACAGATCGATCGTCAAGGAGCTTTTCGGCACCATCAACAACTCCAGCGCGGAAAGAGCAGGCAGGATTCCACTCGCGGCCGCGACGGGATTGCTCGACGCAAGTTGATCCGTTGCATCGACACGAAGACTGAAGCTGTACGACTCGGTCGGTTGACCCGGTTGCTGTGTTGCATCACGCGCACCGGAACCGGTTTCGGGCGCCGGCGGCTGGACGAGCGACGGCGTGCGTGTCACCTTCACTGGGTTGAACTGAAAGATGATGATGTTTGGCAACGCGCCGAGTAGCCCGGCGCCAAGATTTATGAATGCGCCTTTCAGCGGCATCAGTCGTGTCCTCCAGTTTTCGTAGTTAATGCATTGGCCCACGCAGTCGCGATACCCTCGGCAGCCTGCTCATCGCTCATCGTGTTGAGATGTAGATCGACAGGCTCAGCAGCGATCGTGTCCCAGTGATCACGCGAGCGCTTGCTTGATCCATCGAGACGCTCAGCGAACAGCGCAACCGCCCGCAACGCGATTGACTGTATGCGGTGCTCATGCCCCGCGGCGTTGTCGACGTTCAGCTTTAACCGATCAATCTTCAAATCGAACATAAGAACCTGCGTAATCTGTGGGCTAATAATCTGCCGACACTCCGAGAAATCCGCCGGCTTTGACCGTCTTCTCACCTACTGGACCACCAACTACGGGAATCAGGATTTGCGTTCCCGCTCCAATCCTTGCCCAACCAATCCGAACGCCCGCCTCTGCGCCGGGAATGAGGTCGAGCCGTACCGATTGTTCGAACGGCTTATCAAACGTCACACTCGCGCCGGCGCCGAAACTGCCACGTATGTAGAAGTTGGGCCATGAGTATTGCAACATCGCCCTGGCGCCGACTCCCAGACGATGATCTTCCGGCACGCTCACATCACCTTCTTTGTGTTCGCCCGGCGACAGGTAATAAAGCTGAGGACCGATTCCGACCTGGAATGGCTTGCCTCGACCCACAATGAAGCGCGCGTAGTTCACTGTGAAAAGTCCTCGTGGTCCATCGATGAGCAGCGCGCCAAAGCCGAGAGTGTTCGCCGGATGACGAAGCTCTTCGTTACGTGCAGCATCCTTCTCATTCCAGCCGCCGAGACCGATGTACTCGACTCTGCCCATGAAATACGCGACGCGAAGACTCTCTTCGTTTCCGGCGATGTCGGTCTTGATCTGTTCAACTGCGTCAACATATTTTTGGTAGGTTCCACCGATCCGATCGGGCGCGAGATCGATATCGAAAGGCTCCGTCACGCCCTCGATAGAAGTCCGCAACGCATCGTTTTTCTCCGCGCGCCGGCGAACGTCGTTGTAAACGATGCGTGCGAAGTACTCCGCGAAACCCTCGATGCCGATGCCCTGATTCTCAACGCCCTTGATCGCCTCTCTGAACTTCTGGTGAGCGATGGCATGAAGCATCTCGTGAATGATCGTGCCAAATGCCTGCCAGCGGCCGCGCCGCATCGTCATGTTGCCGGTGTCTTTCTTCTCGGCTTTGATCTTGCCTTGGATAAACGATTCGCCGGATGCTTCAAACGACGACTGAAACTTGACGATCGTTTCCAGGTCTGACTTTCGGTCGGCGAGGATTTCATCGCGCACGCTTTGGAAAAGAGCTTGATCGCGTTCGCCCGGAGTGGCCGTGGTTGTTGTTGTAGTGCTCGAAGACGACGCCGGGGCGCAGCTCTGTTTGGCCTTAATGACGCTGGCCATCACATTGAAATCGCCAAGCTTTGAGCCACACACGTCGACCATTCGCGACGAGAGCCAGTTGCAGGCAATCTCCGTCGCTTCCGGATGCTTCTCCGACACCATGTGGATTTCATCTTTCAGCTTGAACTTATCAAGGCGTTTCTGCTCATCGGGACTGTTAACGGCGGCCTTCAAATACGGCTTAAAGAATTTTTCGACCTCCGCTTGCGCCACGTCGGCCATCCCCTGGACCATCGGCAGATCAAGTGAAACGCTCGACGACTCGCGCTCCTTTGCGCCCGGGAGCGCCAGGTCGATGTAGTCCTTCATGCAGTCTTTCATCTCAGTGCGAAACTTGTCCGGTTCCTTCACTGCTTCGACGGTCGCGCTACCGCTCTCTTCGGCGGCAGCCTGCTGCGGATCGAAAATCTCCTTTACTTCTTTACGCTCGTCAGCAGTGGGGTAACGCGCGTTTGCAGTCAGGTCGGCGGGTGTACTGAGCAATGGTGTTTTTTGAGCCGGTGCTTGAGCCGCTGACCCCTGGTTGTAGCCTATCTGTGCCGTCTGGTTAGTGCAGTCACCCTGAGGCGGATCTGGCTTCGTATCGGGTTTGGCGCCGGCGGGCTTGCTGTGAAAGTCGTTGTTCTTCGTGACAATCTCCTGAGCCAACCTGATCGCGACGTTGTCGGGATCGTTGTCTTTACCGCCATATGTATAAAGTCCGGCTTTGCACAGTGGGAGAGTCGGGCGTTTTACCTTGATCTGATTTGTCTTCAGGTCTGTTATGGCTTTGTCCCAGGCGACAAGATGAGTCTTGAACGCCGCCTCATTATCATCAGCATGCTGATTCTCGTGAGCCCGAACTCGATCTCTCACTTTGTCGTCGCTCGGATCTCCTCTGACTACAAACGTGACCTGGCCGAATCCATTCGCGCAGGCTTTTAACGACGGAAACCTTTTCCCTACATTCGTCTTGTCAGTGACGAACTTCCAGGTGTCTTTCGAGAGCAGCTTGATCTCATTAGTTCCCTTGTTGTCGTCCACGGAATCGATCTGGCACTCAACCGCCGGAGCGGTTTTGTTTTGGCCGACTGGTAACGTTGTTGGCGTACTGGAGATCTTCGGTTTCTTTAGCGCCGCTTTTACATCGTCGGGAGGAGCGTCGGTGAACGACTTTCCATTGAGCATAAAGTTCGTTTCACCCAGAAAAAGTTTATCTGCCGGGATCTTGTTCTCACCGATTTGTTGAGCGGGGTTGATAACGTCGGTGGGTTTACCCGGCGTGAAAGTAGCGCTTCGCTGAATGTGACGATGCGCGTCGCCATCCTGCTGAATTACGTGAGTCAGTTCGTGCGCGAGAAGTTTTTGACCGGCCTGAGTGTCGGGTGAATAGTGGCCGGCGCCGAAGATGATGTGCTGGCCGGTTGTGTAAGCCTGCGCGTTGATGCCCTTTGCAGATTGCGAAGCGCGATCGTCAGAGTGAATGCGAACGTTGCTGAAGTCGTGACCGAATCGTTGCTCGAAGAAACTGCGATTCGCAGGATGCAGTGGCTCGCCACCCGTTTTGATACTCTCGATTTCCGCGGTCTGTTTAGCTGAGACTTCGCCGCCGCTTGGACCAGCTTCTCGCTTCGCCTGGATCGACTCCTCTTCGTCTTCTTCCGGTTGTCGCTGCAGTTTTTCTTCGTCCTCTTCGCAGGAGGCGCAGGCGCGCTGGATTACCGGGCCGGGATCGTTGTCCGAAGTTGTCGCGACTTGCTCGTCCGGCATGCGCATGACTTGATCGGCGACTCGATCTGCTTCCTGCTCGTATGGATCGTTGACTGGTCCAACTACCAGCTTGGCTTGCACGCGTGTTCCGGCGAGATCATTTGCGGCGCATGACTCGCAGCTTTCCGTCATCCCCGCAGACTCGCCGCACGCGCACGACCGCTGCACCACCCTGGCAAGGTGCGGCGCCGCTGACGTGTCCTGCTGAACCGCGGTTGTTTGAACTCTGCTAGTCATAACCTCAAATAGGTCCTATAGGTCCTATAGAACTTATATCCAGCCTCCGATTTCGGCTTCGGTTAAGGGCTTCTCAATCTTTGCGCATTCGGCTCGTGCTGCTCGTTGGAGATGCGCCATGCCCACCGGTGATCCTTCAGCCGCAGCGAGAAAAGCTGCGTTGAGCGCGATGTTGCGAATGTTTCCACCAGCCACTTTCAAGCGTGCCAGTTTTCCTGGATCGAGCTCGTCAGTCGGCGTGCCGGCGGGGAAAATCCGTCGCCAAATCTCCGCGCGATGCGACGTATCCGGAAAAGGAAAGTTGACGACGAAACGCACGCGCCGCATAAACGCCGGATCGAGATCGCCTTTGCGATTCGTCGCCAGCACCGCGAGCCCGCGATACGACTCCATCCGTTGCAAGAGATAGTTGATCTCGATGTTTGCATAACGGTCGTGACTGTCTTTCACTTCACTCCGTTTGCCGAAGAGCGCATCCGCTTCGTCAAAGAAAAGAATCGCACCACCGTCTTCCGCCGCATCAAACACGCGCCGCAAATTTTTCTCGGTCTCGCCGATGTACTTACTGACGACACTCGACAGATCTATGCGATAGAGATCGAGTGAGAGCGCATTCGCAAGCACTTCCGCGGCCATCGTTTTTCCCGTGCCACTCGATCCGGCGAAGAGTGCGCTGATACCGAGGCCACGAGCACTGACCGCGCCGAATCCCCAGGAGTCGTAAACCGTCGTACGATGGGCCACGTGCGCTCCGATCTCGCGAAGCTGGCCCAGTTCTTCCGCGGGCAGAACGAGATCCTGCCACTTCGCGATCGGCTCGATGCGCTGCGCTAGATCATCAAGACGCAAACGCGCCTGCGCGCGGCTGGCGTTCCATA
>DASYPN010000140.1:0-2838 GCA_036006625.1 Pyrinomonadaceae bacterium | reverse complement strand
ATTCCCACCGCGGCGCGATCGTAGAGCAGTTGATTGATCTCGCAGCGGATCTGGTACCCAGGTCCCCCGTTACCATCGCCCCTTGGATCACCGTCCTGAATCACAAAATTAGGGACTACGCGGTGAATCGTGACGTTTCGATAATAGTCTCGTTGGGCTAGCTGAACGAAGTTGTCTACGGTAAGGGGGGCCGCAACGGGGAGCAGGTCAATAGTAAACGAACCCTTGCTGGTAGTCACGACAGCCTGGACGCTTTTTCCGATCCGAGCGAGGGCGCGTTTGTAATCCGCATCCGTGTTGCGGGTTTGCACCGTTCCGATTTGTGCAGAGAACTCGCCTGCGCCGTTTGCTTTCAAAAGACTTGCAGCGCGGCGACGGATCAGCAGATCGTTAGATTTCAGTGCTTCTTTAAGAACGTCGTTTGCCGCACCGGTCCTTTGTTTACCGAGCGTGTCGAGGATCGAGAGGGCTGCGTCGTTCAGTGGGTCGGTGACGGCCTGCGGCCAAGCGGCTGCGAGTGCACGCGTGATCTCTTCCGACGGGGGAAGATCGCCTAACAGATCTGCGGCGGTGCTCCGAATGATGATGTCGCTCTCCTTTAGCTGCGCCTGTGCGACTGTTCCCAGATCCGTAGGTTTGAATGCAGCGAGCGCACGCAACACGTCGGGAATTGCGTATTCGGAGTGAACTGCAACAAGCGTGTTGATTGTCAGGCCGGAGTTGCGGTAGTCGAGCATCGCGCGCAGCAGCGATTGTGCTGTGGCGGCAAGTTCAGATTTGTTCCTGACTGAATCCGGCAGCGCTGCGACTTCGCCGAGACCCGCAGCGATTCCCGATGCGGCGCGCCAGTTGAGAAGAATCGTTTCCTGGACTTTTCGTCGCGCTTGATCGCCGGATCCAAAGTTTGACACGTAAACTGCCGGGGCTATCCGCACCAACGCGAGCTCTATCTCCGGCGCAGTGTGATTTAGAGCCTCGCTGAGCTTACGCAGCCATGCGACAGCGGCTTGATCTTCTTTCTGTGCGAGCAGGCGCCCGAGCGTCGTTGCGATCTCGAGGATTTCGTTGAGCTCGACCGGCCTTAAACCGACATCCTTTTGAGCAAGCTCTTCACCGCGCTTCAGTAGCGGCTGTGCAGCTCGCGAGTCTTTAAGAGACGCAAGTGCCCGAATAGCGCTAACTCTGACACGGGCATCCTCATCAGTCATGGAATGCGTCAGCAACAACTCGTACGCCTCTTTATCCTCGGTAACGCCGAGGACGCGCGCTGCATTGGCGCGCACGATGACATCGGTGTCTGACGCCAGCAACGTACGCAGTTGCTGGTTAGCATCTTTCAAACGCAGACGTGCCAGCGCGTTCGACGCATCCTCACGTGCCCGAGGATTAGGGAAGTCAAGAAACCTTGCGATTGTCGGACCTGCATTGGTGGGACGCGCGCGCAGGGCGGCAGTCAAACCGAACAAAACCAGTGAGTAGTCGGCACTCGAACGTATTGCGGGCGCAGCCTTCAATGTTTCGAGAATCACGGCACCGAGTTCGAGCCGGCGCGCTTCCTGTTCTCGCGGCAACGCAGCAGCAATCTTGCCTAAAGCTTCGACGGCTCTGGCTTTGACGTCAACTGGACTATTTGTGTTTTTGAGCACTGCCACGAGTGCGTTCGCACCCTTTTCTGACTCGACTTCACCAATGGCAAAAGCAGCCATCGAACGAACAAACAATTCGCGATCTTTTTCGAGAAGGTCGATGAGGGCGCTGATGGAGTCTTCGTTTCCGATTCGTCCCGCGGCGAGTGCTGCTCGTGTTCGAATTGAAGGGTTGGGGCTCGAAAACAGTTTGCGCAGATCGTCGTCCCAACGTCGTTCGTCCTCGGCTTTAGTGATGAGGAGAAGTGTTGGCGCAGGAATCGGGCGGTGCTGGGCGAAGGTTGCCGAAGATAAGGCAAGGCAAATTAGAAGCGCATAAATAGTCTTGTTGGGCATAGGTGACGAATCATACATTAGACAGGATTTTCAGGATTAACAAGATTCAGAGGATAAAAAAATAAGGGGTGGCCCAACGGACCACCCCGGTTCAATCTCTAATGCGGAATCAACTAGCTGACGGTGTTCGAAACAGCGGGAATGTCGGCCGACTTCGCCGCAGCATCCGCCGGAATCGGCTTCATTTTGGAGGTATCGAGCGGCTCTTCCTTCCTGGCGCTCTTTGCCTTGTCCACAGCCTGAGTCATCTGCAACATCTTGCAGCTTCCTTCAAACACCGCGCCCTGCTCGATGATGAGCGACGGAGTTTGAATGTTGCCGTTTACCTTCGCGGCGCGGCCAAGTTCCAATCGCTGAGTGGCAATGATGTCGCCGTTAATGGTTCCATGAATCACGGCCACGGCGACTTCGATATTCGCATCAACTTTTCCGTTTGCACCCACGATGAGCGTACCACTCGTCGACATCACGCGGCCTGACAGATGACCATCAACTCGCATCATCGCCTTGAAGTTAGCTTCGCCGGTGACTACGGTACCGCCGCCCACGAAACCACTAAGCGTCCCTTCCTTGATATCTCGAGCCAGCGTTTCGCTCTCTGTCATGGCGCCGCGAGGTGCCGATGTCGGCTCGGCAGCCGGCTTTGCCTCGACACTCGTTGCCTGGTACGAGGGGTATGACTTGGCAGCGTAATCAGGAACCTCCGGTTTCTGGTTGGAGTGGTCGTTCTCTTCCTGATCTTTATTCTTTCCTATCCTGAGCATTTGTTACCTCCGTAAATATGGGGGCGCGGAAGTTTGGTCACCGGCCGTCGGAACCTTGAAGCAACGAAACGACGCGCTATCATTTTTTTGTG
>DASYPN010000139.1:0-5262 GCA_036006625.1 Pyrinomonadaceae bacterium | reverse complement strand
GCCCTCGGTTGGTACACGATTCGAGAATCGACGGCCTCGCATTTGGCGAACCCGCTTTCAACCGAGGGCGGCCACGGAGGGCCGCCCCTACAGTACGTTCCGCAGCGCCTGATTGATTTGACAGCACTGGCGCTTGGGATTAATTTATCGCCTGCTCCATCCCGATTAGTATCACCTCCCAAGCTCAGAGTCGTGCCTATCGACTTCCCCCGCTGCTCCTCTCTCTTAGAGGATTGCTTGAAAGGAGACCCATGTCATGAAGCGCGCGTATATGAATCGCTGTCTGGCGATCACGCTCATAGTCTTACCTCTTCTGTTTGCAACCGCCCTCGCTCAAGGAAACGCGAATATGAAAAAGTTGCTGTCGCTGCCCGGAAAAGTTGTGAGTGAGGCGAAGTCCGCGCGACCGGCGGGAGCACTGGGGTTAACGGGCTACCGCGTCGAGGAAGTGCAGTTGCCGAACACTCAAACTGTTCAACTACACGGTCAACAAACGGTGGTCGACAAAGCCTGGCGAGTCACCGTGCATGGCGGTCCATTCCCCGTGCGCGCCCTGCCTGCCGTGATCTGGATCGACGATCAGATCGCCGGCATCGGCATCGAGAACGAGACCCTCTCGCAGATCACAGCCATTACGTTCGACAGTTCGTTGATACGTGAAGGAAGCGTGATCTCAGTTTCTTACGGTGAAGACAAGGATGCGCGAGTCAGCATTTCTCAGCGACTCCAACTGAAGCGTGAAGGAGGCAATCAATGAAAACCAGTCGCATCCTCGCGTTTTGTTTTTCGTTTCTCCTTCTCACCACAATCAACAGCGCATTTGCACAGGATCCTGGGACGCCGGGCTCCCTGGCCGTGACACGCGAAGAATACAACTTCGGCGACACTGCGTTTCAACCAACCAATTTTCCCGGACCAGTGGAGTTGCGAGCTTCGATTCACTATCCAACTGCTTTGGCTGGACCATACCCCGTGATCGTGTTGCTACACGGTCGCCATGCTACGTGCTTCAAGGGTGGCAGCCAATTGCTACAGTGGCCGTGCACAAACGGAGCGCAGACGATTCCGAGCTTTCAGGGATACGACTACGTCGCTGAAAGTCTCGCGAGTAATGGTTATGTGGTTGTTTCGGTGAGCGCCAATGGTGTCAACGCCGTCGACAATCAAGTCTTTGATCTCGGCGCCCTTGCACGAGCGGAGTTGATGCAGAAACATCTCGACATACTGAATGGCTTCAACACGACGGGCGGTGCTCCCTTTGGAACGAAGTTCGTCGGCAAATTTGATTTGACCCGCGTTGGTACGATGGGCCACTCGCGCGGCGGTGAGGGAGTCGTGCGTCACTACGTCCTGAACAACTCACTCGGCGCGCCGTACGGAATCAAAGCGGTGTTCCCGCTCGCCCCGGTCGACTTCAATCGTTTCGTCGTGAACAATGCCGCTCTCAACGTGATGTTGCCGTACTGCGACGGCGACGTTAGCGATCTGCAGGGAGTGCACTTCTACGACGACGCACGTTACAACGTTCCCGGCGACAACGCTCCGAAGCATTACGAGCTTGTGATGGGCGCCAATCACAACTTCTTCAACACGGTCTGGACACCGGCCACGAGTCCGTTCCCCGGCGCTGCAAACGATTGGCTCGCATTTGTACCCGGCGGTCATTCCGATTCTCAGTGCGGCGACGGCAAGACCAGCCAACGTCTGACCGACGCGCAGCAACGTGGCACCGGCCTCGCTTACATGAGTGCGTTCTTCCGCGTGTATGTCGGCGGTGAGACTCAGTTTATTTCGATTTTGACGGGCGATGCGCCGCCACCGCCTTCAGCTCAGACTAGCAATCTGTTTGTCTCGTATCACGCGCCGGCCAATCGCCGGTTGGATGTAAACCGGTTGCTTAACGATACCAATCTCACACTCAACACTCTCGGTGGAGCTGCGACGCAAACCGGTCTGACACCGTACGAATTGTGTGGTGGAAATGCACCGCAACCGCAGCGTTGTATTCCCGAGGCCCTTAACGCACAACAACCGCACACGACGCCGAGCGCACGGTCGCCGTTGCGAGGTCTGAGTCAACTCAAAACTGGTTGGAATAACTTCACAGGTAATTACCGAAACGATATACCGGCCGCTTTGGGCGTTGTTTCGGGTTTCCAGGCGATTCAGTTTCGCGTGAGCGTGAACTTTGCTGACGTGCGCAATCTTCCGGATCTCGCGCAGGACTTCCGCGTGGTCTTGACGGATGCTTCCGGCACATCTTCTTCAGTGCGTGTCAGCGATGTTTCCGGAGCATTGTATTTTCCGCCGGGCGAAGTTGGACCAGTGCCGAAGGTGGTGCTGAATACAGTGCGCGTGCCGCTGAGTGCGTTCGGAGGAGTCAATCTCAACGCAGTCCGATCGGTGCAGTTCACTTTCAACGAACGACTGCAAGGAGGCGTTCTGATCACTGACGTTGCATTCGCGTCAGCACCGTAAGAAAAATATTAAGCCACGGATTTCACGGATGAGCACGGATCAATCCCGTGTTTATCCGTGTATATTCGCTTACAAGAAAATCAAATAAAAATCCGCGTCCATCCGTGGCTAGACGCCCAGTATTGCCTTCGCGATGGTGAAGTAAATAACTAACCCCGTCGCATCAACCAGCGTCGTAATGAGTGGCGCCGATAACACCGCCGGATCCACACCGACACGTTGTGCTGCAATCGGAATCAGCGCGCCCACGGTTGTCGACCACACACAGATCGCAAAGATAGACCTTCGAGAATTGCAGCCACGCGCGAAGGTTCGAGCTGTTCGAGAATGGCAGCGCGGCGTCGCATCGTGGGCTGGTCGCAGAGCTCGATGCAGCGACGTAGAGGCAGCATCGTGACGATCGCAGCCGCTTCGGCGAGGTTTAGCTGATTGAGTAGTTCTGCAAGATCTTCAGGCGGAAGGTCCGCGACTTCTGAGCCAATGCCGACAAAGCTTTCATCCAGCCGAAGCTGAATGCGTTCCAGTAGCTGCTGCAGATCCTTTGAGGTCGGCATGGGGGCATCTGTCTAAATCTGTATTAATAATCTGTGTAATCTGTGGCTAAACCTGCGCGCTGATCGTTTCTTCAGAGCTGGGGTTCAGCGCTGCCTGAGCCGCAGCCAATCGCGCAACCGGAACTCTGAACGGCGAACAGCTCACGTAGTTGAGACCGATCTCAGCACAAAACGCGATTGACTGAGGATCGCCTCCGTGCTCGCCGCAAATGCCGACTTTCAATTCGGGCTTGATGCTGCGCCCGCGTTCGGTTCCCATTCTTACGAGTTGGCCCACACCGTCGCGATCGAGCACCTGGAATGGATCGTCACGAACGATCTTGCGCTCGATGTAGTTGGGCAGAAAACGACTCGAATCGTCTCGGCTGAGACCAAAAGTCGTTTGCGTGAGGTCGTTGGTCCCGAACGAGAAAAACTGCGCATACTTAGCGATCCGATCGGCCATGAGCGCCGCACGCGGCAACTCGATCATAGTTCCAACCAGGTACTCGATCGTCATGCCGTGTTCACCCATCACCTGTCGCGCAACCTCGTGAATGAGCTCCGATTGCTGCCGCAGTTCCTCACTCACCGACACGAGCGGCACCATGATCTCGAGCTCAACTTTCTGACGTTCACCCTGCACTTCGCAGGCGGCCTCGAAGATCGCGCGACACTGCATGCGTGTCACTTCGGGAAACAGCAGACCAAGACGACAACCACGAAAGCCGAGCATCGGATTCGCTTCGCGAATGCGGTTGACCTGACGCAGCAACGCGCGCTTGTGATCGATCTCGTCGAGCACATGGTCCATGTCGCTCAACGAGCCGGCTTCTTTCAATTTCATCTTTAACTCGGCCAACTCCGCGCCTAGCTCTTCCGCATTCGGTAGAAACTCGTGCAAGGGCGGATCGAGTAAACGAATCGTTACGGGCAGCCCGGTCATCTCGCGAAAGATACCGATGAAATCACCGCGCTGAAGCGGTAACAATTTTTCGAGTGCCTTCTCACGTGCGCCAACGCCTTCCGAGAGAATCATCTCGCGCATCGCTGCGAGTCGCTTGTCGCCGAAGAACATGTGTTCGGTGCGACAGAGTCCGATTCCCTCAGCACCGAACTGGCGGGCGGTTTTTGCGTCGAGCGGAGTATCGGCATTCGCTCTCACGCGCAGGCGCCGGAACTGATCGGCCCACTTCATGAGTTTGTAAAAATCATTTCCGAGCGTCGGCTGAATCGTCGGCACCTGGCCCAGAAACACGCGACCGGTTGAACCATCGACCGTGATCCATTCGCCTTTTGTGACGACAGTGCCTTCAACGGTGAATTGCTGTTGGCTGTAATCGATATTCAATGCCTGTGCGCCGCTGACGCAGGTTTTGCCCATACCACGCGCGACCACCGCAGCGTGACTCGTCATACCGCCGCGAGCCGTAACGATCGCCTGCGCCGCAACCATGCCGTGAAAATCGTCGGGACTGGTTTCCTGTCGCACGAGCACGACACGTTTGCCTTCACGCGCCATTTCTTCGGCTTCGTCAGGACTGAAAACAACCTGGCCCTGCGCCGCGCCAGGACTCGCCGGCAGACCAGTGGCGAGCACAGTCGCATTCGTTTTTGGATCGACAGTCGGGTGCAGTAACTGATCGAGTTGTTCGGGAGTCACACGTTTGACGGCAGTCTCTTTGTCGATCACTTTTTCATCGACCATCTCGACTGCGATACGAACGGCGGCCGCCCCACTGCGTTTGCCCGTGCGTGTTTGCAGCATCCACAGTTTGCGACGCTCGATCGTGAACTCGCAGTCCTGCATGTCGCGGTAGTGTTTCTCGAGCAGCTCGGCGATGGAAGCAAACTGATCGTAAACTTCGGGCAATTCTTTTTTGAGTTGATTGATCGGATTGGGAGTGCGAATGCCGGCGACAACGTCTTCGCCCTGCGCATTCAGGAGATACTCGCCGTAGAGTTCTTTTTTGCCGGTCGATGGGTTGCGCGTGAAAGCAACACCAGTGCCACTGCCGGCGCCCATGTTTCCAAACACCATCGCCTGCACGTTCACCGCGGTGCCGAGTGAATCGGGAATGCGATTGACTCGTCGATAGTCGATCGCACGACGGCCCATCCAGGAGTTGAACACTGCTGCAATCGCGACGCGCAGTTGTTCGTAAGGATCTTCAGGAATCGCAGAGCGCTCGGTAAGAATGATCTGTTTCTCGGCAGCGATGATGTCGCGCAGGTGATCTGATTGGAGATC
>DASYPN010000138.1:0-13483 GCA_036006625.1 Pyrinomonadaceae bacterium | reverse complement strand
GAATGCTCACTCCACAAAGACATCAATCCTTCAAGATCTTTTTTTGCGTAAGCAGCAAAGAACTGATCGACAACTTTGCGAATTGCCATCGTGTCGTCGGCCTGGGCCAAGATTGGCTGCCGTGCGGAGCCCGTCAGCAATAGAACACAAAGGAGTAATGAGACTTTCATTGCGAGATTAGAAAAGGCGTGGTGCCGGAGGTCGGACTCGAACCGACATGTCCTTGACGGACGCCAGATTTTGAGTCTGGTGCGTATACCAATTTCGCCACTCCGGCGTGAAGGGATGCACATGATACGGTGCTTTCGAACTCAGCGCAACACTCACGCCTGCGTTCAGTTTTAATCACATCTTGATACAAAAGACGAACTGCTGCCGAGAGTCGTTGGGGCTAAACGCTGTGCTTAGTAGATTTATCTGCAGTGCAAAAACATGTTTGCCACAGGAATAGCAAAAGGGCTAGAATGCCTGAGCCAGGTTTTGGCGGGGCCTTACCCAGCCCCTTACCCACGTTCACTCACCGTTGCTGGTTGAGCTCTACTAATCTTCTAGCCGCCATGTCCTGCCAGTTTCAGGAGAGACCAAATGCCGACAATTGTGTCGCCCCGCATTCTGATAGTTGATGATGAAGTCGAAATAACCGAGATCCTCGCCGATTTGCTCAGTGAAGAGTACGAATGTATTCGAGCGGGATCGGCAGAGGAAGCACTCACGCGTCTGCAGGAAAGCGAATTCCAGCTTGTGATCAGCGACATCACGATGCCGGGTATGAGCGGCCTCGACATGATCCCGCACGTCAAAGAGATCGCGCCTGACACAGTCGTGGTAATGATCAGCGGCATGCAGACGGTCGAGAGCGCGATCGGTGCGCTGCGTCTCGGCGCGTTCGATTATCTGATGAAGCCTTTCGACCTGCGGCAGGTTGAGGCAGTCGTGAAACGCGCGCTCGAACATCACGATCTGGTAGTTGCGAAACAGCGTTACGAAAATCATCTCGAAGAACTAGTCGAACAGCGGACCATCGAACTCGATAAAGCTCTAAACTCTCTTGAAGCCGCTTATCGCTCCACACTCAAAGCGTTAACTGCTGCACTCGAAACCAGAGACTCTGAAACTCACGGTCATTCGGAACGCGTGGTCACTTACAGTCTGCGACTCGGACGCGAATACGGTTTGAGCAGTGAAGAGATGAAGGCGCTGGAGTTTGGATCACTGTTGCACGACATCGGCAAGATCGGTGTGCCCGATTCGATTTTGCGGAAGCCGGCTAAGCTCACTGAAGAAGAGTGGGTGCGCATGCGCGAACATCCGTTGCACGGACAACAGATTCTGCGTGGCATCGAGTTTCTGCAGGGCGCCTCGCGCGTGGTGGCCCAGCATCACGAAAAGTGGGACGGCACAGGTTATCCACTTGGTTTGCGAAAAGAAGAGATCGACATCTGCGCGCGCATCTTTTCAGTGGCTGATGCTTTTGACGCGATCACGAGCGATCGTGTCTATCGCCGTGGGAAATCATATGAAGCCGCATCACAGGAACTTGATGATTGGTCCGGAAGACAATTCGATCCGAAAGTGGTCGAAGCATTCCATCGAGTGCCGAAGGAAGATTGGGAAGAGTTGCACCGGCAATCGTTGTTGCCGAAGCCGGATCAGTTTGATGTGCGCCAGGTGATGCAGATGATGGAAGCTCGCCTCGAAGCCACAATATAGTTCTAGCCACAAAAAGGGCCACAAAAGGCACAAAAAGCACAAAAGGCACAAAAGAAGAAGGCCGATTGAAACCTTCTTTTATGTGCCTTTTGTGCTTTTTGTGCTTTATGTGGCTAGTTTTGCTGTGGCACGACGTAGCCGCGCCGTGACTGGAGGCTGACGCCCACGCGGCGTGAGGCTACTTCGATGCGACGATATTCGCCGGGTTGGGCTTCGGCGAGAGGACGTTTAGGTCGATAGGTGACAACGTATTCGGCTCCGATCGCGCGTGCTACTTCGTTTGCCTGGGCCAACATTTCCATACTGTCGACCGGTAGCATCATTCTTCCGCCCGTCTCCTCGGCAATGTTCTTCAGCGCCTGCTGACTCTTCTTCACTTCAGCTTCATAAGCTTTACGCTGGCGCTTCATCGCGGGATCGAAGCGAATGCTGATGCCGTATGACGGTGAGCGAGTCTGACCGGGAGGCATCGTGGGATCTGTGGAGGCGATCGGGTCTGAACTCGGTGGACGTTGTCCCACTGAAACAGGCGCATTGTTCTTCAGGTTCTTCTGTCTCACAAATTCCGTGTAACTGATGATATGCACAGTAGCCCGTGCGGACATCAGTTTGCGCATCGCGTCCGCGCGATCCACTTTGCCGCCGGGTGAGTCAACACCGTCCGTGATCATCACAACGTGACGACTTCCTTCCGGACGATCCTTCAATTGCACACTTGCATTCGCAATCGCATCCGAGATCCGCGATCGCTTGGTTGAGAGGAGTTTGTTCTTCAGTGTCTTCAGGACCGCAGCTTTGTCGGTGGTCCATGGTTGCAGCATCTCCGTCGCGTTACCCGATTGCATTACGGCGATCGATGCACCGTCTTCGAGTTTTGTCACCAACCGCGACGCGACGTCACGCGTGAGACTGGTGCTCTTGGACATGCCGCCCAAGCCACTCGACTCACCACCAGTATCCAGCAGGAACAAAACGTTAGCCGGAACGTGCCTCAAACTTCGGAGTTGTTGCGCCACACCATCTTCGAGCACGAGGACGTCGTTGAGCTCGAGCGTCGGATCGTAGTGACCGTAAGAGTCGAAGGCAACGACCGGAAGACGGACTTCTTCAGTGAAAACTTTGACTGACTCCTGCTCTTTTTCGGGAGTTGGTGACGGTGAAGCTTGTGGCTTAGCAGGTTCCTGGCTGGAGCTCCGCGTGGCGGCAAATGCCAAAAGCGCCACCATGACCACAAGACCAATTGTGCGTTTTAGCCAAAACATTTTAAGGAGTCGGCTGTTTGATGCCTCCAAAAATCCTACGTTGCCTTACGTGCCTGGGCCTGGACGGCGGTGATGGCGATGGCGTCGACGATGTCGCGCGCGGTGCAGCCCCGGGACAGATCGTTCGCGGGTTTGTCGAGGCCCTGGAGAATCGGGCCGATTGCCGTCGCGCCCGCCAGGCGCTCGGTTAGCTTGTACGCGATGTTTCCGGATTGCAAGTCGGGAAAGATCAGCACGTTTGCACGCCCGCCGACCGGCGAACCCGGTGCTTTTGATTGCGCGACTCCGGGTATCAAGGCCGCGTCGGCTTGTAATTCGCCATCGACGAGCAACTCCGGCGCGCGCGCTTTTACTGTTCGCACGGCTTCGACTACTTTGTCTACAAGCCGGTGTTTCGCGCTTCCCTTCGTCGAGAACGAGAGTAGCGCCACACGAGGTTCAGCGCCGAGCAATGCTTTGCACGAATCTGCGGCCGCAATCGCGATCTCGGCGAGCTCAACTGCGCTCGGCTCGATCACTACACCACAATCTGCATAAATCATCGCGCCATCGTGACCAAACTCATTGTTGCGCAATGCCATTAAAAAGAAACTCGACACCAGTTTGAATCCCGGTCTCACGCCGATGCAGTGAAGAGCCGCACGAACAGTATGACTGGTTGTGTTGGTCGCTCCTGCAACGGAACCATCTGCGAGACCCGACCGCACCATCAGATTCCCGTAGTACAACGGATCGGACACGAGCGTTCGTGCCTCATCCGCCATTAGTCCTTTCGCCTTGCGTAGCTCGTGGAACAGCGAAACCATCTTGTCAAAGTCCGCCGCACGCTTGTGATCGATGATCGCCACGCCACCAAGATCCAGTCGGTTGTCACTCGCGACGCCGCGAATCGTTTGTTCATCGCCAAGCACAGTGATCCGTGCGATGCGTTGACTCGTAGCTTCCACAGCGGCGGCGACGGTGCGCGGATCATTTCCTTCAGGCAGGACGATGTGTTGCGGCCTTGACGCGGCTCGCTGGCGAATTCGGTCGAGGATGTCCATGGATGTTTATGTTGCCACAGATTACACGGATCAGCACAGATCTGTATAATCCTCCATATGTCAGACCTGAACCTCCGCAGTCGCATGAGCAATCTGCTGCTCGTCATACCAAATCTGCTCCTGCTGTGCGCGCGGCTGATGGTCGATCCGAGAGTGCCGGCGAAAGAGAGATTGCTGGTTGCGGGGGCAATCGTGTACGCGTTCCTCCCGCTCGACTTCATTCCCGACATGATCCCTTTTGTGGGCCAGGTTGACGATCTTTATCTGATTGGATTGACGCTGCTGCGATTGATGAGCGTCACGGATCCTCGCGTCGTGCGGGAGCATTGGCGTGGTGGGGGCGACGTGGTGGAGTTAATCGGATCTGCCACCCTCGTCGCAGGCAAACTACTACCGAAGAAAATCCGCCGCGTACTGACCTCACGGGTTGAAGCGCCGAATACGCCGGTTGGAAAGTCAGACACGATGCTGACGCCGTTACTGGTGGAACGTCCAGTCGCCGAACCGAAGACGGTTCAATAAAACTCAAGCTGCAAGACACCAGTCGATCACACCCTCGACCGAATTCGCGAGCGAAGTAACCAGATCCGCGTTACTCGTCTTCAAAGCCCAGTACCTGACTTGTTCCGGCATTGTGTCAGTGCACGTTTCGTCAAACGCGACGAGGGCGCCATTGAGTGAGTTTGAATGTGTAATTACAAACCACTCACGCGCCAAACGGAAGTCTTGCTTCAATGTTATCAGCCGGATGTTTGGATGACGCGGCGGTCTCCAGTCGTCCTCTCCAAACAGATAGACGGTTTCTGACACATCGGCGATACGCATGTAACGATCGATGATTGGCTGCAACGCTGAGAGTTTTTCGACTCCGGCATAGACTCTGCCGGAGCGATTCGTGCGAAGCAGAATCGAATTCTCGATCATCAGGCATCCGTATTCGACCGATGCGGTGGTGGTGTGGCAGACGAAACTCTCATGATCGAGGAAATCGCGTCGGGTGAGGCTGGCAATTTCACCGATATTATCGATGTTTTCGACGCCGGAGTGCTTTAGGGCCTGCTCGAAAATCGAAAAGTTTTTCACTGCGGGGGCCTCCATGCCTCAATCGGGAAGCCTTTTGTAGCGGAGTAAGACTGCGAGAGCGTTACGAAGATTTCGTTAAAGTGTGGAGCCGCGGATTATCTGTGGCCAACTTAGTCTGAGCGGAGGGCGCTCAGCACCTTGTCGTGGATCCCACCGAATCCGCCGTTCGACATGATCGCCACTACATCGCCCGACCGCAGCTCCGGCCGAATATGCGCAACGATTTGATCGACATCCGGAAGGGCAAACGCGGGTTTCCCTTGTTTCGAAATGGCCTCAATTAATGCGGCGGTATCAAGGGCGCGTCCCTTTTCTGTGACCTTCTGACTGTCGAACACGGAAGCGATAACGACATAGTCAGCCGACGCAAACGCATTTGCATAATCATCCTGGAAAACTGCCAGCCGAGAAGACCACGAACGAGGCTCAAATACGGCGATCAAACGGCGATCTTTATATCGCGCCCGCAAAGCTCGCAGCGTCTCACGCACGGCAGTCGGATGGTGGGCGAAATCGTCGATCACGACAACGCCCCGTTCTTCGCCACGCACCTCCGCACGCCGCTTCACGTTCTGAAAACTCGCCAGCGCAGCACGGATCTTTTCCTTACTGATTCCCCAGGCATCGGCCGCGACGATCACTGCCAGACAGTTGAGAAGGTTGAACTCACCCAGCAACGGCGTCTGAAACTCGCCCCACGACTCGTTCTCGCAAAAAACTTCAAACCGCGACAGCCCTTCGCTGAAGTCAGCATTGCGAACCTGCCACTTCGCATCGCTGCCCGTACCGAAAGTCTCCACTCGTGTGAAAAGTCTTTCGCCAAACGATTCGACCACCTGTCGAACGTTAGGACTGTCCCAACCGGCAATCAACCTGCCATTCTCCGGAACAAGATTCATAAAACGACGGAACGCGAGCTTCACTGCGTCAAGATCGCGATAGATATCGGCGTGATCGAATTCGATGTTGTTGACGATCGCGAGCTCAGGCAGGTAGTGCATGAACTTCGGACCTTTGTCGAAGTAAGCGGTGTCGTACTCGTCTGCTTCGATGATGAAGTAATCACTGTCAGTAACGCGGAAGCTGCTGCCAAAATTCTGTGCGACGCCGCCAATCAGGAAACTCGGATTCAAGCCGCCCTGGTCCATCACCCACGCGGCGATGCTGGTCGTGGTCGTCTTGCCGTGCGTGCCTGCGACTGCGAGTGAGTGACGTCCGCGAATAAATTCTTCCTTAACAACTTCCGCTTGCGAACGGTAGAGGAGTTTCTGCCGGAGCGCTTCTTCGACTTCCGGATTACCTCGCGGAATTGCGTTACCAACCACGACACAGTCCGGAGTCGGCGTGAGGTGTTCGCGTTTGTAGCCGTGTGCGACGTTGATGCCCAGGTCCTGGAGCATCGTCGACATCGGTGGATAGACGTTCAGATCAGAACCTGTGACGTGATGCCCGCGTGCCTGAAGCATGCCGGCAAGTGAGGCCATCGCGGTTCCACAAATGCCGATTAAATGGAAATGCATGGTTGAAATTGGCGCACTCCAAGGAGGCGCCCATACCCTGGTTAACCTTTGTGCAACGCAACCGTGCGCACTGTTTCGTAGTTGACGGGAATACCTCCGGACTTGATGAGATCATGTGAAAGCGAATTCAGCTTGATCTTCATCCGCAGGTACTCGATCACATTGTCGGGGATGCGGCTATCTTCAGCCATCGGAATTCCGCGTGGCAAGATTTTCTCACCGTTTGTATTGTCGCCGAACCCGGCGACATGTTCCTGCCACAAAGTGAGATGGCGATTCAACCGCTGCAGATTCGGGAGGTACCAGAAGTACGGCGCACGTGAAAGCACTGCACCCCACATGCTGTACGACGAGATCGAGCAAACAAGCACGTCGGCGCTCGCGAGCGCCAGCAGGTCACTGACAACTGCGTATGGCTGACCAAAGTTAGTGATCGGATGAAATTCGTCGATGAAATCGCGCAGCTCTTCTTCGGTACCATCAGTCAGGAGCATGAACGTAACCGCATCACCTAAAGCTGATTTCAACTGGCGACAAATATTTAGATACCACGCGAGTGATACACGAGTGTTCCAGACGCCCTTGTATTCAGTCGAGTTGGTTACTGGCAAAAAGTCGCCCATGCGAATGTGTATTCCGACGATGAGTCGTTTGTCTGCGATCTGTTTGTCGAGTTGATAAAGATTGTCAGTAAGATGATGTGTTCGATAAAGCTGTGACAAAACAAAGTGATGTGCTTCGCGAATTGAATAGAAGTTGCCCCAGAGTCCTTCGGTCAAGAGCGCGTAAGAGCGTTTCTTATCCAAACCTTTTTTGTCGGCATAGACTCGAATGGCGCGTGCAAAGTCTTTCTCGCCGGTCGCGAGGTACTCTTCTTCAGTGAACACGTAGCAAGGCAAAACTTTTTTCAGTATCGCGTAGTAAATCCAATCCCAACGCGAGGTGCCGAAATATTTGTAGTAATGCCTGTCGTTGAGGCCGAGTGCCGGCGGCAGGAATTTAATCTTCAATTCCTGACTGGCGATAAAAGCCTTGGCCCACGGAATCAACTCGTTGCCGAGACCCTGATGTCTGCGGCCAATCCACAGGGGGAAGCAGATTTTCATAACAGGATTCGCCTAATTAACAGGATGAATACGAACTACGTCGTCTTCCACTGAAAATTGCCAACCCTGTGTTCGTTCGTTAACGACCCTTTGCAACTCGTCGAGCGTAGGATAATCGCTTTGTCCGGTGAAGCACCGCGCATCATCGATCAAAATAACGTGTCCCGCTACAGGATGCTCGAATATATGTTCGAGCTCTCTCTTTATTGGAGTGTTGAGTTCCCCTCGCGCCGTAATGCCGCCTGAATAGTGTCCATCAAGCCAGAACAGACATCGCTCATTAATATTCGTCAAATAATCAGCCAGCAGTAGTCCACTGTCACCCTGAATGATTTCAATATGATCGTCGGCCGCGAATCTTTTGCGTGCTTGTTCATACAGAGTCTGGTCCAACTCAAACGAGAGGATTCGGAAAAACGACTTCCGCATTGCGTAGACCATGTCGCCGAGGTATGTACCTGTTTCGACAAGAATTCTGGTATTGAACGCGCGTGCATAATCTCTGATCAGAGCTTCCTTAACCACGTGAGGTGGAGGGGACGATCTGCCGATTTTTTCCCAGGAGCGAAGTGCCTTCCGATCGCGATGGAGCTTGAGCACGTCGTAGGGGATCGACTTCTTTACGATGTCCTTAATTGATTCCAGCATCAGTTACTTCGCGAGGTCTCGGATCTGCTTTTCCTCTTTGGCGAGGTTCAGATCGTGGTTCACCATGAGTTTTACTAAATCCTTGAATCCGACTTTGGGTTCCCAGCCGAGTTCCCGGCGGGCTTTGGTTGAGTCGCCGAGGAGAAGATCGACTTCGCTGGGCCGGTAGTACCACGGATCGATCTCGACGTGTTCCTTCCAATCGAGATCGAGATAACTGAAAGTTTCTTCCACGAACTCCTGCACCGAGTGAGTCTCCCCCGTTGCGATCACGTAGTCGTCACTCGACTCCGCCTGCATCATCAGCCACATCGCCTCGACGTAATCTTTCGCGTATCCCCAATCGCGTTTGGCGTCGAGATTTCCGAGAAACAACTTGTCCTGCAGTCCCAGTTTTATCCTCGTCGCTGCACGCGTGATTTTGCGCGTGACGAACGTCTCGCCGCGGCGTTCCGATTCATGATTGAAGAGAATTCCATTACAGGCAAACAGATTGTAAGCCTCGCGATAGTTTACGGTGGCGTAATATGCGAACACCTTCGCGCAGGCGTAAGGCGAACGCGGGTGAAACGGCGTCGTCTCGTTCTGTGGTGTTTCGCCAACTTTGCCAAACATTTCTGAGGATGAAGCCTGGTAAAACTTCGGACTGATGCCGACTTCTCTGATCGCTTCGAGGATTCGGATCGTGCCGAGAGCGGTTACGTCCGTCGTGTATTCGGGTGTGTCGAAGCTTACACGGACGTGCGATTGTGCGCCAAGATTATAGATCTCGTCGGGCTTTACGTTTCTAAGGATCGTATTCAGCGCGCTTGAATCGCTCAGATCGCCATGAACCAGAAATAGTCGTGACTTCGGATCGTGTGCATCGCGATAAATGTGGTCGATTCGCTGCGTGTTGAATGACGAGGACCGCCGAATAATACCATGAACTTCGTAGCCTTTCTCGAGTAAAAGTTCGGCGAGATACGAGCCATCCTGGCCAGTGATCCCAGTGATTAGCGCTCGTTTAGTCATCCTTAGTCCCTTTTTGCCTCATTTCCAGCATCTACGTACGGGTTCAAATTCGTCGAGTGCGTTGAAGACGCCGCGCACGAAGGATCTTGCGGTCGATCGCTCCGCTCGTGCACGACCTTTCTCGATCATCGTCTGACGTAAGTTCGGGTCGTCGTGCAGTGCTTTGATCGCGTTCGCGATGCTTGGCGGATCTTTCGGATCTACGAGCAGCGCTGCGTCGCCTAACTGTTCACGTGCGCCCGCAACATCCGAAGCGACGACCGGACATCCTAGTGCAAAAGCTTCGAGTGTTGGAAGATTTTCCGGCCCAAAAAACGTCACATAGGCGAGTGCGAATGCACCGCGATAAAGTGCGACCAGATCCTCCACCGGCACGAAGCCGAGAAATGAGACATCAATCGCTGGTTTCAGTTGTGCTGCGAACGATCGTACGTAATCAGCGTTTCCTTTGTCTGAGCCGACAAACACAACCGGCAAGTCGATGCCGTGCTTGTTTTTCAACTCCGCCGCCGCGAGCAAAAGGTTCACGTGGTTTTTATGAGACCAGAACTGCGCCGGATAGAAAAGATAATTCTTTCGCAGTTCGTACTTCTTGAGCACCGCTTCGGCGTTGCCGGGTCCGGCGTTCAGCGCAAACGCCGGTGTCGGGTGTGGCAGGATTTTAATGCGGTTGCTGGTGACCTGGTAGAAACGTTCGATCTCTTCGCGACCAGCATCAGTGCCCGCGATGATCATCGTCGCGCGGCGCAAAAACTCGCTGTAGAAACTCTCACGATGCTTCCAGGTTCCTGCCGCACTCACTTCCGGAAACCACGGTTGCAGCCGGTGTTGTAAATCCCAAACGATCGCCATGTAGGGCAGATCGAGTTGTACTGCTTCCGCGCCGACAAACCACATGAATTCGACGCCGGCCTCTTTGCATAACTGCTCGAGCCGCGACTGTCGCTGGCGTTTTTCCAGCAGCGAATTGAGCCCTCGCTCGGCTCTCGCAAAAACACGCTTGCCTAAGCTCCCGGGGAACTCCACGGCGTTCAGTCGGGGATGCGTCGACAGCTTGCCGACACCTTCGGCTCGACGACAAAAGATAACAAAAGAGTGATGCGTATCGTCGAGGAGTTCGACGAGGGCGCGGAAGATATCGTCCTGGATCGTGAACCCTCCGCCAACTTCCGGCGAGAAGTCTTCAAGAAATACGCCGACCTTCATCTCATCAACATCTTTCCGGGTTTAGTCTGCACAGATCTTCGCCGGGTTTAGTCTCAGCGCCAAAGGCGCGCAATATGATAGCCAGGGGCAAGCGCTGAGCAGAGCGAGGCGCGTCGCCCCTGGTAACGCATAAATAGAGACCGTGAAGCTCTGAAAGAGCCGAATAACTGACGATAGTATTTCGCACTTTCAGTGCTCATTTGATTACTATCTGCTAACCAGGGGCGACGCGCCTCGCGTTGCTCGGCGCTTGCCCCTGGCTATCATATTGCGCGCCTTCGGCGCTGGGGCGGACTGAATCCCACTTCTTAGCGCTGAGCAACTGCATGACCTAAATCTTTCCGGGTTTAGTCTGCACAGATCTTCGCCGGGTTTAGTCTCAGCGCCTTCGGCGCTGGGCGGACTGAATCCCACTCTTAGCGCTGAGCAACTGCATGACCTAACTCCGCCGGGCGACGGCGACGATGTGCCACGTTTCGTCGGAGATGGATTCGCTGTTCGTGAAACCTGCAAACCACTTTAATGGCGCGAAACCAGTCGCGGTGAGCCAGGCTGCCATTTCCTGGACCAGAAAATAACGATTAGTCTGCGTCTCTGTTATGCTCGAATACGTGCCGTCATTCCTTAATTCATAGATCGAATAACAGACGCTACTCAGTTGCTTCGCGTAATCCAAAGACGTTTCCGAAATGCGCAGGATAGTTGAATCTTTCTGCTCCCAACGCCGGACGCGAACCGGATCGTAGTGACGCAGCATCGCCCCAGCATGCCAGAACTCGAAGATAAAGAGTCCGTCACGCCGCAGATGTTTATGCACACCGCGGAAGACCTTCTCGAGTGCTTCGTTCGTGCCGACATATCCGATCGCGTCGAACAGACAATAAGCAGCATCAAACGGAGCGCCCCCAACTTCGAGCTGCGTCATGTCCTGCAACTGAAACTCAACTTGGGAATTTGCGGCCTTTTGTCTCGCACGCGCAAGCATATCAGGCGAATAGTCGGTGGCGACGATCTTGTAACCGCGTTGCTCGAGCTGCAGGGCGTGCGTACCCGTACCACACGCAATTTCGAGCAGACGTGTGGTTGGTCCAACAGCGTACTCACGCAGACACTGAGCAACGAACGCTGCTTCCACTTCATACGGCTTATCGGCGTAAAAGAGATCGTAAAGTTCAGCGTGTCTGCCTGAGTATGAAGTCAATGTGGGTTGCCACTCCTATAAAAGTGACATCGCTTTCTTCTGACTCTGAGACGCCGACGTCACGGCGCCGGCGACTTGCTTGATAACGTCCTCTGAAAGCGAGTAGGTGGAAGGAAGATAAAGGCCGTTGTCCCACAAGCCATCTGCAACTGGACAGGGAGCCGCGCGAAAGTCCGACAACGACAGCAAACAAGGTTGCTGGTTCATCGGGCAGAAGAACGTCCTCGTGTCGATGTCGGCGGCGCGCAGGCTGTTCATCAACTCATCGCGAGTGATACCAAACTCCGGTTGGACCACCACGGCATACATCCAGTAGACGTTGCGCGCCCACTCAGCTTCGTGCGGAAGCTGGAGCCCCTCAACATCGCGCAGAAACTCGTTATAGGTGTGGGCTACGCGCCGTTTTTCTGACAGGATGTGATCGATCTTGGCGAACTGCGCGCGGCCCATCGCAGCTTGAATTCCCGTCATGCGAAAGTTGAATCCCGCTTCCTCGTGACGAAAGCGCGGCTTGGTAAACGCGAGGTTGCGGAGCAGACGTAGACGTTCCGCAAGCTCGGCGTTGTTTGTTGTAACCATCCCGCCTTCACCGGTCGTGATCACCTTGTTTGCGTAAAAACTGAAGCAGGCCATGTCGCCGAAGCTGCCAGTCATGCGGCCGCGACACGTGGCGCCGTGCGACTCCGCACAGTCTTCGATAACGAGCAGATTATGTTGCCGTGCAATCTCCATCAGTCGATCCATATCGACAGGATGGCCGTAGAGATGCACCGGAATAATCGCTTTAGTCTTTTCAGTGATCAGGTCTTCGATCAGACTGAGATCCAGGTTCCAGGTCAAACTCTCTGAATCAACCGGAACCGGAATGGCCTGGTTGTGAATCACTGCCAGCGCGGTCGCGATATTCGTGCTGCTGCTGACAAGCACTTCATCGCCCGCGCCGATTCCCGCTGCAGCCACAGCGAGATGAAGCGCAGTGCTGCCGCTGCTGACCGCGACGCCATACTTACAACCGCAGTACGCGGCAAACTCCTCTTCGAAGCGCGGAATCGTCTCCCCAAACGATCCGGAGATCTCACCGCGCCGGAGCGCAGCCACAACTGCCTCTATTTCTTCTTCACCGATTATTGGATCGAAGACTTCGATCATTAATTGTTGTTGACCTCGACGTTGATCTTATCGTTTTCGGCGCCCAGGAAAGGACCTTGTTTGACGCTGATGCACTGCATGTCTTCGATAACGCGGACGGCGTGTGTGCCGTGAATAAGGACGATGCCGTCGCCCGCGCGCAAAACAACTTCACGAAATCGCGCTCCGGCTTCGTCGTAGAAGTCGACTGCAACCACGCCACGCTGCACGACAAACATCTGCTGCAGATCGTCGATCGTGCGAGAGATGGGTTTGTGGTAATGAGGAGGTTCGATGAAACCGGCCTGATGCGCGAGTAGACCGAATTGAAAAGACGAATTGGCGGGCGAGAAAAACCGCGTCTCTTTTACTTCAGTTCCGGCCCAGATGATTTCGGCATATTTAGTGCCGTTATGTTCGACTGTCTCGATGCTCATCGCGGTTGAATATACACGAACAGGGTTTTGAGCGCGAAACGGTTCAATTGTAGGGGCGGCCCTCCGTGGCCGCCCGTGGCTTAGGCCAAAGCGATTCAAGTAGCGACAGCTTTGGTTTGGCGAAC
>DASYPN010000137.1:0-12188 GCA_036006625.1 Pyrinomonadaceae bacterium | reverse complement strand
ATTTCCGGCCTTTGCCGTATGAGTTTCAGTTCAAGAAGTATGGAGAGCCGAGTACGTTGTTGGTTTACATCAACTAAAGAGTCTCAAACGCCCGTCCGACGCAGAGTTGTCCTGAACCTATCACAAATTGTGATCGGTTCCGAGGCGGTGCTATGAAAAAACAAATTGCATTGAAGTTGTCGCGCGTGAATTATAAACTGTAGGGCCATGATGCAACGACGCACAATCCGAATCACCGCGTATGTGCTGATGTTTGTCATCGGCGGCAAGCGCCGAGCAACGCGAGGCGCGTCGCCCCTGGAACAACGCATGAAATAACCGTGAAGCTCTGAAAGAGCGGAATAAGCCGCGATGATATTTCGCACTTTCAGTGCTCACGTCGATCTAAATTCTTTTACCAGGGGCGACGCGCTTCGCGCTTGCCCCTGGCTATTATATTCCGCGCCTTTGGCGCTGCGCGTCCAGTACACACACGCAGTTCACGTCTAGACGCACATTACTGAACGATAGTTATCGAGGTTTACTGGTACGTTCAGTATTTGGTAGTTAATCACAGTGCGAAGACGTCGGCGTAGACCAGGCGGCGGGCGACACGGATCTGGGTGCGGGGGGCGTCCTGGGAAATGGCGTCGTCGGTTCGATACCACTCGAATTCTTTTAACGTGAGTCTCATTAATCCCGGAGCAAGTGTTGCGAAGGGCACGTCGCCTTCCCATTCTCCGGGCTTCGCGGGATTTTGGATCAGTAATGTTCGCGTCGCGTCGATCGGCTTCCACGACAATTCATTCCCCGGATCGTCGGTGGCATTGCGCTCCTCGATCACTGCTTCGATTTCGCTCAAGCCATTGCTGGTAGGCGAACCACTAAAGAACGGAAAATCCTTGACCGTCTCGACGACTTCCGAGCGGAAGTAAGTTGGTCCAGTTACTTTCAAGTGGACCGATGCGCCGCCCACAGTAATCTCGGCAAGGCGGTCTGGTGGAAGTTGGATAAAATCCGCACGGACGATCTGTGAGATGAAAGCATCTTTGATCGACTTCGGCTGGAACCTCGCAAGCGCGAGTCGCACAAACGGCCAGTACGCATTTCCGGTGTCGATACTAATATCCGCAAACCACAGTCTCCGTTCAGCATCGAAATTCACTGCGTAACCGACAACAGTCACATCAGCCTTCGAATCTTCCTGCAGCAGCTTACCGCTCTCGTCCGTGACCACATTCTTGAAATTGATCTTCTGAGCCTGATCAGGCGCAGGATTGGCATGCCAGATCGGATCAGCTCCCCATATCGTTACAAAGCGACGAAACGCAACGTCCATTGTCAGGAAGTTCGTCCCTTCCTGGAACACCACTCCAAGCAACTCACCGTCACCCGATGAGAACCACGGCCGGTCGAGATAGATTCGAATTCCGCCGCCTGTGCGCTGGCGCTTCACAATTCCCGGCGTTCCCGGCGGTGTGTCCCATTCAAACACCGGCACCGTGTACAAATACTTCGGCATATCAGGACGCGCTGAGTTCAGCACGTCCACGCCGAATCCCGGACCAGCTTCAGTCGTATTAGGAGGTGTGTTGGTGCTCGGCGGAAAGTATTCACGGAATCTGGTCGTGCCGACAGGCGTGTATGTCACTCGGTGATATTTCGTATCGTTGAACTCGTGCTTCGGATTTGTTCTCGTTCCACTGTCCCGAATGTCCACCGGGCTGACAGTCTCGGGAACTTCGGTTTCACACACGTGTGAGTTTTGAGTCTGGAAGGTCGGCACAACTGGTAAGCCGGCGGGCGGATCGGTTGCAGGATCGTCAATGGGATCGGTCCAATTTGCCAACAACTGAATGCGCGCCGTACTCGCAGAGTGCACTTTGATTTTACCGTCGACGACAGCGAACGTTTGTCCCAACGACTTCGCAGGATTGAGAGTCTGGATCTCAGGTGGCTCTACCGGTTTCTGCGTGGCGTAGACGAGTGTGATATCACGCCAGGGAAGGTGCGCCCAGTGCCGTCCTTTAATGACTGAAGTTCTAACCTGCGCCAGATTCGGTGGCGCAAGTTCATCCGTCCACTGCCAAACTCCGCGCTTATCGAGATCGCCAGGATCCATCAGACTGTTGATGCGCACGGTGGCGCGTTGCGACGGCGCGAGTTCAACTTTCAGAGTATCGGCGGCAAAGGTCGGCGGGCCTGAGATGGCGCCGACACCGATGGGCACGAGCTCGATACGGAACGGCTTGAGATCCGGCCATGCATTCGCGAACGTGACAACAAAGATGCGATCAGGCGACGTATCACCCGGGAGGTCAAAGAAAGCGACGCCGCGCGCTTGCGGATCAGGTAAGTAATTGACTGTGACGAGGGGTGCGGTTTGGATCCATGGATCAGACTCGATCGGCACTGCTGGAATCACGCCGGGCGCTCCGTCGAGCGCAGGCTTAGTTTGTTGTGCTCCGTCGTTGACGCTGTTCGATTCCCGCGATGCAAGAGCGTAGCCCGTCGCGGAACCATCGACGACGCCATTATCGAACCCGCCGTGCCACTCAGCCATGAGCTGCGACGTCTTCGGAGGTGCGACGTGCCGCACCGTGCTTGCGCCAAGCCCGCCAAGAGCGGGTTTACGAAGGACCAGCCGCTCGACTGATTCGCCTTCAACCGGAGCGCTCCGCAACATCAGAATCGGCGGCGCGAGTGGTTCGTACCTCAGCGCCGTGAACTCGTCTGTCTTTTGAGGGACATCGTCGTTGTATGAAGCGTCGTCCGGGTTCGTCACGCTGTTGCCGGCAAGGTCTGCAACGCGTGCGCGAAGTCGATACTGTCGTCCGAAACGTAAACGCGGCAGGCTCGCGGGTCTCGCTTTGAAAGTCGTTTCGATCTTGAACGGAGTAACTGCGGCATTTCCCGGATCTGCATGCGTGTCGTCAGGCATGATCGCTTTGCCCGGACGCGGGGCTGCGAGGCTCCAGCCGTTCCACGTGAAGAGTGTTTCTCCGGCACGAAGCGATTTGGGCGCGGCGGGATCGCGCGGTTCAGTGGCGGCGAATTGCACGAAGCCTTCGTCGTCAGCAGTTTCGTTTCGTGGTCCACCTGCGGCTTCGAGAAAACGATACGTGCCTTGTCGCTCGCACAGCGATCGCCAAACGCCGGTCTTCGTGTCGAATACGTCGATGCGATAACCGCGCACCAGATCTTCTGCAAACAATTCATCGCTCAGCGCAGGCGGTGCGCCGCCTGGAGCAACTGGCGGAGGCAGTGGTGACAGGTCTTTCGAGGCGACAAAAAGATTGAGTGCACACGAACGCAGGAATTGATCCGACAGTTCCGTTGTGACTTCGTTTTTTACGAGTGAGATGCCCACGGTTCGCAATGCCGGCAGGCCACTATCGCCCGGAACGTTACCGGGTCGATCGGCGGCTAGTGCAAATCTCAATGCAAACGTCGCAGCATTGCGCAGCTTGGTCGCATCGCCGACGACGTCGTTCTGAATCACACGAAATCGCAGCGTGTCGTCGACACGTAGAAATCCGTTTGTGATCTCTGGTTGAACTGGACGTGGCGCAGCGGTGAACAAATTGGGCGCGGAAACGAAGCGTGTGCGTGGTGAAACGAGAGTCGTGCCGGCTTGAAAAACGACGTTCTTGCCGGTTACTTCGATTGTGCCATTAGCAGGAATGACCGTTCCGGCCGGCATCACGAGATCGAGCACGAGTCCGAGCCGTCGCAGCATCTTGGGATAGTCACCCAGGGATGAGATTGCCTGATGAAAGTCCCATGTCGCGGCGAGCTGCGCTGCTGTTGGTAACTTCGGTTCGGCGCCCGCGAATGGTTTCAGGAACGCATCGAGTGAATCGAAAGCTGCCTGTGTCTGTAGCTGTGCCGCACTCAACGGCGGTGGCAGAAACGATTTTGGTGGTGTAGGTGGCGCAGGCGGTGGAGGCGGCGTCACATCTGTTTTGAACGAAGGTGTCGCAGCGGGAGTTGATGGCGGCACATCGTAAACGGGCGCTGCTCCTCCCTTCGCGTCTTTCTTTGGCAAGCCGAGAATTCTTCTCAGTATTTCAAGAGGCCATGCCAGGCAGCCGCAACCGCAACCTTTCTCGATGGGTTCAGGCGGCGGAAGATCTGGTCCAGGTTCGGGTTTTTCTTTTACCGGTGGCGCGTCGGGAAACGGTGTGGCAGCAGTCTCAACTGGGTTCCAGGGCGGCTCGGGATCGGGAAGCGTTGGCCTCGCGATCGCGATCAGATCGGTATCAGCGGCCAGCACGTCGAGGCCTGGTCTGTTTTTGCCTTCGCCGTATGCAGGGTCTGACGAAGCACGACCATAAACGCCGCGAATCATGTCGTGAATCGCAAACGTCGGAAACGATTCGATTGGCATGCCGCGGAAGTCTTCGAAGGCAAAGGGCTTCACCTGCGTCGTGTCGTGGAACAGAGCAGACCAGAGAGCGGGATCCAATTCGCTAAGGGGTTCAGTCAGCGGGATTGCTGGTCCACCGTTGATGCTCGCTTCCCACGTCAGTGCCGCGACACGCGCCGGCCAATTTATTTGATCCGGATACTTGTCGAGAGTGGTGTTTCCAGCGCCCGCCGTGTCAGACCACAAACGTTGAGAGATGAAAACAGAGACGCGCGGACTACCGTCCGGAGCAAATCCGTTCGGCAACGCAGTGAAAGTTAGTGTCTGTTTCTCCATCTCAAAATCCCGTCTTGAATCGAAAGCGTCGCAGCGCCGACGCGCAATATAAGATTCAGTCGATCAGCGCCGAAGGCGCGGAATATGATAGCCAGGGGCAAGCGCTGAGCGGAGCGAAGCGCGTCGCCCCTGGTTAGAAAGAATTATTAAGAGCGAGCACTGAAAGTGCGAAATACCAGCGTTATTATTTCGCTCTTTCAGAGCTCAAAAATCGTTTGCGGCGCTATCCAGGGGCGACGCGCTTCGCGCTTGCCCCTGGCTATCATATTCCGCGCCTTCGGCGCTGCGACCTTTCAAGCAAAGCCTCCTCAAAACCTATGGCTCGGGCGCGAAGGCGCCGCAGTATTCGCCCCACTCGCCCGGGCCAATCATGTCTACAAACGTCGGATCGCTGCCCGCAAACTCACGCTCGATACTGATGCTTACCGAAATGCTGAAAAAACAAATCTTGATCTTCACTTTGACGGACGCGGTGCCGTACAAGTGTCCGCCGTGTTCGCCCATTCCTTTCGACGCATACGTGAGTCCGACATACAGCTCGACCGAAACACTGATGATGCCGAGCACGCTCAGTTCACCGACGGCGCGGAAGAAAGCGGTAACAATGAACCCAGCGCCGGCGCCCTGGTAATAGACACCCGCCGTAATCGAGGCTTTTCCAGCAGCGACACCGAGATTGATCGCGATAGCAGCGCCAAACTCGATCGAAGCCTCGATGCTGACGACCTTCGCAGTGTCGAGCACTAAAGCAAAAAATCCGCCGCCACCGAACAGTGACACCGTCAACAAAAACGGATGGTCGCGCTCGCAAAACGCAAAGCGTAACGTTGCTTCGCCGCCAATCAATGGCAGATGAAAACTCGATCCAAGGCTTACATCCGCAAGTGTGAAAATGCCGACGCCAATCGTCGGTAGTGCGAGTGTGAACCCGGCGGTGATTCCATCTGCATTGACGTCGAGGAAAGGCGGATCGACAAAGCCGTCGAGTGGGATGTACTTGCGAATGTCGTTGACGAATTCGAGTACGCCATGGAAGGTTAATTCGTTGAACTTAACTGAGACGTCGACCTTCTTGCCGGTGCCGGCGCTGAAGCTGACGTGATCAAAACTCGCGCCGACGAGTGCCTTCGGCGTTCCGTCCGGATTCTTGCCCGGCGGCAGTACGAGTTCGAACTTCTCGAGCTTGCCGTTCACGCTGAACGATGACGGCTTGCCATCAAGTGGCGTGTTAACTGTCGCATCAAGTTCGAAGCGTGCGCCCGCTTGTGGCAGGAAGAGTGGTTGGTTTTGAAGTTGATCTCGATTGACGGTCCACAGGTAGCGCGTCTGTAAAGCTTCAGCCGGTGGTCCACCAATCTCGCGCGTCGTCAGACCGGGAACAGTTGGTCCCGCCTGCGACGGAAATGAAAACGGTATGAGTTTGAAAATCTTGTCGAGTTCGATCGCGCCGAGAATCTTGATGCCCGAGAAGATAGCTGCTGGATTGAACGTGCCGCTCGCGACGTTTCCGACGTCGCCTACTGGCCCAAACGTTCGCGAGAATCCCTGTGGGGTAAAATCCGGCGCAACCAGGCCGCCGGTCTTCTCAGCAGGGAAATTCACCGCGGGTGGATTATCGACTCGAACATAAACTTCACCGGGATTTCCGAAGTTTGAAGGCGAGCCCGACAGATAATTACCGTCATATCGCACCAGCACCGAGCCGGAATTCTTTGAAATCTGTCGCAGCGCCGGATTGTTGATTCGCGCTGCGCTCATGGCAGGCAGAAAGTGTGGCAGACCGGTCGCGTTGAGTGCGCCGAGAATCAGTTCGTCGGTGTCGTGCGACGTATCGCCAGGCTTGATCGACGGAGCGAAAGCGATCTTCTGACCACCGGTCTTAACGGTGGTCCGTTTATCCAGGTCTGTGAGTGTAAACATTCCGCCCGCGCCGTTGTACGCAACTACGAGTTCGTCGATGTTGGGACCGTCATCAAACGTGAACGGGACGAAGATCAAAGGAACCGAGAAACTGGAAACTTTCCCGTCCCAGTCCGTTCCTTCGATCAAAAACATGACGTCTTTCTCGTCTTTTGGACTTACACCGTCGTTGTATCGCGGCCAGTACACGGACGCTCCGGCGGAAGAGATCGCGATTTGGTGTGGCGGCGCGGGCGTCAACAGGTTCGGCGTTTTCAGAGTCTTGAACTCAACCGAGCGAAACGGCGCCGCGCGATGAAAATATTTTTTGATCGGCTCGCGTAACAAAATGAAGATTCGTTGTCGCGCGTAAGCTATGGGATGTCCTTCCAGCGGTGGACTGCCAAGGCTCATCTCGAGTTTGCGCTCAGTGAGCGTGATCTCGACTGCGCGATTACCGAGTGGGAAGAGGAAACCTTTCTTTACTACCTGCACATACTGATCGCGTCCGAGTGTGGACTGATGAATCCAATCAACAATATCGGTGACGGTGGTGTCCCACGCGCCGTGTAGTTTGATCCCAGCGCCCAGCGCCGAAAGCATCAAGCGCTCGATCGCGACAGGAGCATTTCCGTCCACGTTGGGATCAGCGGTTAGCATCACGAGATTGTGACGGTGGTATCGACTCAGCGCGCTGCGAAACGGCGTCAGATCAGTGTCGGGAGGAGATGGTAACGATTCGCGATAGTCAGGAGAATAAACGGCACGCGCGGTGCGCGTTTTAGTCGACCTCTCGTCGACCGCGGTTCCACTCTGTGGCTTAACACCGAGACGCGTGTGCCAGAGTTCTGTTTTCGTGCCGTGCGTAACCGAACCGGCAGAGTGCGTCCAACGTCCATCCTCATGCGGGGACAGAATCATACGCCACGGTGCTTCAATCGCAGTGAATTGCGATCGGTTGCCGCCGAACTCTGAGGATCCTCCGATCGGTGGTGTTGGTGGTGGTTGTCCGATGCGATCCCTCATCAAGGTCGCACATTGCGGCAGCGCCCCGAGAATCGACTCGAGTGAGAACTCGAGTGGCAACAAAGCCGGGTTGAGATGAAAGACTAGTCTCGACTCGCCGGCTAATCGCGCTGCAACCGGAGGCGGCCGCAACTGGTCAGTAGGATCGCCTTCGAGAAAAGCCTGTTCGGCGATGTGCTGGGAAGGGAACTGAACGACGACGAAAGAATCACCCGGCCCGTCGGATACGACTTCTCTACCGGCGGTGGTTGTGTTTAGACGCGCGTTGTAAAAGTCGAGACGGAAAACGAGGAGGTCGTCCGCACGGAGAACTTCAGCGGAGAAGCTTCTCGGCTGTGTTTGCCGAGGCACTGGTGATGGCGGTCTTCGACCGAAAAACGCGCCGAAAAGATCGGCCAGCAAGTTGAGGAGGGCGGCGAACACTGGGGATGCTCCTGGGCCCAAGCGATTCGGGGGGCGCGAAGCATATCAGAAAAGGGTTCAGGTTACGAAAACAAATTTTTATGAAATCGAGGTAAACTCGATTCGCATGCTCGATCCTTTCCAGTGCACTCGTTGTAATGCCGCTCTTGCTGTAGTTGACGCTCCAACGGTTGGCTGCCGCTACTGTGGTGCTGTGAACGAAGTGCCGGCGGCGTACCGTGAAGAACTTCGGCTCGCGCGGGATCTCGATGAGACGACGCGCCATGCAGTAGCAGAGTGGGCGCGGCTTGACCGTGTGAAGGTTCCACGTTGGTTGTTTGTAGTTGCCGCGAGCGTTCCTTTTTTATTGATGGCGGGAGGTCTCGCGGGTTTGTTGATATCGAGAGGTGCGAATCTACCCCGACTCGTCGCGATCTTTGTTTGGTTTCCACTTGCGCCGTTGGCGTTGTTGTCTTCGAGCATTGGGATGAGGAACTTGCTCGTGAGTGGCGCTGCGCGCATCGGGGTTGCGTTTGGGGCGATACCGTCTGAGTCCGGGTTGAATTGTCGCGAGTGCGGCGCGCCACTTAGTGTTGAAGCAGGCGATGTTCTGGTTCGATGTCTTTACTGTGAGACGGAGAGTATTGTGCTGCTTGATGAGTCGCAGATGAGGTCGCTGGAGAAAAATGTGGGAACTGCGAAGCAGAGTTTGGCCCAGGCCATGGAAGCATTATCAAAGCATGTTGAGCTAGCGTCATTTGAAACGCGTGGGCGTGTGTATCTAATTGCAGGGTTGTTAGTGTTGCCGGTTGGGTGGTCGTTTGTGTCGGCGGTGCAGGCGAGTTACTGGTCGTTTTTGATTGCGTTGGATGTGTTTGTGCTGAGCCTTTGTGTGTTCTGGATGATGCGCGAGGCGTTCCTACCGCCGGTGACAGTTGAAGAACTCGATGCGCTTCGAAGAACAGAGAAACTTCCTAAAAAACGTGCGGCCGGCACTCGCGGATGGTACGAGCGTGCGTTCGAGCCGTTGAATTTTTTGGTCCCGTTGTTAGTCACCCTCATGTTTGTAGCAATCGAAGCGCTTGTCCTCACCACGCCCTAGTCTGCGCCGTATTCAGAAGCGTTACAATTACATCAAACAGCGCCAAAGGCGCGGAATATGATAGCCAGGGGCAAGCGCGAAGCGCGTCGCCCCTGGACCATCGCATTAAAGAACCGTGGAGCTCTGAAAGAGCGGAATAAGTTGCGTCGATATTTCGCACTTTCAGTGCTCACTTTGATCTAAATTCTTCTTACCAGGGGCGACGCGCTTCGCGCTTGCCCCTGGCTATCATATTCCGCGCCTTTGGCGCTGCCATCCAGTAATTGATTTCTGTGCCTTTGGAGCTGCCATCCAGTAATTGATTCTGCGCCTTTGGCGCTGAGGCTAGTTAATCGTCGGTTGCGAGGGGGCTTCGTTCTGCGGTATATCTTCACGAGCTTTGACGGCGAGACGAACCTTACATCGTTTCACTGCGCTCATGGAGGTTCATCACGAGTTCCATTCGCATTGACGATCCGTCGCGACGCGACTCACAAACGCGTGGCGCGATGGACCATCGCCTGCTCACGTTTATCGAGGCAACAGACGAAGAGCAGGCTGACCGCCATCTCGCAACCCTCATCGACGAGCACGCAGTGCCAATAGTTAGAGAGATTCTCGGCTCGAGTCTGCGCTTTCACCTCGACAACAACGGGGCCGCATCAACTCAGGATGCCAACGATCTATTCAACGACATCGTTGCCAACCTGCTTTCGCGACTGCGTCAGATCAGAAGCGACAGCTCGCGCGCAGTCATCTCGGACTTGCGCGGTTACATAGCCGCGACAGCTTATAACGCCTGCAATCTTTACCTGCGTCATAAATATCCGCGTCGCTCGCGACTCAAAAACAAGTTGCGCTATCTCTTGTCGCACGATGCAGCGTTCGCGCTCTGGACCAACGAGACAGCGGGTTTGATTGGTGGGTTCCCGCAATGGCGTGACAAGCCTGCGTCTACGCCTCAAAGATTCTTCGAAGAAATACGACAAGACCCTGTCGAGTGGATCAACGCGAATGGACTGCAAAGCGTTGGCACCGATCGCCCGCAACTCTCGAGTCTCCTAAACGCTCTCTTCGAGTCGTGCGGAAATCCTATTCGACTCGATGATCTGGTAAACATCGTCGCGGACATCTGCCGTGAGAAAGATCAGCCTGATGAGTCACTCGATACTGTGTTGAATCTCGCTGCTCCGGCTGTCGATTTTGAAACTGTTCTCGATCAGAAACAGTTGTTGTCGTTACTGTGGCAGGAAGTCCGGCAGTTACCGCCACGCCAACGCCTTGCGTTGTTGCTCAACTTCAGAGACGCGCGCGGTCAGGACCTGGTTGGTCTTCTCCCCTACACGCGCACGGCCACAATAGAACAGATCGCCGAAACAATAGACCTCTCATTGGAGAAGTTTCTTGAATTATGGATCAAGCTGCCGCTGGACGATGCAACGATTGGAGAGTTGCTTGGCGCCACGCGGCAGCAGGTAATTAACTTGCGGAAATGTGCGCGCGAGCGCCTGGAGCGTCGGATCAAGGCGTTTATCGCGAAAAACTCGGCGGCTAAGTAATATCTGCCGCTTGTGAGACTCTAACAAGAACAAGGGCAAATTCCGCGCTTTGCCCGAGACCCGATACGATGACGTTGGAACATCTTTCAGAGAGGCAGCTCAGCGGGTATAGAGAGCGCAGCCTCGATCCACAGGAATTGCTCGCGGTCGATCAGCACCTGTCGTCTTGCGATCTGTGTCACGAACGTCTCACACGTATTCCGTACGGCGCAGGAGTCTCGTTTGAGTCTCACGACGAACCCTTTCATCTCGATTACGAACAACACCTGGAACCATACGTTGACGGCAAGGCGAACAAGATCGATCGCGAGATTGTAGATAGTCACGTGGCGCTTTGTTCCAGGTGCGCGACCGAGTTGAAAGATCTGCTTGAGTTCAAGGAGCATCAGCCGGTTGTTGTGATCGCCGACACCTCATCACGACGCAGGCAATGGTTCTCTCAACTGCGGGGGAATCCTGCATGGGCTGCGGCTGGAGCAATTGCAGCACTTTTCGTTGTTTCAGCGGCAGTCTTTTTGTGGACACGATATTCGGCGTCTGAGCAGGCGAGAATTATCTCGCCGCAAGCGAACACGCAAAAAGAGCAACTATCGCCGGCAGAGATGGATCACAAGGCCCAGAACACTCCGTCACCGAGTGAGGAACCTCTACTAGTGCTCAATGACGCAGGTTGTCAGCTCAAATTGACCAGGGACGGTCACCTCGAAGGACTTCAGGAGTTGCCGCCGGATTTGAAAGAGAGTGTCGAGCGAGCATTGGCCACTGGCCGTCTTGGTGCTTCGCCGGCGTTGAAAGGATGGTCCACAGGCCCAAACAATTTGCGAAGTGGAGTCGGGACGCAAAGCACGTTCGCGCCACTGGAGCCAGTGGGCGATGTCATTGAAACTGATCGAGCAACATTTCACTGGCGGTCTTTAGAAGGGGCACAACAATACATCGTGACCGTTTTTGACGCGAAGCTGGCCCAAGTGGCAAACAGTGGTCCGATAATGCGATCGGAATGGACCACACCAAACGCGCTTCAGCGAGGTGTTACTTATTCGTGGCAGATCACTGCTGTGAAGGATGGTGAGATGATCGTCTCACCAAAGCCTCCATTACCCGAGGCGCGCTTTAGAGTTTTGGACCAGCGTGCAGCAAACGTGCTGGCAACGTTGAGACTCTCTGTGGGAACCTCGCATCTTGCGATGGGCATCTTTTATTGGAAACACGGATTGCTCGAGCAAGCTGAGCGTGAGTTTCAAGCGCTGGCAAAAGCCAATCCCGATTCGCCAGTGGTTAAAGAATTATTGGCAAGCATCCGTTTGCACCGTCGGTGATTCAAAAATCTTGGAACGTACTGTAGGGGCGGCCCTCCGTGGCCGCCCGTGGTTTGTGTAGGGATTCAAGTAGCGACGGTCTCGGACTCGACGAACACGATCAAAGCCACGGGCGGCCACGGAGGTGTTGATTGTCAAGACATCCTTTACAGTTTGTTATCACGACATCCTTTACACTTTTTATCCAGTAGTAGGGGCTGTGGGAACGGTGGAAAAAC
>DASYPN010000136.1:0-3939 GCA_036006625.1 Pyrinomonadaceae bacterium | reverse complement strand
GGACCGAAGTATCCGATGTTGTTTCCGGGCTGGAGCAGAAATCCTCTGTCTGCACCTTCCTCGAACAACTCGGCGAGCAAAGGCATCAATTCCAACAGTTCGTATGGTTGAAGCAGGAGCTCCGGATTGTCGGCGGCGCGGCCCATCGCGACCGTGAGTTGGACCTGCCAGTTTTTTGCGCCGGCGTCGATAAAAAGGTTCATCAACTCGCGAAGTTGCGGAATGACGAGCGAAGTGATTTGGGTGTTGACACTCGAAGTGATGCCGCACTTGTGGATTGCATCGAGCGCCCTGAATGCAGCATCAAAAGAGCCCTTCACTCCCCTCACCCGATCGTGGACATCTCTCAGACCATCGATCGAGATCCCAAGTCCTTGCAGACCCGCGTTAACAGCCGCTTTGATGCGATCTTCCGTGAGATTGAGGCCACCAGACTGCATCGTGCAGTCCATCCCCTGGTCTCTAACTTCGCGAATGATCTCGAGCCAGTCACGACGAAGATAGGCTTCGCCCCCGATCAGCGTGACTTCGCGCGTTCCCATGCGCGCGAGCTGCCGAACAAGATCAAGACACTCTTCTGTCGTCAACTCATCTGCGCGACGTTTACCTGCACGCGAGCCACAGTGGTGACATTTCAGATCACACGCAAGCGTGATCTCCCACACCGCATGCACGGGTACATACGAAGAGCGATCCCGCGAAGACAGATAACGCGTCGGAGCAGCCATCGAAGTGATTCGGCAAACTGCAGGTAATGCCGCGAGGTCTATTTCTTTTTGAGCGCGCTGTCGAGTTGATCGAGTGCGGCCTGCACGTCAGCTATCCATTTGCGTGCAGATGCCGCTACGTTTTTCATCTCACGCGCATCGCCGCGTGCAATAGCTTTCCGGATAGGGTCACCGTAAGGCGGAACCGCACCGGTGTCAGGTCGAGCAGTTTTCTTGGTGGATTTTTTAGTTGTTTTGCGTGCAGGCATCTTGGTCCTCCCAGTGAGATAGGTGCTTCTTAGTTGATTAGGACCAGCTTGTCAAGACTTATCCACAGATTACACAGATTCTTGTTAGGCGGAGATGACTTCGCTAAGGACGGGAGTTTCGGATTGTGGAATCAGAGCGGCGATCTCTTCGACGATGTGACGCGTTGAGTTGGGAACTGCGAGACCAATGGTGGCGGCGCGCATACGTGAGTAATGGACTTCGTCTTCCATCATTCGTCGCACGACGGGAACGACGTCACTCGAACGATGCAACATCACGCCCGCGCCACGCTCTGCAATCATATTTGCGGTGCCGGCTTCCTGCGGCATCGGCGCCGTGATCATGTCGGCGATGATCGGAACACGGCAGGCGAGCGCTTCAAACGTCGTCAAACCGCCGAGCTTCGAGATCATCACATTCGCGGCACTCATCAACTTCTCGATCTCATCCGAGTAACCGATTACTTTGATCGGGAACGGAGCTTCGAGTGCGAGTGACTCGGCCGCGGCGCGCAGATCTTCATTCTTGCCTGCAAGGAAAATCGCCTGTACGTCGAGTTCGCCACGTACGAGTTCCTTGAAGATTTGCGGAATATTGCCTCCGCCGATCCAGCCGGCATTCACGAAAACAGTGAATTTCTCGGGATCCAGTCCAAGCGCCTTGCGCGCGGCCTGAGCCGCTTCTTCGCCCGGATACGCAAACTTCGGATGCACCGGCAGACCAGAAATCTTGATCCTTTCCGGAGCCACTCCATAATCAATCAACTGCCTGCGCGCTTCCTCACTCGCGACGAGATAAAGAGTCACGTCCTCGCAAGCCCAACCCTTCCAGAAGCCGTAACAAGGATCTGTCACAACGGAAACGAGGGGCACGCGCTCCGCAAGGTTCAGCTCCTTCAAGACACGCGCAAACATGTGCTGCGTGAGCGGATGAACACTGACGACAATATGCGGACACCAGCGCTCGAAAAGCTCAACGACGTAACCCACACAGCGTTTATGAAAAAACTGGCTCGTCTCCGGTCGAAACCAATTTATGAACCAGTAGTAATACTTCATCCAGTGCTGCCGGTTGCGCAGTATCCAGTTGTACAAACGGACTAACTTCGCACTGAGATGATGCGACTCCTCAACCGCACGCACGACCCGGATTGCATACGACTCGCCTTCAAAAAACTTCTGTACACCGGCGACGATCGCGGCCGCGGCGGAGCGATGTCCGCCACCAGTGTCAGACGAGATGATCAGAATTTTAGGGATGCGTTGCTGCTGCGGCATTCTTAAGTGCTTTTGTGCTTTATGTGCCTTTTGTGCTTTTTGTGGCTTAGTTCAGGTTGGCGACTGGTACTCCTGCGTGTTCAGCTTTCTCCACTGCCTTGCGCGCTTTCTTCATCTCGCGCTCGAGCTTCTTGATCTGGATCAGATGGCCCGGATTGAACGGAAGCGACGGGTAATAACTATTTGACTCGTGGGTACAGAAGCAACCATCGTGCGCTTTCTTCCGGCGCGCCTGCATTGCGGGCGACAGCCAGAGCTTCTGGAAGTTCCAATCAAACTCGCGCAGGTTTCCGACCGGCTCAAGGTTCTCACACGAAGAAACGGTGCCTTCATCGTAAATCACGCCACCGGCTGTTCCCGCATAACAAGTCATCTGCGCGGTCTGCGTTTCCTGCGTCTTCGCGATCAGACCATGCATGTAGATGTCGATTGCGGCTTTGAAGAAACCGGCTTTGCCGCCGTAGTTGTTCTTGATCGCTGCGTGGCGCGAGTCGTCGTCGATCATCTGAGCGAGTTTCGCGTAGCGCGAATGATCGATATCCAACTCTTTCGGATCTGCTGAAGGTGGACGGATGTAGTTGAAGTTAACTTTGTCAGGCTTGAGGTCGTACTTCAGAAAGTCGTACCACTCGAAGATCGTGTCCTGGTTTGAGTTCATGAAACAGGTACACGTTTGCACATCAAGTTGCGGATACTCTTTCTTGATTGCCTGGAGCTGGCGCGCAGTGTCGATCGCGATGTCCCATGAACCGGGCTTTTGTCGAATCTTTTCGTGCTCTTGCTTTGGACCGTCGATGCCGAGTGCGACGGTGACGTTCAGATTCGGACACTCCTGCAGAATTCGGGTCACGTCGGGAAAGATTCGTTTTTGAATCTGCCCGTTGGACATGATGTAGATCGATTCGAGCTTGTTGTTGGTGTAGAAAGCCCGCGCTATTTCCGGAAGATCTTTCCGCGTAAACGGTTCGCCACCGGCGAGAATCAGGACGCCCAGGTTGCCACCGAGCGTTTCCGAAATACGCTCAATCTCGTGCGTCTTCATCTGGAGTTTCTTGCGCGGACGATCGTCGAGCTCGTCAGTGAAGAAACAGTGCGTGCAGCGCATGTCGCACACGGAAGTTACCAGAATGTTCAGCAAAACCGGCGAGAACGGCTGGCCAATCGCCAGCTTCGCATACCGTTTAAGTAACTCTTTAGTCGTAAAATCCATTACTACCTCGAATCTACTGATAAGCTATTTGATGACGCATGTCAACGAAAGGTTTTTGGTGAAAGATCTACGCGGATAAACTGCGCGGATGGACACAGATTAGTGTTCGTCTGTGTTGAAGCGAGGAGCTTCTGTGACAATTACGTCAATAACTCGGAAGGCGCCGCCGGAAGGAAGATCAAAACCCACATTGATGTAGCCACTCTGACTCTCAACCACGTCCGAAACAATTTCACTCATTCGTTCCGGTTCGATCGTGCCCATTGAACGCGGTCCGCGTTCGGAATCGGCCAGAGACCAGTTCACAAAACCCCGGGATCTGTAGTGCTCTCGCTCTTGGCTCATCGTGAGTGAAACATTTTAGGCTGAACTCGGACTGAACCCCGGGATGTAGACCGTGAGAATACACAAGCTATGTAGCGAGGGAGTCAAACTTATGTAAAGTTTTGTCAATGGCCACAAGAAGGCCAAGAAA
>DASYPN010000135.1:0-3909 GCA_036006625.1 Pyrinomonadaceae bacterium | reverse complement strand
GATGCCAAGGCGTCCGGCTTTGACGCGTACGTCACTAAACCAATCGACGCCAATTGGCTCAAGGAATTGATCGCGGGCCTGTTGATCTGATCAGAGTTCATGACCAGTCCGACCAGCAGCACTGCCGGCACAATCGTAATTCGGGATATCGAGAGCCTCGAGGAAATGCACGAGGTCGAACAACTCCAGCGCGAGATCTGGGGCGTTGAAGATCTCGAGATCTATCCCGCGCTCGCCCTCAAACCGCAAAAGGAAGTTGGTGCAACACTGATCGGAGCATTTGCGGAAGGCCGCATGATTGGTTTTGTGTTTGGGTTTCCGGGAATTCTGGACGGCGAGACAATCATTCATTCAGACATGCTCGGGATCAGTCCGGCGTACCGTTCAAACAATCTCGGTTACTTGTTGAAGATTGCTCAGCGTGATGCAGCAATCGCGCTCGGTGTGAAACGTATTACGTGGACGTTTGATCCACTACAGTCGCGTAATGCGCATTTCAACTTCAGCAAGCTTGGAGTGATCGCCGATCGTTACTATGTTGACTACTACGGAGTGACTTCGAGTTTTCTGCACCGGTACGGGACGGACCGGCTCTGGGTTACGTGGTTACTGGCGAATGAAAGCGTTAAGTCGTCGGAGCCATCCGATATTGAAGCGTTGCCCCATCTCGTGCGTGTCGGTGAAAATCTCGAACCGATCATTAATCAGGAACCTCTCACCACATCCGAAGTGATTATCGAGATTCCCCGCGAACTCACCGAGCATCACAAACTCTGGCGCATGGCGACGAGAGACGCATTCACGCGTGCATTGAACCAAGGGTTCATTGTTCGAGGTTTTTTTAATGGAAGGTATTTTTTAGCCAACGGATGACACGGATTAAAACCGTGCCTCGATTAGACCGTCGAAGGGTTTCCCATGCTTTGCGGTCAACTGCGGGTACGTCGCCTGCTCAGCACGCAATCCCTTTAACCCGAGCTTTCGTTCAACTGCCCTGATGTCAGTAGCTCTTCCTTCAATCTCCATAAACAACCCAAACGGCAACACGTCGATCACGATCTCAGTCTTACCGAGTCGCCACGTCTGCCGGCGTTTTTCATAGACGAGCGCAGGGGAAAAACCGAGCGCTTCGAGAATCGCTTCCATCGCCTCCGGATCGGCGACTTCAGTTTCCTCTTCGCGTTGTTGTTTGATTGGAGAAGACGATGGCAGGCGTTTTTTATAAGTCAGCGTTGCTTTACTTCCGACTCGACGCAGCCGCAACACACACGAACCGTCACTCAAAGCTTCGCCGCTGTAAAGCGTGTTCTCTTCGAAGCCTTCGCCTTCCAGGTTCGCGCCGACTTCAGGCAGACGCTTCAACACCGCATCGCGCTGCCGCTTTGTCAATCGAAACTTTTTCTCGACTTCGATCATGCTTGTCTGGCCCAACGAATCGCTTCGGGAATAGACGCGCGCTTGCCATACATCAACATGCCGACACGATAAATACGCGACGCAGCATACATGATCACGAGCACAGTGCCGAATCCAATCAACAGCGAGAGCGCGATCTGCCAGAATGGCGGCGTCTGTGTGACGATGCGCACCACCATCGCAACAGGCGCGGTAAACGGAAATATCGAAACCCAGAATGCCAGCGGCGAATCAGGACTACGACTCACCGGCAGAAACAAATAAAAACTAACAGCGAGGATCAGAATGATCGGAATCGCGAGTTGCCCGCCTTCCTGCGCAGTTGTGACCATCGATCCAACAAGCGCATAGAGTGTTGCGTAGATGAAGTAACCGAGCAGGAAGAAGAGTGCGAAGAAAAAATAGTGTGAAAGGGGAACTCCGGGAATGTGCGCGCTGATACCTCGCAAGGCGGGCACGCCGACCCCGACGCCGAATAACGCAAATACGCTGAATGCGAGTCCCCAGATCGCCAGTTGTGTGAGCGCAACGAAGGAAACACCAACCAGCTTGCCCATCATGAGCGTAAACGGTTTGATTGACGAGAACAGGATCTCGGCAATACGCGTTTCCTTCTCTTCGATCACTGCACCGAGAATGATCTGGCCATACATCAGGATCGAGAGGTACATCACAAAGCCGACGCCGAACACGAGCGCGAAACTCGCGTTTGGATCACGCGCCTGACTGCCGCCGCTGACTCTGACGCCTTCAAGACTAACCGGCCTGAAAAGCTCCTGCCTCGTTTTGTTATCAACTTTCGCGTCGATTAATCGTTGTTCACGAGTGGCGCGATTCAGCGTTGACTGTAAAGCTCCCAACGAAACAATGTCGCCGGGGTTGCGATTGAAGAACTCGGCCTTGCCCGTGGAGAGAAAATCGGGAGGCAGGATTAAGTAGCCATCGAGCTCCCGAGCACGCATACGCTGATCGAGATCGGTCCGAATGTCGTCGAGTGATTCACTCGTAGCGTTGACTTCTTCGAGCTTGAAAGTGCCGAGGCCCCGGCGCGGCAAACCACGTGGCTGGCTGGCATTCTCGGATTGCGTATTCGAGTCTGATGAGTCGCTCTCGAGCGATCGTTTCAGTTCCGCGTACATCTTCCTCGTCTGGTCCACCACGGCGACTCGCAACGGAGGCGTCTGAATACTAAAAATGATCGCCGGCACAATACCAAATAGCGACAAGGCAGCCGGCAACAAGATGGTCGACAGGACGAACATCTTCGCGCGCACACGCTGGATATATTCACGTTTGATGACTGCCAGAAACTTTTTCATGCCGCTTCAGTCACCTTCGTGATGAAAATATCGTTGAGGCTTGGTTCCACCATCTCAAACTTTCCGATCACGGCTCCGGAGTCGATCAAACGTCTCAGAAGTATTTGCGCGTCTGCGCCGGCTGCGAGCAGTGCCTGAGCTTCGTCAGCATGTCGCACGACTTTGCTCACGAGTGCCGGATCGTCCAACACGCCGTCGCCGCCTTCACAACGCACCGCAACGGAATTGCGTCCGTAGCTGCTTTTGATCTCACGTAAACTTCCTTCGAAAACTTTCTGCGAGCGATTGAGAAGACAGATGTCGTCGCAGATCTTCTCTGCAACTTCCATCTGGTGAGTAGAAAAGATGATCGTCTTTCCGGCGCGTTTGAGATCGAGCACGACCTCTTTGAGCAACTCAACGTTGATTGGGTCGAGACCGGAGAATGGTTCGTCGAGGATAAGCAGGTCCGGGTCGTGAAGGACGGAAGTGATGAACTGAACCTTCTGCTGCATTCCTTTCGACAGTTCCATCGAACGTTTGTTCTTCCACTCCGAAAGCTTTACCCGCGCCAGCCACTCGTCGATCTTCGACTCGATCACCTTCTTGCGAATATTTTTCAGTTCGGCGAAAAATCGCAACTGGTCCGCGACACGCATGCGCCGGTAGAGTCCGCGTTCTTCGGGAAGATACCCAATGCGATCCTGCACGGTGGGATCGATCTTTTGACCGAAGAGCAAGATGCTTCCCGAGTCGGGCGCGGTTATATTGACGATCATTCGAATCGTCGTGGTCTTCCCGGCTCCGTTTGGTCCAAGCAGCCCGAACACACGTCCCGCCCGCACACTCAGGCTGAGCTCCCTAACCGCGGTGAACTCCCCAAAACTCTTGGTCACCCGATCGAGTTTTACGGTTATTTCGTGTGATGACATTTGCAAGTAACGCCGAAGGCGTTGGCTAACCTCAGCCCAGGGTTGGAGCGTCAGCGACAACCCTGGGAACTAATTAAGAAGAGGCGCTTGAACCCTGAAAGGGTTTCTCTCAAGACGAACCCTTTCAGGGTTTAAGGCTCTTTCTTGATGTGTACCCAGGGTTGTCGCGGGCGCTCCAACCCTGGGCTGAAATTAGCCAACGCCTTCGGCGTTAACCCGTCTTCCAAGCTCGCCAACGCCTTCGGCGTTAACCCGTCTCAATC
>DASYPN010000134.1:0-1593 GCA_036006625.1 Pyrinomonadaceae bacterium | reverse complement strand
TTTGTTGGTGAACGTTCGAATTCCCTGAAACTTGTAGCGCGGCACGTCATACGTCACCGTCTGCAAGGCGCCGGTGTAGAACGTGCTCGCGACACCGTAACTCCCGTACGCACCGCCATCGAGATACGATTCAAAATGCATGGCGGTGATCGCACCGTCGTTCTTCACGCCGGTTTTGACTTTCATCAGCACCGGATGGCGTCCGCGATGGCAATAAAAAACTTCCTCGCGCGTCAGCGTCACTTTCACCGGACGGCCAGTCAACATCGAGAGTTTGCAAACCACGACTTCGTGATTGAACGGATCGCTCTTGCCCCCGAATCCACCGCCATTCGGCGTTGCGATCACACGAATGTGACTGGCGGGCAATCCCAGAACTTTCGCAAGCGCGCGATGAACATAGTGCGGCGTCTGCGTCGAGCTCCAGAGCGTTATCTTTCCATCTGAGTCGAAGTGTGCGACGGCAGCGTGTTGCTCCATCGGCAGGTGCGTGTTGCCTTCGTAAAAGAAAGTGTCCTCACGGACGAGGTCGGCTTCGGCAAATCCTTCTTCAACGTTACCGAATTCGAGCGACACTTTTTTATGAATGTTGCCGGCGTCGCCGTAATCGTGAATACGTGGTTCTTCGATAAGCACCGCTTCTTCGATCGTCGAGATGGTGTTAAGTGGCTCGTATTCGACTTCGATCAGATTCATCGCGTCGAACGCGACGTCTTCGTCGATTGCGGCAACGGCTGCGACAGGATCGCCGATGAAACGAACTTTGTCGGTGCACAGGGCGTGCTCGTCCTGACTCACAGGCAGAATGCCATACGGAATCGGGAAATCTTTTCCTGTTACGACAGCAAAAACGCCCCTGAGCGCGAGAGCCTTTGAAACGTCGATGCTTTTGATCAACGCGTGAGGCAGATGCGAGCGAAGCATCTTGCAGTACAACATGCGCGGCAGAACGATATCGTCAGCGAACTTCGTTTGACCGACACACTTCGCGCGAGCATCGACTTTGCGAAAAGGTTTACCGACGATGTTCAGGTTTTTAGCCACAGATGACACGGATTTTATTCGAGACCGTAGACACTCTCTTTCGGAAGTTCCATCTGTTGCCCGCGCATTCGAGCAGCGGCGAGCTCGACAGCCTCGTATATTTTAATATATCCGGTGCACCGACACAGATTTCCCGACAACGCCTCCTGAATCTCAGCGCGCGATGGGTTCGGCGATTTCTCCAACAACTCCTCAGCCACCAGTAAAAAACCGGGCGAACAGTAACCACATTGCGCCGCACCGAGATCAGCAAACGTTTGTTGTAACGGATGAAGCTCAGCGCCGTTCGCCATTCCCTCGATCGTCTTCACGTCACGACCTTCGGCATCGAGACCGAGCATCAGACACGAAAGAATCGAGCGTCCATCGACGAGCACGGCGCACGTGCCACACTCACCGAGCTCGCAACCGTGTTTTGTGCCGGTGAGATTCAGATCCTCACGCAAAACTTCGAGCAGCGTCTTGTGCGGTGCGAAGGCGACCTCTGTTTGTTCGCCGTTGAGTGTGAAACGGATGTGCTTCTTACTGTGGAGCGGCAACGTCTTTCTT
>DASYPN010000133.1:0-4768 GCA_036006625.1 Pyrinomonadaceae bacterium | reverse complement strand
GCTACTAGCGCCTGCATGTCCGCGACCTCTTCGTGCACGCGCTGCACGGCCGGCTTCCAAACGGCCATCATCAAATCCATCGCGCGCTCGGGCGTTTTGGCCATCTGGTTCTCGACGCGCCAATGCGCATGCGTCTGATAGCCAAGCAACTTCGCTCGTTCAGCGCGCAATTGCAGAATCTGTGTGATGGTCGCGTTGTTGTCATGCTCGTCACCGTTGTCGCCGCGCATAATGAACATGCGCCAGACCTTTTCCCGGAGGTCGCGACGATCTGAGAAAGTCAGGAACGGCTCAACCGACGAACGGGTGTTGATGATGAGCCAACCCTCCTGCTTCTTTTCGGCGGCGGCCGCGGCGGCAGCGTCGCGGACTGATTGCGGGAGCCCAGCGAGATCCGCGTCGTTCTTGATTTGTACAAACTGATTGCCCTCTTCCCACAGCACGTTGTTGCTGAATTTGGTGAAGAGTGTCGCGAGCTGCTGATTGATTTCCGTGAGACGTGCTTTCGACTTAGCGTCCAGCTTGGCTCCCGAACGCACAAAGTTTGTGTAGTCGAGCCAAACAAGCCGCTGTTGTTCGCCGTTCAGTTTCTTCTTTTCCGGCGAGTTGTAAACGGTTTCGATCCGGTTGAAGAGCTTCTCGTTCTGCGTGATCTTGTCGCTGAACGCCGCGAGCTTGGGAGCCATCTCTCGCTGCACCACCTGAAAATCAGGACTGCTCATCGTCGATTGCCAGACCGCGTAAACCGTGCCCACGCGATCGAGCGTCTGCCCGGCCTTTTCCAGCGCGACGATGGTGTTCTCGAAAGTCGGCGGCGCCGAATCATTGGCGATCTTGTCGATCTCCGTCAGGTTCTCAGCCATCGCGGCCTCGAGCGCCGGCTTGAAATACTCAACCTTAACTTGATCGAACGGCGGTAAACCACCATAGGGACCAGTCCACTCAGAAAGAAGCGGATTCGGATCGGCGGACTTTGCGCTGCCGGTGCGTGAACTCATGTTCCCAATGACGAGAAGTGCGACGGTTGCGACCACGGCAGATGCAAGCAACATGCGTTTCCAATGGTTCGGCATGGATCGAATACCTTTCACGGAAATTACTTCGACGGAGAGACGATTTAAGCTCGTAAGTATATTGGTGGGGAGCCTACGTGTACAGCGAGCGAGCGTAGATGTGCGGCTGATTTTCTTCGCATCTTTGCGTGAAGTCGCGCCTCGAAAAGAGAGGTCTCACGCCAAGTCGCAAAGACTCAAAGAAACGCCAAGAGCACTAGTCAAGAGTATCGCTTCGATGCGTTACAGCGTCGCGTATTGGTACTTTTTCCCCCGCGTCCGCCGCGATAACTGCTCTGCGGAAAGCAGCTTCACTATTGGCTTAATCGTTGCTTTGAAATTTTATGAAAAGGGAGGCGAAAATGAATCCATTAACAATCGCAATCATCGCGTTCTTTGCGCTGGCGGTAATCGTCGCGATTGCGTTCAGCGTTTGGATGTACACATCGAACAAACGGACTAAGCGACTGCGTTCAGAATTTGGCCCGGAGTACAGACGAGTCGCACGTGCTGAAGGTGATGCGTCAGCCGCTGAGAAAGTGCTGCAAGAGCGTCAGGCGCGCGTGAAGAAACTCGAAATCAAGCCACTCAGTGAACAGCAGAGGAATGAATTTGCGGATGCTTGGGAAACTGCGCAGGCTGAGTTCGTTGACGATCCGACAGCCGCGGTGGCTCACGCCGATGCGCTCGTCCAGGAAGTGATGAACGTTCGCGGTTATCCAGTCGCGGATTTTGATCAGCGCGTGGCCGACGTGTCAGTCGATCATCCAGCGGTCGTGCAAAACTATCGGCTCGCACACGATATTGCCGTGAAGCACGATCATCAGGATGTGGGCATGGAGAAGCTGCGAGAAGCAATGCTGCACTATCGCGCGTTGTTTGCGGATCTACTTCATGACGGCGGACTGCAACCGGTCAGAGATGTTCGTGGCGAACGACGGCCAGATGTACAGCGCGCGGCATAGCTTGAAATAGTGAGCAGTGGCTGTGAGCAGTGAGCAGTTGCTTGTTCGCTGGCAAACAGCCCACTGCATGCTGCACACAATTCACACTCGACCGCGACACCACGTGCCGCGTGTACACGGCACGCTGCTCGCTAACAACTGCTTGCTGCGCACTGCTCACTGTCCACCGCCCACTGCTACCTGTTACTGTGCCAGACCTTTTTCTTTGCCTGCTTCTTCCGTCGTTTGGTGCCGCTGCGGCGTGGGAGTTTTTTAGGGTCGCCGGTGGCGGCTTTCTCGACGACGCCACCTTCGTCAGCGGCAATTTCAGCGAGCGTTCGCTTAGTGAGAACTGAGTACGGCTGTGTCTCTGCGATCTCATCACCCTCTTCCGCGTACTCGTCCTTGTGCTTAATGAGAAGCCACTGGCGATTGCCGCCCGTGCGCACCAGCACAAACGAGCCTTTCAACTTTTTTCCGAGCAGGACAAACTTCAGATCGCCCTTCTTCAGTCCATCCGAAACTTTCTTAACATTCTCGGGCGCGTAAACGCCATAGTCCCAGACCATCACAGTGCCACCACCGTACTCGCCTTCGGGAATGACACCTTCGAAATCTGCGTAATCAACCGGATGGTCTTCGACCTGCATCGCGAGGCGCTTCACCGTCGGATCCATCGAAGGTCCTTTTGGCACGGCCCAGGATTTCAACACCCCGTCAGCTTCCAGGCGAAAATCGTAATGAAGCTGCGTCGCGCGGTGTTTTTGCACGACAAAAATATTTCCCAGTTCTGAAGTTTTTTCTTTAGGACCCGGCTCAGGAGTGACGTTGAACCGGCGCTTCTTTTTGTATTCCGAAAGACCCATGCGCCTAGTTTCAGGTTTCGAGTCTCAAGTTTCAAGTGGAGCGCAAGCATCCTTGCCTGCGGTCGCGCGCATCCTGCGCGCTCATTACTCATTACTATCAAGCGGACTCCTTACGCCTCGTCCGCCTTTATTTAGCACATGCGTGTAGATCATGGTCGTGCGCACATCATTATGCCCGAGCAACTCCTGCACCGTGCGAATGTCATAGCCGTCCTGCAGTAAGTGGGTTGCGAAGCTATGTCGCAGACTGTGACACGTCCCGCGCTTAGGAATCCTCGCTGTGTGAACAGCCCTTTGTACTGCTTTTTGAATTGCGCTATCCGTCAGGTGGTGACGCCGTTCGATCCCCGTGCGCGGATCGATTGAGCGTTTTGCGGCGGGAAACATAAATTGCCAAACCCATTCCTTGTCGGCGTTCGCTGCCTTTCGGTCGAACGCATACGGCAATTGGACGCTGCCAAAACCTTCCTGCACGTCTTGCTGGTGCAGCAGTTTCACTCTCAGCAGCTGCTTTCGCAAAGGTTCTTTTAACTTCAGCGGCAGCGGCGCCACGCGGTCCTTCGCACCTTTGCCATGCCTCACCCACACTTGATTGTACGAGAAATCAACATCCTTCACGCGCAGACGCAGGCACTCCATCAACCTCAAACCGGATCCGTACATCAGCCCGCCAATCAAAAAATACACGCCAGACAAGTTGCTCAGGACGCGCGCAACTTCCTCCTTCGTGAACACCACAGGCATGCGGTTTGGCAGCCGCGCTCGCTCTATGTTTTCGATTCTTTCCAGCTTGATTTTCAAAACGTCTCGGTACAAGAAAAGCAGCGCGGCCAAGGCGACGTTTTGCGTCGAGGCCGCGACGTGACAATCAACTGCGAGATGCGACAAGTACGCCCGAATCTCGTCCTCGCGCATTTCCTGGGGGTGTCGCTTGTGGTGGAAGAAGATGAAGCGCTTTATCTGTTGGACGTACGCTTGTTCGGTTTTCAGGCTGAGATGCCTAAGCCGTGCGACAGTTCTAACCTGATCGAGAAGCTTCGGAGCAGCCATGGGAGTCAGGCCTCCTGCTTGATATTTGAAGGATAGATAAGTCCAAATTCACGTTATTATCAGGACGAGGCGCGATAATAACGGGCAGCATAATGCCGGAATAAGAGTATTATCAAGCCTTGTACGGATAATATATTGTTATGCAGCTTTCGCATTCACTGAATGGAATCGCCATTGCCGCGGTGCTAAGTCTCGTCACCGTGGTTTCGTTCTCCTGTCAAAGATCTGAGTCTCGACCGATTCATGTTTCGTTGTGCGAACTTTATCGCAACCCTGCGGCGTATGACGGAAAGCGCGTCACTGTTACGGCAACAATCACTCAATTGCCAAACGGGAAATATCTCTACCCGGGCTCTTCCCGCGATTGCTCTTATTCGTTCATCAAGGTTGCCGCGAACTTGACGCAGAACGATAGTCTCACGCAACTTGAATCTTCAACGGCATCGTCGAACGCGAGGAAGGAATTCGATGCTGAGGTGACCGGTAGATTCGACGCGAATTACTCCGAAGGTTGGGATGCTTTTCGATACCGGGTTGTTCCTGCTGACATTAAAGCGCTGTCGCCGGTAAGAACCGGTAAACCATTGGGCGCTGCATAACAACTCGTTGGACCGGAGCGGCGGAAGCGCGTTGACAAAGGCAAAAGGAAAAAGGCAAAAGGAAAAAGATTTCGCGCCGCCCGGTCAACTGCTATGTGAATGTCAAGAGAACTTCGTCTGAGTTTTAGCTTTTGATTTTCCTTTCCGCTACTTCAACCAGCAAGAGAGACTGACTGCTATGCGTGGCCCGACTCAATGATCGGCGCACTCTCGTGGATGCGGCCCTCTCGATTTAGATTTCTAATTGGATAACAAAC
>DASYPN010000132.1:0-5919 GCA_036006625.1 Pyrinomonadaceae bacterium | reverse complement strand
TCGCCCATTCTTGCCTTCTACGTGGTTGACGGGCTCGAGAAGTGTGCACAGCGCAGTAAGGAAGTGCTGTCATACGGCGGCATGGGCCATACGGCAGGCATTCACACACGTTCGCGCGAAGCGGCCGTGAAGTTTGGCGCTGAGATGCCGGCGTCGCGCATCACCGTGAACACGCCGACAACGCACGGCGCCATCGGATTCTCGACCGCGCTACCGCCGTCGATGACGTTGGGATGCGGGTCGTGGGGTGGCAACGTTACGTCTGACAACGTGTCGCCGCTTCATCTAATGGATATCAAGCGCGTGGCTTTTGAAACCAGATCGGTGAAGAGCGTGCGTCCGGCTACTACTGCGCAGAAAGTTGCACAGCCTGTGACGGCCTCGAAGGAACCTGCTGTTGCTGGTGGCAAGATCGATCGACAGGAGATTGCTGCGATTGTCGATCGGTTCCTTGCTGGTAAACGCGTCGAACCGTCTTCGTCACCGCTTCCGTCACCCGTGATCGAGAGTGAAGCCGGCAGCATGTATGCGGCACCGCCACCGAAGCCGGCAGCACCTGCGCCCGCGCCGCCGCCGGTAGTGAAACCATCTACAAATGGTGCGAAGGCTGTCGATTTTGTCAGCGAAGACGACGTGCGACGCGCGATTCAGAAGGGCGAGAAGATCTACATCAACGGACGAACGATCATCACTCCCGCCGCGCGTGATATTGGCGAGCCGGCCGAGATCTTCGCGAAAGTATAGGTCCAATAGGTCCTATAGGACCTATATTGTTGAACTCCATGTTTCTAGGAAGAGTCGTAGGCACAGTCTGGTCGACGAAGAAGACGCCCGATCTCGAGGGTGTCAGGTTTTTGATTGTCCATCCGTACGATCTCGATAAAGAGCCGACGCGAAACATCGTCGTCGTTGCGGATCGTCTGGGCGCAGGAACCGGCGAGATGGTGATGTGCGCCTTCGGCAAGGCTGCCCGGTCGGCGATTGGAAATCAGGATATGTCGATCGAAGCTGCTGTGGTGGGTATCGTCGATCGCGTTGATATCAACGACACACTCTCGGACGAAATGCGCGAGGCCGCGCACCGGCTGGCTGGCGAGAATGGCAGACCCTAAACTTACACACACCTGATCCCCCATTACTCTTCCAATGGCCAATGAAGACCTGATTTACCGAATCACCCGAGCGGTTTACGACCGTCTGGGTAGTGCGGTTGACGATGTCACTGTCGAGCAGTTAGTCACCGACATCTACAAACAGGTAGCGGGTGCGACGAACAACCGCGCGCCCGCTGTCGATCGCGGCGCGACTCAAATAAGCTCGGCTGAAGGATCGTCCGACCGGGTGGTGATTTCCGTGTTTGGTTTAGACCATCCGGGAATTGTCGCGGGTGTTTCGCAGATCCTTGCCGAGGCCAGTTGCAGTATCATCGACATCAATCAAACAGTGGTGCAGGGAAAATTTGCGATGGTGATCATTGCCGACACGTCGCGCGCGCGTGAGACTACCGCGGAGCTGAAGGACCGGTTGCGGCTTGCAGGGCAGAATCTCGGCGTTAACATCTATGCGCAGAGAGAGGATCTGTTCAATGCGATGCACCGGATTTAGTTGGACAGGATTGACAGGATTGTTTCAGGATTTACAGGATGTCTGAGCCTGAGATCGAGATTGACCGTCGTTGTACGTTTTGTGGCGTATCAGTGCGCCAGCATGCGATGTTCTGTCCGCAGTGTGGAAATCCGATCAAGGTTCAGGAGTCCGCGCCCACCAGCATCTCGCTTTCCGACACCATCATCGATGCCGCACCTACAGAAACGTTGCGCACCGAGACACCACCGGCGCCAGCGCCGGCGCCGGTCGTACTGAAGCCCGCCGATCACACTGTTCGCGGTCGCGTCGAGCACATTCGAAAAGTCTCGAGTGTCATGATCGATCAGGCCGCGTACGATCCGAGCCTCCGCTTTCTGCTCGTCGCAGCGGCATTTTTTATTCTCTTCCTCGTTCTACTGATCATGAGCAAAGTAATCGGATAGATGGAATACACCCAGGCCGAGATTCTGCAGACCGTCGCGATGACCGAAATGGAGCATCTCGACGTCCGCACAGTCACGCTCGGTTTGAGTCTCCTCGACTGCACGAGCGACTCGATGGCGGGAGTCGCGCAGAAGGCGGGTGACAAGATTCGCTCCGTTGCCGCTCGACTGGTGCCGACAGTCGATGAGATCGGCGAACAGTTTGGGATCAGAGTCGCCAACAAGCGTATTTCGATAACTCCTGTTTCACTGATCACTGAAGGTCTGTCAGGTGATGTGGTCCAGGTTGCGCGCGCGATCGACGATGCGGCAGGCAATGTCGGCGTTGACTTCATCGGCGGTTATTCCGCCCTCGTCCAGAAAGGCTCGACGCGTTCAGAGACGAGGTTCCTCGATTCAATTCCAGAAGCACTCTCTACCACCAGGCGCCTGTGTTCCTCAGTCAATGCTGCCACGACTCGCGCCGGTATCAACATGGATGTCGTGGGCCAAGTCGGACGAATCATCAAAGACGCTGCGGAGCGGACTCGCGATCAAGGCGGACTCGCGTGCGCAAAGTTTGTCTGCTTCGCGAATGCGGTCGAAGACAATCCCTTCATGGCGGGCGCTTTTCATGGTGTGAGTGAAGCTGAAGCTGTCATTAATGTCGGTGTGTCTGGTCCAGGCGTGGTTAACCATGCAGTGAAACACGCGGATCGAGATCTCCCTTTGCAGGATCTTGCCGAGACAATCAAAAAACTCTCGTTCAAGCTCGCGCGCGCAGGTGAGCTCGTTGGTCGTGAAGCTGCACGCCGGCTCGGCATTCCTTTCGGCATCATCGATCTTTCACTCGCGCCCACGCCTGTGCCGGGTGACTCAGTCGCCAACATCATCGAAGCGATGGGATTCGAGCGCGCGGGCACACACGGAACGACCGCGGCGCTTGCGCTTTTGACTGATGCGGTGAAGAAGGGCGGTGCGATGGCGAGTGGTTCTGTCGGTGGTATGAGTGGAGCCTTCATTCCGGTGTCAGAAGATGCAGGGATGATTGAAGCCACACAGCTCGGAGCGTTGTCCCTCGCCAAACTCGAAGCATGGACCAGCGTGTGTTCAGTTGGTATCGACATGGTGGCCGTGCCCGGCTCGACGTCCGCGGAAACTATCGCCGCGATCATCGCTGACGAAATGGCGGTGGGAGTGATGAATAACAAGACGACCGCGGTGCGGATCATTCCGGTGCCCGGTCGCGACGTGGGTGAGATGGTGGAATTTGGTGGACTGCTCGGGAGCGCGCCGATCATGCCGGTCAGTGCGTTTTCGTCGGCGGGCTTTATTCGTCGCGGCGGCCGCATTCCCGCGCCGATCCACTCACTCAGGAATTAATAGGTCCTATAAGTCCTATAGGACCTATATTATACTTAGAGCCTCGTGGGGAGGATCGCTAATGCCTGAAGCACTCGGAATGGTCGAATGTCGTGGCCTCGTGGCAATGATCGAAGCCGCTGACGCGATGGTGAAATCTGCAAATGTTCGTCTCGTCGGCTGGGAAAAGATCGACGCCGGTCTGGTGACGGCCATCGTGCGTGGCGATGTTGCGGCTGTTCGCAGTGCGGTCGATGCCGGCGCCGCGGCCGGAAAGCGAGTCGGCGAGGTAGTGGCAACACACGTGATCCCTCAACCACATTCCGACGTGGATCTTGGTTTACCCGTTTTGCACACTGGCGAAACTACTCGCAAAAAAATCAGTGGTTCCGTTAGAGGTAAAGACTGATGCCACGCAATAGAAACAAGGTAAGTGAATTCCTCGAGAAGTTTTCACATCAAGCCACCAAAGCGACCGGAACATCGGTCGCTTTTGTATTCGCGCTGCTGATCATCATTGTCTGGGTCATCACTGGTCCACTCTTTCATTACTCGGATACGTGGCAGCTGGTGATCAATACCGGAACGACGATTGTCACGTTCCTGATGGTCTTCCTGATTCAACGCGCTCAGAACAAGGATGCGCTCGCGATTCATCTGAAGCTCAATGAAATCGTGGCGGCACTCGAGGGTGCCAGCAATCGCTTGATCGATGTCGAGGATTTGAGCGAACCGGAGATCGACGCACTGCACAATTACTACAAGAGGTTGATCGAGCTGGCGCGGAAGGACGACAATTTAACTACAACGCACTCGATCGAGGAAGCTGCGACGAGGCACGGAACCAAATATAAGAAGAAGACCACGGATAAAACGGATCGTAAAACCGATCGGCGCTGATCTGTGTTACGGTTTTTTAACGGGTGTGCTTGCCGACGGCATTCGCACCGTCGGTGGTCTAACGGAAGATCCGGTTTCTTTGCGGGCCAAACGTCCGGTCCTGGTTAACGCGATTCGTTTTTCCGAGTCGGAAGGTTGGTCCACCGTGACTTTGATCGCTCGATACGAGCCATCCTGGGTTTTATTCGTAGGATTGTAGGCAATCACATATTGCGTGCGCATGTCTCGCACGATCTCATTCGCGATCTGAGGCAGTTCCGAGACTGATTCGGGAAAGAACGCACGTCCCCCTGTTTCGCTCGCGAGTTTATTGATCAGGTTCACAGCCTTGTCACGCGGGCTCTTGCGAATAAATCCAGCGTCCTTGTCGAGCTCGTTGACGAAACCGATCACGTAGATCTGGACATCTTCCTCGCGCAGTCGAGCCAGGAGCTGGGGTTCTTTATAAAAACTGCTGCGGTCTTCACCGTCAGTGATCACGATCAATGCGCGGCGGCGTCGATCACCCTCATCGCCTTCTTTGTACTCAGCAACGTGCTCGGCCGAAAGATATACCGCATCGATAACTGCGGTCTGCCCACCTTCGACATAAAGATTATCGAGAGCATCGATCAGGAGATCTCTGTTGTCGGTGAAATCCTGTTCAGTTTGGATCTTGTCGCTGCTTATGAAACGCACCAGAAACGTTTTGTCGCCCGGCTTGTTACTGTTGACGATTGTCTTACCGGCGTCGATGACACTTTGAATCTGCGAACGCAGCGATGCGGATGTATCGACCGCGAGTCCGTAGCTAATCGGAACTTCTTCGCGTGTGAAGGTTTCGATCGTTTGCGGCACACCGTCTTCAAAAACGTGAAACTCACCCTTGGCCACGTTGCCGATCGGCTTGTTATTCCGATCGATAACGCGCACGTGTAACTGGACCAGTTCCGAGTTGATTCTAATGACGCTGTCAGCATCGAGAACTTCAGGCGGCGTCGGCGTTGGAGTTGGTTTCAGCTTTGGTGGCGGTGGCGGTTCTCCGAGTGTCGGCGCGATGCGATCGGTTTGCGGTCTTTGCGTTTGGGGAGTCGGCGACGGCACCGGAGTCGATGCTGGTTTAGCTGGAGTTGTCGCTGGTGGTGTCGGCGTGGCCGTTGGAGTTTGCGTACTGCGCGGCCGATCTTGATCACCGCTCGCAAACACACTGGAGCCAAAGATCAATCCCGAGAGAACTAAACCGCAGACCACAATTATCCCGGTCCGCCTGAGATTCTGCTCACTAAACAATCTAAAAACTCCTCAAACGCGCAAGGCTGGGGCAAACGGCGCTGTCGATAAATCGCAGCTGCCAAGCGTACACCTCCAAAAGATGCCGGGAAAGTAAGTTCGCGTTGCCGAAGCCCCGGTTGAACACTAACGCGCGCGCACGCTGGACGTGGCGTAGTAGCCTTCCTTCGACCGGACAAACAGTCGCGGGAGCCCGCGGGGCGGCGTCACCTTCACCTTTACGCGATGCCACTTGCCGTCGTTCGCGAAGGCGTCTGGTTTGTAACCGATAGAGTACTGGTGTCGCAACTCCAGGGCAATCTGTTCAAAAATGTCATCCATTTCGGCTGCGGAACGGGGAAAGAATGCTTTGCCTCCGGACACGCCGGAAAGCTCGTCG
>DASYPN010000131.1:0-9593 GCA_036006625.1 Pyrinomonadaceae bacterium | reverse complement strand
TGGGTTAGTGATCCCTACCTGAAGACCTTGAGGTTCGTCAAAACAACACCACGACACGAAGGAGCGAGCTGTGGCCAACGGACAACTGGAAGATAGTTTGCGGCGTGAGATCGAGAGTTATCTCGAAAGTCGCCTTAGTGCAGTAAGGCAAGAGATAGGCGCTCTGCAAAGCCTACTCAACGAGTCACTTTCGACTTTTGTCGAGCGCCAGTCGGATGTGCAAATGGAGGGCAGCATGGTCGCCGCCATCCAGGAACATCTGCACGCTGCTCACGAGCGTGGCGTCGAGTTGGCAGCTTCTGAGTCTTCCCGTGCGAAGGCCTCGAGCGACATGGCCATCGTGAAATCTGCGATCGGCGAGATAAACGAGCAAAAATCGCAGGCCGACATCCTCAAAGCGCTCGTGAATCGTGCCTCCTCTTTCGCGCCACGAGTCGCGTTCTTCGTCATCAAAGGCGAACAGGCAACGGGTTGGCGCGGTCGCGGTTTCGAAGGAAGCGTGGGCGACGATGCGATTCAGCAAATTTCGTTTTCAGTGAACGCCGACACGGTTATCGGCAGCGCCGCCAAAGGACTCGCGACGTGGAGCGGTGGACCAGGCTCACACTCGGAAGATCACTTACTGCAGAATCGACTTGGCGAAGATAAGGCTCAGCGGGTCGTTGCTGTGCCGTTGAAGGCGCGTGGTCGTGCCGTCGCGGTACTCTATGCTGACTCAGCCGGTCTCGATTCAGAATCGATCAATCTCGAAGCTTTGGAAACGCTCGTCACGGTTTCAGGTATGGCCGTAGAACTGCTGTCTGCTTCACGCGCGGGAGCTGCTGCCCCGTCTCCGAAGAAAGCGGTGGAAGAAGCGCCTGCACCCGCTGAAGAACCACAGCCTTCGTACGAGCCTGCGAGTGAATACAGCGAGACTCCAGTTGCGGCTGCAGAACCGGAACCGGCGTTCTCGGGTGCGGAAACTATCGAGAGTTATCAGCCAGAGCCCGTGTCTGCTGAACCGTCGTCGTTTATAGAACCGGTTTCAGCCGACGAACCCGCCGGTGTTTTCGAAGACTCTGCCGCGCCTGCAGAACAGCCTCTGTCGACGGGCGAAGAGTCGCCGTCATGGTCACCGGCTCCTCTGGAAGCTGCGCCGGCGCCGCGACGTCGTTTTGGCCAGGATCAGGAACTGCCTGTGGAAGTCCACGGCGAAGAGGAGCGGCGTTTACACAATGACGCGCGGAGGTTTGCGCGGTTGTTGATATCCGAGATCAAGTTGTACAACGAGCAGAAGGTTGCTGAAGGACGCTCGGAACACGATCTATACGATCGGTTGCGTGAATACATCGATCGCTCGCGCGAGATGTATGACAAGCGCGTCAAAGCGGAAGTCGCAGCTCGTTACGACTACTTCCACGGCGAATTAGTCAACACCCTTGCCGAGGGTGACGTTTCAAAACTCGGCTCGAATTATCCCGGCGCAACGGTCAACGCATAGTTTGGACAATAAATCATGTTAATCCTGATAATCTTATAAATCCTGTGAAGCTGTTTGACAGGATTTACATGATTATCAAGATTGACATGATTTGAGTGTTACTGTGGCCAAACATCGCTTACTCCTGATCTTCGTCGGCGTAGCTCTAATCGCGGTCGCGTCGCTTCCATTCCTACTAAGCGCGAGTTGTCTCTCGCGGTCACAAACTCCCGGAGAACAAAAAGCTCTCGATAGCCTGCGCACAATGACGCGCAACGATGTGTTGCCGTCTGAGGATGTGGTTGCGGGAATCGAGAATCAGTTTCCGCGTAGCAAAGTCGCCGCACTTGCGCGCATGCTTCGCGCGAGAATCAAACTAAAAGCCGGAGACGCAGCCGGAGCCGCAACGCTACTCGACACCAGGCTGATCGGCGAACAAACCTCGCTCGCCGACTACGCGTTGTGGATGCGTGCTGGTGCGCTCGAACAGGCCGGAAAAACCGCGGAAGCACGCGCTATCTACCAGGAAATAATGCAAGCGCATCCGGCCTCGTTGCGTGCTCGTGATGCCGCGTTGCGCGCCGCAGACTTGATGACGAAGGCGGGCGAGGCGAGCGCAGTTCCACTTCTTCTCAAAAATTTTGCAGAGGCAAACGACGCGGCCGCTCTCCTCGCAACGGCTAAAGCGTACGAGCAGTCGTCCGATCAAAACCGCGCGCTCGCTGCTTACCGTCGAATCTATTTCTTCGCACCCGTATCAGCCGAAAGCGCCGACGCCGCCACAGCAATCATGAGACTCGGCTCAACCACCGCGCCTGCTTCAATCGAAGAAGCAATCACTCGTGCCGAGCGTTTGTACAGTTCGAAGAAATACGCCGATGCCCTGACTGCTTACAGCGACGCATTCGCAAAGTTTCCCGCGGTGGCAACCAACGAGAATCAGCTACGCCGAGGCATCGCCGCTTACAGTGCGCGAAAGACTCCCGAAGCAGTCGCGGCATTGAGCGCAATTCCCACTTCGGCCGACGCGCGTGCGGAAGCGATGTTTTATCTCGCGCAAACGTACGCGCGTGCAAAACAGTGGGAACAGGCACGAGCGACTGCGGAAGAAATGCGCAAGGCATTTCCGAGCAGCAACTTCACGCCGCGCGCATTCGTCTCCCTCGCACAAATCGCGTCTGATGCAAACAACAACACTGACGCGACTTACTTCCGTCGCGCCGCAGTCAACGGCTTCGGCAGCTCGATCGAAGTGGCCCAGGCACAGTTTGACCTTGCGTGGGATGCACACGAAGCAAAGAGCTACTCCGAGTCGTCGCGAATGCTCACGGAGCATCTCGCCTACTACGCCGACAAGAACACTGACAATCGCGGGCGCGCGGGTTACTGGGCCGGGCGCGACTCCGAAAGGGCCGGCAAGCTCGCCGAGGCGCGTGCGCTCTACGAAGCGATGCAGGCACGTTACGACGCAAACTGGTACGGCTATCTCGCCAAGCAGCGTTTGGATGTCATCAGCAAGTCCACTCCTTCAAAGGCGTTCGCCGCTGACTCGATCGTCGCGCGTGCAGTTGAGAACCTGAAGACTGTCACCGTTGCGCAGGAGACTGCTGGTGCCGACGAAGACGCGCGCATCGTCAAAGCCGATCAACTGTCGAACATCGGTCTCGACGATTGGGCGCTGAAGGAACTCGGTAAGGCTGGAGAGAAAGCCGGAGACAGTCCGAAAGTCAATCTCGCGATCGCTAAGATTTATCGTTCCGATGACGACAACGTTCGCGCACTCAACACACTCCGGCGCAGCTTCCCCGATTATTCGCAAATGAAGCCGGAAGAGATGACGCGCGAGCAGTGGGACGTGTTCTATCCGCTGAACTACTGGGACATCATCGTGCAGGAATCGAAAGCGCGTGGTCTCGATCCGTATCAAGTCGCCGGGCTGATTCGTCAGGAAACGATCTTCGCTACGCGTGCGCGTTCGGTTGCGAACGCGTACGGCCTTATGCAGGTGCTAGTGCCGACAGGCAGACTGACGGCGCGGAAGTACGGTGTCAATCGTGAGATTACCGCCGAGTCGCTTTACGAGCCGCGTTTGAATATTCAACTCGGAACCGCATACCTGCGCGATCAGATCGACAAGTTTGGGCGCATTGAATATGTCGCAGCGGCGTACAACGCTGGTCCAAACCGTGCGGTGGCGTGGAAGGCGTCGTTGCCGTTGGAGATTGACGAGTGGGCCGAAGCCGTTCCGTTCAAGGAGACGCGCGGATACGTTCAGGGTGTGGTGCGAAACCGATTACAATATCTTCGCCTTTATGACGACAAGGGAAACTTCCGGCCGGAAGTAGGCTCGCGCGCGGTGACAGATGCGGATCCGAGTGTGCGCAAGCGGCGTGTGACTGGTGGCGGTGAAGAATAGCCATGCGGTTAGTAGTTTTTGCGGTCCTACTGTTTTCCATTGCGCCGGCTATTTCTGCGCAAACTGCCTTAACAATCACGACTGAGCCAAACGCAATCGTCTGGATTGACGAGATCCGCCGCGGAACGACTGACGATTCCGGGAAGCTTGTAGTAGCCAAGATCACTGCAAATCGCCATTCGGTGCGGGTGAGGGCTGCCGGTTTCAAAGAAACGGTCACGCCGTTGCTGCCCGGTCGTCGCGCGCTTGATGTGAAACTCGTGCGCACAACCGAGCAGGCCGAACTTTTGTTCCAGGAAGCGGAAACGGCGCGTGAGAAAGCTCGCGATGATCCGGACCTGGAAAAAGCCGCCGATCTGTATCGCCAGGCGATCAAGGCACGGCCAGCTTATCCGGCAGCGCAAGTTGGACTCGCGCGTGTGCTGATGGATCTCAACCAGTTCAAAGAAGCACATGCGGCGATCGATGCTGCGCGTCGAACGAGACCGTCGTACGCCGAAGCGTCCGCGGTTGAAGGACGCCTCTATCGTGAGGAGGCGTTTGGCGACGATGCAATCCGTTCGTTTCGACGTGCAATTCGAGAAGGCGGTGGCGTCCAGCCCGAAGCTTACGTCGGCCTCGCCCGCGTCTATGAAGACAAGGGTCAGTTTGCCGAAGCGATTGTCGAGTTCAAGAAGGCGTTGGCCCAACTCTCGGACAGTGAGCCCGTGATCTATCAAATGATCGGCGCTGCTTATGAAAAGATGGAGAAGCCGAAGGAAGCGGTCGCCGCTTACGAAAAGTATCTTCAGCTCGCGCCCACGGGCAGCTACGCTGCCGCCATTCGTTCCATCCTCGAACAGCTAAAACGCGAAGCCGCAGGTGAACAGATCATTCCGTAAATCCGCTCAATCTGTGGTTAAATTACTTCCCTATGACTACCCCTTCGCCCTCAAAGAGCAGACATGTATCGAAAAAAGCGAGCTCGTTTACCGAGTCAGTGATTCGGGAAATGACTCGCGAGGCTTTGAAGTACGGCGCCGTCAACTTATCGCAGGGTTTCCCGGATTTTTCCGCGCCTGCCGACATCAAGCAACGCGCGATGGAGGCCATCGACCAGGACATTAATCAATACGCGATAACCTGGGGCGCAAAGAATTTTCGCGACGCGATTGCCGCCAAGACGCATTCTTACCTCGGCATTCAGATCGATCCCGAAACAGAGATCACCGTCACGTGTGGTTCAACTGAAGGCATGATCGCCGCGATGATGGCGACAGTCGATCCGGGCGAGGAAGTAATCGTCTTCGAACCGTTTTACGAGAACTACGCGCCCGACGCGATCCTTTCCGATGCGAGTCCGGTTTACGTGCCGTTGCGAGCGCCTGATTGGAACTTCGATCGTGATGAGTTGCGCGCTGCGTTCAATAAAAAGACCAAGGCGATCATCGTCTGCAATCCAAACAATCCGACTGGAAAAGTTTTCACACGCGATGAGATGGAGTTTATTGCCGGACTCTGTCAGGAGTTTGACGCGCTCTGCTTCACTGACGAGATTTACGAGCACATTCTTTATCCCCGCGAAGGCGTCGACATCAAACATATTTCGATGGCCCAACTAGACGGTATGCGAGAACGAACGGTCGTCGTCAACTCGATGTCGAAGACTTACTCGGTGACTGGCTGGCGTGTTGGTTATTGCATCGCGCCGCCGGAGATCACGAGCGGAATTCGCAAAGTTCACGACTTTCTGACTGTGGGAGCCGCGGCGCCGCTTCAGGCTGCCGGTGCGTACGCACTCTCACTGCCGCAGGAGTATTACGACAATATGCAGAAGGAATATCAGGCGCGGCGAGATTTGCTGCTGCCGGTGTTGGAGCAATCGGGTTTCAAAACTTTCGTGCCCGACGGCGCTTACTACATCATGACCGACATCTCCGCGTTTGGGTTTTCAGACGACGTCGAGTTTACACGGCACCTGATTAGAGAGGTTGGCGTTGCCTGTGTTCCGGGATCGAGCTTCTACAGCACCCCCGCGAGCGGATCACAGCAGGTACGGTTCTGTTTCTGCAAGAAAGACGAAACGCTGCATAGCGCCGCTGAACGATTGGGAAAACTAAGATCGCTTTAGTTTGGTTTCACACAAAGACGCAAAGGGTGCGAAGACGCAAAGAAAAACTTGGCTCCCTTTGCGTCTTTGCGTGAAACATTTTAGGTTGACCACATGAAACTGCTGGTTACTTTTTGCGCCTTTTTGCTGCTGACGTGCGTCCCGGTTTTTGCCCAGCAACAAGCTGATCCGGAATTCAACACGTCCGTCGAGAATCCAGCTTACAAAAAAGAGGGCCCGCGGGTGATGTTTGACGAAGCGCATCACAACTTCCACACCACTGAAGGTCGATACAAACCATTCGTCGATCTAATGTTCAATGACGGTTATCGAGTGATTCGCAATCGCCAGCCTTTTAGCAAACAACGGCTCGACACCTACAAGATCCTCGTCATCGCAAACGCGCTCGGCGCTGAAGAAGATGACGACGCGGGCGCCGATGAATCAGCTTTCAGCGTCGACGAGATCACGGCCGTTCACGATTGGGTGAAGGACGGCGGGTCACTACTGCTGATCGCCGATCACCCGCCGTTCGGTGGCTCCGCTGCTGCGCTCGCGAACAAGTTCGGAGTCGATATGAGCAAGGGCTACACCTTCGATCCGGAAAACTCCGTTAAGAACCTCCCAACCCAACTGATTTTCTCGCGCGAGAACAAACTCCTGGCCAGTCATCCCATAACCGAAGGCCGGAATGAAAAAGAGCGCGTCAATATTGTGCGGAGTTTTACGGGCCAATCGCTGAAAGGACCTGAAGGCAGTACCGGAATACTCATTCTGGCAAGCACGGCATTTGACCGTGCAACTGGCTCGTCAGAGACATCCACCTCAGCCGCGGGACGAACTCAGGCCGTCGCGTTTAAATTCGGCAAAGGTCGCGTCGTGGTCCAGGGTGAAGCGGCAATGCTGTCGGCGCAAATCTCGGGTGCTGACAATCATCCGATGGGCATGAACGTGCCGGGCAACGACGACAGACAATACGCGCTCAATTTGATGCACTGGTTATCGGGAATACTGAAGTAAGTGTGGGACAAGAAACGTCAGTTGATTTGGATTATCGGCGGCGTCGTGATGGGAACTTACGTCGCTTACTCCAACTCGTTTACTGACGATGATCACACTTTCTCGCTGAAGTTCTTCATCTTCATGGAGTGTTTGATTCTGTTGATTATGGCGGGACTATTTCACTTCTACTCGCGGCGGAATTAATCCACAGATTACACAGAGAGAGTCTGCGTAATCTGTGGACTAATTCGGCTGCTGCATCGACTTCGATCTAATCGTTATTCCCTGATTCCCCAACACCAGCAGACTTCGCGGCTGCCCGAATGGCGCGCTTGATGGAACGTACGAAAGCACGTATCGATTCTGTCGCAGCTCATCGCAGATTGCCTTCGCCGCCACGGACGGTTCATCTATTGAAAAAATCTGGCCGCCAGTTCCTTCTGCCAATTTGTCGATAACGACTTTCGGCTTCGGCACATCGCGTCGAATCGCACCGCGCGTGCGGTCCACTGCCTGCACGGCGTAGACCATGATGTTCTCTTGCTGCAACTCCGTGAGTGTCTGCTCGAACGTCGCCTTGCTTCCACGATCGAGCCCGTCGCTGATCACAACGATGATCCGCTTCTGATTCTGCACCGGTCTCAGCGCTTCCTCGACTACGGCACGAATCGCGTCAAAAAGGTGCGGCTGGCCTTTCTTGCGGAACAGTTTCAAGGACGACTCGATTCCCTTGGCGTCATCGGTCCAATCAGAGACGATCTCCGCCTGTTCGTCGTAGCCGACGATCAGTAGCTTGTCGCCCTCGAAGATCTCGTAAGCAAACTCACGCGCTGCCTGTTCCAGTTTCTCGACGTCCGCCCGAATCGTTAACGAGTTGTCGACGAGGAGCACAATGCGAGCCGGCGACGGATCGGGAGTGAAATTGCGAATCGACTGCTCGACGCCGTTATCGTAAACAGAAACTTCTTTGCTGGTGATCGGGTTTGTTTTGTTGTCGTCGCGCCTGGCCACAACGTTGACCATCACGCCGCCCGAGGCATTCGCGTTCGGACGATAACCAGATTGGGCGAAAACGAGGATTGGGCCACACAGAAGCACAAAAATCACAAGAGATTTCAGAAAAGCATTTTTGTGTCTCATGCGCATTTTGCGGCCTACTTTCGCGGCACCTATGCTTTAGAGGATGAAGGCTTGTCGGAAGTCTTCTTCGCAGGGGAACTGTCTGTACTCTTCTTCTCAGACTTGCCAGACTTGTCAGACTTGGACTCGCTTACCGACTCGGATTCGGACTTCTCGCTTTTAGTTGTCTTCCCCGCGTAATCCGTGACGTACCAGCCCGTGCCTTTGAACTGGATTGCGGGGGCCGAAATCTGCCGCTCCAGCTTCCCGCCGCACTTGCGGCACTTCGTCAGCGGCTTGTCGTTCACCTTCTGAAAGGCCTCGACGTGCGCCTTGCATTTTCGACATTCGTACTCGTAAATCGGCATGGGGCGATTATAAGTGGCACTCTCGGCGCGTGGCAATTGAGCTTTGCAACTTGCCGCGGGCATCGTCTATGCTCTTACGCGGAAGATGTCTAACACTGCTCAATCTCTTTCTTTAGAACAAAAGATCAAAATGCACGAGGCGCGGGAGGGGATTATCAATCGCCTCGCGATGACTCTGCCTCACACCATCAATCTCGACCGCTTCCTCAACGTAATCGTCTCCGAGCTCGGCCGCATGATGAACGTCGACCGCTGCGACGTGATCCAGTTGAAATCGGCCAGCGAGTTGCGCATCAGCCACGAGTGGCGCGCCTCGAGCGACGTGCCTTCGAGTCTCGGCACCGTTATTCCGCTCGACTTGAACCAACTTGCACAACAAGTCGATTTGAAAAAACCGATTCGCCTGAACGATATCTCGGCGTCGGGTCTCGATCAGAAAGTCCGGTACCTTGCGGCGAGTCTTGGAACGCGTTCGTTGCTCGTCGTGCCGGTGACGCTGGGCGAGAATGTGCTCGGACTGGTTGGTCTGCACACGACGCGAACACCGCGCGAGTGGCTCGACGATGAGGTTTCGTTTCTGCAGTCAATCGCTGGACAGATCGCGATTGGCTACCAGTACACGCGACTCTACACCGACAAGGAACGCGAAGCTGAGATGAAGCGTGCTTTGTTGTCGATTGCGAACGCGTTGAATGCGCGCTCCGACTTTGGCGAGGTTTCGTCGCTCGTGCTCGAACGCGCGATTGCGCTCGTGAATGCGGATTATTCCGCGCTTGGAGTGCTCGATCCGAATGGCAGCCGATTGAGTCTCGCGGCGTTCAAAGCAGCGCCCGAAGCCGCGGTCGATTCCGTTCACGGATTGTTTGCCGAGTACGGAAAGTCGATAGACATGACGGCTTTTCCTGCGATGATCGAAGTGCTTGCGCAAGGAAAAACGCTGCGCCTGCTGGAAACGGATCTGCCGTTCACATGGCGGCTCGCATTTAACGCCGTTCTTCATGGTCGTGCGGCACTCGTTGCGCCCGTCAGAGTTGGCGGACAAACGTTTGGATTACTCGGACTCGTCTGGAGCCAGGCGCGCGAAGGATTCGATGATCACGACGTGGCGCTCGTCGAGGGTATCGCCGATCAGATCGGGAC
>DASYPN010000130.1:0-30507 GCA_036006625.1 Pyrinomonadaceae bacterium | reverse complement strand
GCCGAAAGAATCTTCCACGATTCGTCAGTGGTAAATACCTTCTCTTCACAAAACACGTCGCAGTATTCAGCGAGCTGCTCACGCGCGACTTGCGGCAGCATCTCGTCAATCAGAAGTGCAACGTATTCATCACGTCTTGCGCGATACTCAGGCGGAATACTGTGCGCGCCGAGAAAGGTTGGTACATACCGCAGCCCTGTTTCCTCATCGAGTTTCTTGATCGCACGCAGGATCTTGAGCTCATCTTCAAGCGATAATCCGTAACCAGACTTGGCTTCCACTGTCGTAGTTCCGCCACGCAGAAACCACTGCGCATAACGCCGGCCAGTGGCAACCAGCTCATCGACACTCGCGGCACGCGTTCGATTCACAGTCGACTGAATCCCACCGCCACGCGCTGCAATCTCCTGGTAGGTCGCACCCTTGCTGCGCTCTTCGAATTCGTCCACGCGCGTGCCCGCAAAAACGGGATGAGTGTGTGCGTCAACAAATCCGGGCAGCACAACACGCCCGCCGGCATCAACCACTTCAGTGCCGGCATCGATGAGCACGCCGATCTCAGCTTCTGTCCCGACTCGGTCAATCAATCCATCGCGAACGAACAATGAGCCGCGCACAACGATCGCAAGCTCGCGCAATTCAGTCCCGACACGCGGACGCGCGGGTCCGGCAAGCGTCACAACCTGCGAACAGTTAATAACTGCGATGGTTTTCATTTACGCGCCTTTGCGTGGCTTTGCGTCTTTGCGTGAACTCAATTCTCACGCAAAGACGCAAAGGAGCAAAGTTGTACGTGATTACTTGCGTTTTCTGAGGACATAAATTCCGAGACCTACCGCATTCGCTATCAAGACTGTAGCGACAATCTTCAACGCGAACGATCGTAAATCTTCGACTTCCGTAATCGGAGCAATCGCGAAACGAATATAGATCAACGTAACAATGAAACCTGAGGCACACGCAATCTTAAGCCACCACGGCGCTTTGACGCCGAGCGCCTTCATTCCAAACAACGGAATCGCAAACAAAACCAAATACGTCAGCGCGTAGAAAATCCCGCCCGCATTGTCGATCAACTGAAATGCTTCGTGCGCGTGTACCCCTGTCAGGCTCAAAACCGCGATCACCAACGTCACGAGACCCACGAAGAGAATCGAGTTGATGGGAGTTTTGTATTTTGAATGTAGTCGACTAAACCATGCGGGCAACAGTCGATCCCAACCAGCAACCATCGGCAGACGCGTGTTACCGACAAAGTAAAGACTCATGAGCGCGATCGTCCTGACCGCGATACCGAGAATCGCAATCGAGCCTATCGCGCCCACCCAACCCAACGATCCAAACCCAATGGAAAGCACCTGGGGAATCGGTCCAATCACGTCGACGCGATCGCGCGGGATGAACGCGACAACCGAGCTCGTGCCAAGGATGAACATTGCAGCAATGATGGGCGCTGATATCACGACCGAACGCCCGATGTTGCGCGCAGGCGAACGCGTCTCGCCGGCAGCGATCGCGATGTACTCAAAGCCGGTCAGAGCGCCGAGCGCGAGCTTGCTCGCAACGTTGACGTTGTATTCAGTGAAGGTTGGAAACTGTAGCGTAAACGGTCGATACCCGGCTCCCATGGCTCGAGAAAGTGCGAAGAGTGGCAATAGGATCAGTGCAGCGAAAGTGATCATGTGTACAACGCCGCCGACGTTGTGAACCCACTTTCCGAGCGCGAGGCCACGCGTAGCAGCGACAACCATCGCAGTGACGAGAAGAAAACTGATCAGCAGGATCATGATTCGGCTGTCTCTGATCCATGCCGCGGCTGGTCCGATCGCATAGGAGAGGTTTGTAGTCACTACCAATCCCGTGCCCGCGAGGATCGTGATCGCAAAGACCCATAGATTCCAACCGACCATGAATGCGACGAAATCGTTGAAGGCGAGCTTGGACCACTGATAAAGACCACCCTCATACGGCATCAGACGATTGAGAAAGATCACGGCAACCGCGAGTGGCACGTAGAACGTGACGATCGCGAGGACCCAGAACATACTTTGCTCGTGACCTAACTTCGCGGCCCAGCCCACCCAGAAAGTTCCGACGACGAACACAACCTGAGTGAGAACAAGATCGAAGAGTCCGAGCTCTTTTTTGAATACAGCACTACGAGCTTCGATGTCGCGCTCTTCTGCGGCGACAGTTGGCGAGGTATTGGCTTCTTCAGTGTTCATCGGCGGTTTGGGTCAACCATTGGACCACATCTGGCCGCATTTCGGGAACAAAATCGTGCGGCGCGTCATAGCTCTTGAACTTAACGGACCGCGCACGTGTCTTGAGTTGGCGCTCGTAATCCTTCACACGTTCGGGTGAGTAGAATTCGTCACGAGTTCCGGCGAGATGAAACACATCGAGTTGCGCCTGCCGATAAGTAGTGCTCGTTTCCCAATCGCCGGGAATGCCGCCACAGATGCCCACCACGCCTCGCAGGTATTCCGGATGCGTGAATGCAAAACGATAATTGAGCGCACATGACTGTGAAAAGCCAAGCAGGAAAATTCGTGATGAATCAGCGATGCCTTCGTCAGTCAGGATGTCAATCAGATCGAGCATTGCGCGATGATGAACTGCGACTGACTCTTCGCTCTTAAAGTTCGTTAACCAGCCAAAGCCGAATCGCAATGGTCCACCGGCTTCACGCGGCTCTTTGATGTGCTGGTGAAATCCCTGCACTGATGCGATCGCGAATTGTTCGGGCGCCATTAGTTGCGCTTCACGCATCATCTGACGTTTGTTTGCGCCGTAACCGTGCAGCGCGATCAGCAACGGCGCCGGTGAGACTGTACCGGGTCGCAGATCGTAGTAGAGATTTATTCGCGCTTCGAGAATTCGGTCGAGTTGTGTGTCCACAGATTACGCAGATTACACTGATTTCTAGAATCTGTGGAATAGATGCTACGATGGCTGAAACTCTTCGCAACGAGGTGCAATGATGAAGTTTCCGGGCGGATTCAATATTCAGCAGATGATGAAGCAGGCGCAGGTGATGCAGGAAAAGATGCAGAAAGAGATGGAAGAACTGCGCGTTGAAGCTTCGGCCGGCGGCGGCGTGGTGACGGTGGAGATGAAAGGCAATCACGAAATCGTCGCGCTCAAGATCGATCCCGAGGCTGTGAAAGACGGCGACGTCGAGATGCTTCAGGACATGATCCTGGCCGCGGCTAACGAGGCCAATCGGAAAGTTGATGAAGCGATGAAGGGCAAGCTGGGTGGTATGTTGCCGCCAGGTTTGGGAGGCTTGTTTGGGTAGCCGTTGATTCGCGATGCTAGAGTACGCCGAACCAGTCACCAAACTAATCGACGAGCTGAAACGACTGCCGAGTATTGGTCACAAGTCGGCTCAGCGGCTCGCGTTTCACATCATGCGTGCGCCTGAAGCTGATCTCGAGCGGTTGATCAATGCACTCAGAGAAGTTAAGCAGAGGATCGTTCTCTGTTCGATATGCAACAACCTCACTGAAGTCGATCCGTGCCGGTTCTGTGCATCACCAACGCGTGATCATTCTGTGATCTGCGTCGTGGAAGAGCCGCACAGTCTTGTCGCCGTAGAAAAGACGCGGAGCTTCAAAGGCGTCTACCACGTACTTCACGGCAGTCTTTCGCCGATTCGTCACATTGGACCAAGCGAATTGCAACTCGCCAATCTCCTGCCGCGTTTGAAACCGGAAAATAACGATGGCGTGGCCGTGAGGGAAGTGATACTCGCCACGAATCCAACTACTGAAGGCGAAGCGACTGCCAACTACATCAGTCGTCTTTTGAAGCCACTAGGGCTGCGAGTCACAAGAATCGCGATGGGAATGCCGGTAGGAAGTGACCTCGAATATGTTGACGAGGTCACCATGGACAAAGCACTCGCTAACAGACACGAAATATAATCTGCGTAATCTGTGGATTAGAACCGGACGTGCTCGGGAGCTACACCTTTCTTACACTCCGGACAATCCTGATCGCCGTCGTATATCGTCACATCAAAATCGATCAGCGATTTCACCGGAACGTCTTCAACCTCGGAAGGCGCTAAATCGAAACGCACGATTGCACCGCAGCCGATTATTCTCGCTCCCAACGACTTCACCAGGTCCACTGTCTCACGAATCGCGTGTCCGCTGCGGATGATGTCGTCAACGATGATGCAGGGATTCACCTCGCCCTGGTTCACATACTGCCGAAACATGCGCTCGCCGTGTTCCTGCTCGGCCCAGTAAATCTGCTCGGCGTTGAGTGCATCGCGCACGCCGAAGGCGACCGGTATTCCGCCTGAACTGGGACTGATGACGGCAACTTTCGGCAGTTGGCTGGAGATATCTTTTTCAAGTCGAAACTTCCGGCTCAGCGCCACCGCGAGCACGCGCGCCGTGTCGTAATAACGAAACGCCAACGGCATTTGAAAATAATGCGGCGAGTGCTTTCCGTTTGGGTAAACAAAGTGACCTTCACGAAACGCTCCGGTGCGCTTCAAAATCTGCATTACTGCATCTTGGGATGGAATAAGCTCGACCATGCGTTTCTCCTGATTTTTTGGTGCGCAGCATACATCAAATCACTCCGTTTGCGCAGCACGTTCGACATAGACTCGCTGATCGCGCGGTAAACCTTCCGGTAACGACTCGATTGAGAACCACTCCGCACGCTCAACCTCCATCGTCAGCGGTTTGACGTTCGCCTCGCTCACCTTGCCGCGGGCACGAAACAGTATCTCTATCTGTTTCGGTTTTTCGAACGAACGCGACGCGAAGATTTCGACGTCTTCGAGTTCCAAACCAATCTCTTCGCGCAGCTCGCGTCGCAATGCTTCGATGGGTTGTTCACCGCGTTCGAGAAAACCGCCGGGCAATCCCCAACCGCTACCGGCACGAAATCGGTGTTTCAGAAGCAAAACCTGTTTCTGATCGTTGAAAATTACGGCGCCGGCCGTGACAGTGAAGCGGGTGTGCGTGAAGCGCATACTCAAGCGCCGCATCCGAACAGGGAGTGAGCGCCAGATTTTGCTGATGAGATTCTGAAAAACGGCCACAGATAAACACTAATAACATGGATCGTGTACAATGCGCCCAACATGTCAGCAACTGAAACCGTCGCCGTTCCCAAGCGGATTACAAACGCGCAGACCGTTTGTAATGAGAAAAACGAAAAGGGAAAACCCTGTTGGGGTCACCTGAAGCAGTTGCGGACCGCTGGAGAAGCGGCCGAGATCCATCTGCGCGGTGATGATGTGCTGTTCAAGTGTCAGACGTGCGGCACGCTGTACATGGGTCCGCCGCTTGGGCACGTGCGCGATCCTTATAAGCAGAGCCGTTTTGTCGAAGCAGAGTTGCAGGCGTTGTTACAGGCGGCGGGTGGAACGCTGCCGGTTATCAAGAAGGATGACCGCGGCGTTTATGTGATGGTTGAGACTGTGGTGGGCGAATTTGGCCTTGCCCCCCCGAAGCCCGCTCCAGCAGCAAAAGCCGCGGCACCCGCAGCGCCAAAGGCTGCAGCAGCGCCGTCGAAGCCTGCAGCACCCAAGCCGGCTGGCGGTCACAAGCTTGGCGAAAACCCGAATCGACAACTGTTTCGACGTTCGACTTATGCGGGAGTTAAGGACACTGGACCAGTCGCGGGTGAGACTTTTGAACAGAAGGTTGCGAGATTGAAAGCCGTTTCGGCCGGCGCGAAGCAGCGTGCTGAAGAAAGCGGTGAGGCTCCGTCAGCTGCCGAAGTAACTGAAGTCCTGACGTCACTCGCACCCGATCAGGAAGTACCGCCTCATACAGCAACAGCCGCACCGGCTGCGTCATCAGCACCCGCACACAAACCGACTGGCAATGCCGATCGTTCACTCATGAAGCGCTCGACGTATTGCGGCGTGGTCGACACCGGCCCGGTGCCTGGCGAAACATTCCAACAAAAAGTCGCACGCCTCGCCGCCGTCTCAGCCGCCGCGAAGCAACGCTCCGAAGGTAACACGGATTAACGCGGATCTTTGAACGGATCGGTTCTTTAATCCGTGAAATCCGTGGCTAAACTAACCTTTAGGTTTCTGTAACGACAAGTCCCTCTTGGGCGAGTTTCCAATCGAGAACTTCGGCGCCTTCTTCCGCCGCCAACGCCGCTTCGACGTCTCCGCGTCGTCCTGACGCACACAGAAACGCGATGCAGCCGCCGCCACCCGCACCGCAGACTTTCGCAGCTTCGGCGCCGTTAGCGAGTGCTTTCTCGACCAGCATGTCCATTTGTGGTGTGGTAATGGTGGGAGCTAATCGCTTCCGATTCGGATAGGCTTGCTTCATCGTCGCCGCAACTTTGCCCCAGTCGTCCGCAAGCAACGCTTCCCGCATACTCCGCGCGGAATCACGAATACCGTCGAACAACTCAAACAACTCGGAATCGCCGTCAATGTGGCGCTTGTAGATTTCCCAGTTGTTGATTCCGGACATTCGCGGCTCGCCCGTGTAACAAATCGCAATCCGCTTTTCGAGCTCCTCGATGTTTACGTCGAGCGCTTCCCGCTCAATTCCATCCGGACGAAAATGCACGCACGAAACCGATCCGAAAAGCGGCGGATAGTAATCCTGGAAACCAGCCGGCACCTTGATCACGGTCGATTCGATATTCGCCGCGATTGTCACAAACTTCCGTTCCTCGTAACGGTTACCAACCAGCCGGTTCAATGCACCGATACACGCAATCGCGAGCGCCGATGAACCTCCAAGACCCGCGCCTGCCGGCACATTAGCCTCAGCAATCAGATGAAATCCTGTGGTGGGCTTGAAGAAGTGAACCAGCTTCGAAACCAGCTCGAGACGCTCTTCCTGCAACAAGTCTTCGAGTGCGGACAGGTGCGTTTCAAAAGAAACTTTTCGATCGCGAGATTCGAGAATAATGCGACCATCGTCGCGCGTCTCAATGCGGCAACGCGCATGATTTGAAAGTGCAAAATTTACGGTCGTGGCGCCCGGATGAAAAAGATAAAGCGGCCAGATGTCGATAGTGCCGCCGGCAAGGTCGACACGAGGAGGTGCGGTTGATTCAATTATCATTTTTCAATCTGTGACTTTGTTTTTGATCTTTGTTCTTTGTACTGGTGCTTCGTCTTTAGAATAACAAAGAACCAGGCACAAAGCTCAAAGCTGGCTAATCACCATCGCTCTCTGGCTTCTTATCCCCTCGTCGCTGATGTTTGAACGGGATGTGTTCCTGAATCTCCTCGCGCAGATCCTGTAGTTTCTCGGTGGCGGCGTGTTCGAGTTCCTGAAGACGCTCGGGATTGGCTTCTTCCACCTTTGGCGACAGCCAAAATCTCTCGATCCAGTAAAAGGCGACGATACCGAGCAGCACGATCACGAGTAATACTTTGCCGAGTCGCTGGAAATCGCCGATCAGCCCCATCACCGCGCCACTGAAGAAGTAGCCCGCGCCCGCGAGTATAAAAACCCACATGAAACAGCTCGCAAACGAAAGAATAAGAAACCGCAGGTAAGGCATTCGCCCAACGCCATAAAACACGCACGACGCCCAACGCAGTCCGTAAATATATTTGGAGAGGAAAATCGAGAGTGGACCAAATTTCGTCGTCAAGTTTTGCAGTCGAGGTTGTGCAGCGCGGTAAAAGCGAAACTGTTTGACACCCTCGCAGAACCCGCGCCCGGCAAAATAGGCGAGGTTGTCGCTCAAACAGCCACCAATCGTCCCCCACAGCAACACCCGAGCAAAGCTGTAGTCGCCGAAAAACGCGCTGTGAGCGAGCACGCCCGCCAAAAGGAGTGTGATGTCTCCTTCCAACATGACGAGAATGAAAAGTGCGTAGAGCCCGTATTGAAAGAGTAAATCGTTGACGAAGTCGAGGTGCATGTATAAACCAGGGCTTAATTACTAAATATGAAGCCAGGTAAAAGATCAGCCGTTGGCGGCTGACAGAATAAACTGGAGGGCTAACTGTTGACTACTACTCTTCCGTTTCTTCCTCTTGGGGAGGCTTGACCACCAAAACCGGGCAAGAGGCATGTCGCACTACCGACTCGGCTGTGGAACCAAAGAGGATGCGTCCCAAACCCGTTCGGCCGTGCGACGAAATTACAATCAAATCCACGTCACGTTCCTTCGCTACCCGCACAATCTCGGAAGCTGCTTCGCCGTGAACGACGAGCTCTTCGACGTCGATTCCCGAACACTCGTCGCATTCGGCGAGCTTTGGCAATTCACGCTCGGCTGAATCTTCAAGTTGCTCGGTAATGTCCGCGATTGGCAATGGCTCGGTCATACCGGAATAACCAACAGTCGGCACAATCGGTTCGATCACGTTGACGCAGATGATTGACGCTCCAAATGTACGCGCCAGCGATGCGGCGTAGGAGAGAGCGTAGTTGCCACACTCGCTGAAATCGGTGGGTAGAAGTATGGAGCGAATTTGCATGCTGCAAATCTTATAGACCTATCTGACCTATAGTACCTATTGATTCTACTCCCTGAACCGCCTGTTTGACAGCCCCTGAACCCTCGACTATTCTTCGTCCACGCAGCTTCTTCCGCCCAGACCAGACTTATTGCCATGAGCACTCCAGGAAGTAATTTCATCGGTATCAACGTATCCGGCATTCAGGCGCGTGCGGCCCTGATAGACCAGAGTGGAACGCTGATCAACACGAAAGTTGCCGAAGTCGCTCCCAAACAACTGATCCCACAGCTCGCGGCGATGGTCGAGGAGCTCGGCTCACGAAGCTCAATCGCTGCGATCGGCGTCGCCATTCCTGGCCTCGTTAATCGGCAAACAGATCGCGTAATCGCACCGCGAGATCTTCCGGCAACTACGGTTGAGGATCTTCACGGCGAGTTGATGCGAGCCACCGGCCTGCGAGTGGAACTCGAAAACGACGCGAACGCCGCAGCTTACGGCGAGTACAAAGTCGGCGCCGGCCGAGGTGCGCGCAACCTGTTCTACATGATGATCGGAAACGGCATCGGCGGCGCGATCATCCTCGACGGAAAGCTTTGGACCGGCGCTTCAGGCTTCGCCGGTGAAGTTGGTCACATCACGATCGACACCGAAGGCATCGAATGTGTTTGCGGTAACACCGGTTGTCTTGAGACCGTCGCTTCAGCGCCAAGCATCGTTCGACGCGCGCGCGAACGGCTCAATCGCGATTCAACTTCATCCCTATCGCGACTCGCACTCAACAAATCATTTACTGCCGAGGATGTTGCACACCAGGCTAAAGACGGCGACGATTTTGCGCTCATGATGATCGAGCGCACCGGAAAGTACATCGGCACCGGCGTTGCGAGTGTTATCAATCTACTAAACATCGAACTCGTTGTGCTTGGCGGTGGTGTGATGGACGCCGGCGCACTAATCCTCAATCCAATCATTCAGGAAGTGAAACGCAGAGCATTTCAGCCTTGTTTTGAAGCAACAGAGATCGTTGCCGCAAAACTCGGCCTCGATGGCGCCCCAATCGGCGCCGCCCTCCTCGCCCGCGACGCGAACACAGAATAATTAGCCACAAGAAGGCACAAAGACCACAAAATGATTTCTTTTTCTGTTTTGTGCTTTTTGTGCATCTTTGTGGCTAACTCTTTTTATGCTTTTTGTGGCCCCGTTTGAAATTCCCCTTCCATTTGATAAAGTACGACGTTATTCGCAATACAACATTGTTCGAAAGGTTAGTGGGCAGAGTAGCGCCCCCACAGGTTTGACCTGCGGCGATGCCACAGATCTTCCATCACAGCACTAACGCGCTCGCCAAAATCACCATTTATGGCGCCGTGTTCATCGCTGTTGCATTGTTGTGGGTCGCAGTTGAACTAAACCGTTCGTCGTGGAACACCGGTCAGTGGGTTGAACGACAGCAACCGGTTCAATTCAGTCACAAACATCACGTTGGTGACGATGGCATCGATTGTCGTTACTGTCACACGTCAGTCGAAACAGCAGCGTCTGCAGGATTGCCCTCGACCAACACCTGCATGAACTGTCACAAGCAGATCTGGGCTGACAGTCCATACCTCGAACCAGTCCGCGCAAGTTTCCGAGACAACAAACCAATCGAGTGGATTCGCGTTCACGATCTTCCCGATTACGCCTATTTCAATCACAGCATTCACGTAAAAAAAGGCGTCGGTTGTTCGACGTGTCACGGTCGCATCGACGAGATGCCTATCCTATACCAAGCCAAGAGTTTACAGATGGAATGGTGTCTGGAATGTCATCGCGCGCCGGAGAGATTTATCCGGCCTCATGACAAGATTTTTGACATGACCTGGCGACCCGAAAATAAGACTGCCGACGAATTGAAAGACGGCTTGAAGTGGAAAGCTGATTATCGAATCCAGGGCAAAGAGATTCTGACGAGTTGTTCGACTTGTCACCGCTAAAGACGTTTTGAAATGAGCGATAGCGACCGTCACATAAATTTCAAGCTGATGCGCGATCACATTCTTGCTTTGCAGGATGCTGAAACGCCGCGCGCCGGAAAGAAATACTGGCGCAGTCTTGAGGAACTCGCCGATACGCCCGTGTTTCGTGAGTTTGTCGAGCGTGAGTTTCCGCAACAGGCGGAAGGTTGGCTTGACCCGATCGAGCGTCGCACGTTCATCAAGCTGATGGGTGCTTCGCTCGCCCTCGCCGGTTTGACTGGTTGCGTTTTCCAACCACCCGAGAAGATCGTTCCAAACGTCAAACAACCGGAAGAGTACGTTCCCGGCAAAGCACTTTTCTTCGCGACTGCTGCGCCGTTGTTTGGCGCCGCGACGCCCGTGATCGTGCGCAGCAACGAGGGACGGCCGACGAAGATCGAAGGCAATCCGGACCATCCAAACAATCGGCCCACCGATTTTCCGCCTGAGGATCCGATTCGTGATCCACGCGGGTCAAGTGCGACAGACATTTTCACGCAAGCGTCGATTCTGAGTCTTTACGATCCGGATCGTTCACCGACGCTCACTTATCGTGAGGATATCCGCACGTGGACGGCGTTTGTCGGTGAGATGCGTTCGATGCTCGACGAGCAACGTCCGAAACAAGGCGCGGGCATTCGCTTTCTGACCGAGTCAATCATCTCGCCGACGTTTGGCGCGCTGATGAAGGAAGTACAAACGGCGCTGCCGCAGGCGAAGTGGCACCAGTACGAGCCCGCCAATCGCGACAACGCGCGGGCCGGCGCGATCATGGCCGTCGGACAGCCCGTAAACACGACGTATCGATTTGATTTGGCTCAGCGAGTTCTTTCGCTCGACTGCGATTTTCTTGCACCGACTTTCCCGGGTTATTTGCGATATTCGCGCGATTTCATTGCGCGCCGGCGTATTACCGAGACGAACAAAGAGATGAATCGTCTCTACGTCGTCGAGACGACGCCGTCGAATACGGGCGCGATAGGCGATCACACGTGGGAAGTTAAGCCAAGTGAGTTTGCAGGTGTTGCTTCAATGATTGCGGCTTCAGCCGGCGTCGCCGGCCTGGCGCAGCCATTACTTGGAAAAGAAGGTCCATTCGCTCCGGGTAGTACATTTGATCCGAGCAAGACTAACGGAGATCTGGCTTGGATTGGTCCACTCGTCAAGGATCTGCAACAACACAACGGCGCGAGTATCGTGCTTGCGGGCGACAATCAGCCACCTTTCATTCATGCACTTGCGCATGCGATGAATAGCGCGCTCGGCAACGTCGGCAAAACGGTTTTCTACACCGATCCTTTAGAAATCAATCCAGTCGATCACAGAGAGTCACTTCAGGCACTGCTTGCTGACATCGATGCGGGACTGGTTGAGTTGCTGGTGATAATCGGCGGCAATCCCGTTCACAACACGCCTGTCGATCTGAAGCTCAGTTCCGACCGGTTACAAAAAATCGCAAACCAAAACAACAAGAACCGGATTGTTCATCTCAGCGAATACAAGGACGAAACGTCTGAGTGGAGTCATTGGCATGTGCCTGCGGCTCACTACCTGGAATCGTGGGGAGACACACGTTCATACGACGGCACGGTCACGATCATGCAGCCGCTGATTCAGCCGCTCTATGAAGGCAAGACTGCCTACGAACTGCTGGCGATCTTCACGGATCAGTACGACCGCAAGCCGTACGATATGGTGAAGACTTTCTGGCAGACGAATCGTAATCAGTTGCAATCGGGCCAAAGTCCGGCGACTAGTGCAGTAAATAATCAAAGCCCGCGACCAGCAGCGACACCCGCTCCACAAGCGGCTCGTACTGCTTCACCTGCGCCGGCTGCGCCTCCCGCTCCTTCACCGTCTCCGTCGGCGGATTTTGAACGCTGGTGGCGAGAATCGATTCACGATGGCTACATTGCAAACTCGGCGTATCAAACAAAAACCGTCGCAGTGAATTCCGGTTGGGCCAATCAACAAACACAGGCTGCGCAACAGGCAGCGCCGGGTACGTTCGAGCTGATGTTCCGAACTGATCCATCTATCTACGACGGGCGCTTCGCAAACAACGGCTGGTTGCAGGAACTTCCCAAACCATTGACGAAAGTCACGTGGGACAACGTCGCAATCGTCAGCCCGAATTCGGCGCAACAAATTGCGAACGCGAAGGACAATGGTGGCGCGACCCATGGCCGTGAACACTACGTGCCGCTGGTTGAGATCACTACCGAACCAAATCACAAAGTTACTGCGCCGCTGTGGATCATGCCCGGTCAACCCGATGGAGTGGTTACGATCCATCTCGGTTATGGACGCCGTTTGGCAGGCAAGGTTGGAAGCGGAAACGACGGCGAACAGGTGGGCTTCGACGCTTACAAGATACGGACTGCCCAGGAACCCTGGTTCAAGACCGGCGCAAAGATTACGAATACCGGTCGCGACTATCAGCTCGCGACAACACAGCTTCATTTCAATCTCGAAGATCCAAACTTCGCTACGAAAGAGCGCGATGTTGTTCGTTCGCTGACCCTCGAGAAGTTTCTGAATGAGGGAAGCGGAGAGCACGCAGAAGAAGAGAAGCACGGTCATCCGTCGCTCTACGAGCCCGGTTACAACTACAAAGACCAGTCACAAAACGCACCGAATTACGCCTGGGGCATGGCGATCGATCTGAACAACTGCATCGGCTGCAATGCGTGCACAGTCGCCTGCCAGTCAGAGAACAACATTCCCGTCGTCGGCAAGCATGAAGTGGTTCGGAGTCGCGAGATGCACTGGATTCGCCTCGATACTTATTTCAAAGGCTTCGATCCGAATCATCCCGAGGGCATCAACTTCATGCCGGTGCCTTGCATGCACTGTGAGAACGCGCCGTGCGAGCCTGTTTGTCCGGTGCACGCCACAGTACACAGCGCCGAGGGTTTGAACGACATGGTTTACAACCGCTGTGTCGGTACGAAGTATTGTTCGAACAACTGCCCGTACAAGGTGCGACGGTTCAATTTCTTCCTTTATCAGGACTGGGACCAGCCGACATACCAGTTGATGCGGAATCCTGAAGTGTCGATCCGCAGTCGAGGCGTGATGGAGAAGTGCACTTACTGCGTGCAGCGCATTCAGAACGCAAAGATTCAGGCTGAGCTCGAGGATCGAAAAGTTTACGACGGTGAGATCGTCACCGCGTGTCAGGCGGTCTGTCCGACTGAAGCGATTGTGTTTGGAGATGTGAACGATCCGACCAGCCGCGTGTCGAAGTTAAAACAAAGCGAGCGGAATTATTCGTTGCTCGGCGAACTGAACACCAAGCCGCGCACGACTTATTTGTCGCAGTTGAAGAACCCGAATCCACAGATTACACAGATTAAATAAAACATCTGCGTAATCTGTGGATGGATTTCAGATGCAAGACGAAGCGCCAAAGCCATACACCGAAGGTCCGATGCACTCGACGTCGCCCGTGATCGATCCGGGGCTCACGTTTGCATCCGTGACCGACAAAATCAGCTCGATCGTCTTGAAACGAAAGACGTCGCTGGCGTGGTTCTTTGGCTTTGCGATTTCGTTTGCCCTCTTTCAGTTGATGATGCTCGCGATGACGAACCTCTTGTTCGTCGGTATCGGATTGTGGGGCGTCAACGTGCCCGTCGCGTGGGGCATCGACATTCTCAACTTCGTCTGGTGGATCGGAATCGGTCATGCGGGAACACTGATCTCTGCGATTCTGCTTTTGCTGCGACAACGCTGGCGCACGTCGATCAACCGCTTCGCCGAAGCGATGACGCTTTTCGCAGTGGCCCAGGCCGGCATGTACCCGATCTTTCACCTCGGGCGCCCGTGGCTGATGTACTGGCTGTTCCCCTATCCGAACACGATGGGAATCTGGCCGCAGTTTCGCAGCCCGTTGATGTGGGACGTCTTCGCGGTCTCAACTTACGCAACCGTGTCGGCGATGTTCTGGTTCGTCGGTCTCATTCCTGACTTCGCCACACTTCGCGATCGCGCTCGCAGTAAACCATTTCAAATTCTCTACGGCATGCTCGCGATGGGCTGGCGTGGTTCTGCGCGTCACTGGCATCGCTATGAGATGGCGTATCTGCTGCTCGCGGGACTCGCCACGCCGCTCGTGCTTTCAGTTCACACGATCGTCAGTTTCGACTTTGCAGTCGGCATTATTCCCGGTTGGCACGCGACGATCTTTCCGCCGTACTTCGTCGCGGGCGCAATTTACGCGGGCTTCGCGATGGTGCTGCTGTTGACGATTCCCCTCCGCAGGTTCTACGGCCTCGAAGGCTTCATCACCATGCGCCACATGCACAACATGGCCAAGGTGATGCTCGCCACCGGACTCATCGTCGGTTACGGCTACATCATGGAAGCGTTTTTTGGCTGGTACAGCGGCAACAAGTACGAGCGCTTCATGATTTGGAACCGTATGCACGGTCCATATTCGCTTTATTACTGGGCGTTGATTCTTTGCAACATCATCACGCCGCAGTTTTTGTGGATTAAGAAAATTCGTTCCAACCTGCTGGCACTCTGGATAATTTCATTCGTTGTCAGCATCGGCATGTGGCTGGAGCGGTTTGTGATTGTCGTGACCAGTCTGCATCGCGACTACCTGCCGTCGTCGTGGGGCATGTACCAACCGACGCAGTGGGACTGGGCGATGTTTATCGGAACGATCGGATTCTTCTTTACCCTCCTGTTTTTGTTTATTCGCTTCCTGCCGATGATCTCGATCTTCGAGATGCGCACGATCCTGCCGGAAGCAGAGGTGGAGGAGTAGTTGGAAACAGAAAACAAACAGATCCACGTTACCTCAGGAGGCACGCACCGCCGTCACGCGCCACCGCTGTATGGCGTGGTTGCGGAATTTGAGAATCCCTCGGATCTGGTTGCTGCAGCGCGTCGCGTCTATTCACTCGGTTATCGGCGCATCAACGGCTACTCGCCTTATCCGATTGAAGAACTGTCGGAAGCGATCGGTTTCACGCACACGAGTTTGCCGTTGATTGTTTTTATCGGCGGGTTGGTTGGCGGTATCGGCGGGTTCTTGATGCAGTACTACATTGAGGTGATCGACTACCCGATCAATGTGGGCGGCAAGCCGTACAACAGTTGGCCCGCATTCATACCGATTACGTTTGAGATGACGGTGCTCGTGGCGGCGTTCTCGGCAGTGCTTGGGATGCTGGTGCTCAACAAACTGCCGCAGCCATACCATCCGGTTTTCAATCTGCCGAATTTTGCGATGGCGACGCGCGATCGATTCTTCCTGGCGATCGAGGCGAACGATCCGAAGTTTCATCACGCGGAAGTGATTGAGTTGTTGAAGAGTTTGAATGCGCTTGAAGTTAACGATGTCGATGTCTAGCAGAAATTTTTCACGCAAAGGCGCAAAGACAAGAATGAGTCGCAAAGTTAATTTGCGTCTTGGCGCCTTCTTTGCGCCTTTGCGTGAGAAAGCTCTTCTCCTTTTGCTGCTCGGATTGATCGTTATCACCGGCTGCCGACGCGACATGCAGGACCAGCCGAAGATGAAGCCTTACCGCGGTACGTCTTTCTTCGGCGACGGAACTTCGATGCGGCAACCAATCGACGGAACGATTCCGCGCGGTCAACTGCGTTCTAACGCAGAGTACTTCACGGGAAAGAAGGCAAATGCTCCTCGTGCAACTGCAACACCTGCAACACAGCAACCGACAGCAGGCGCGCCGGCGAACACATATCCTGACGATATCGATACTTTCCCATTCCCCGTGACCAAAGAAGTCGTCGATCGTGGCCGTGAACGCTACGAAATCTTCTGTACCGCATGTCACGGGTTAACCGGCAACGGCGACGGCATGATCGTGCGTCGCGGTTTTCGTCGTGCTGCTTCATTTAACGACGACCGCCTGCGACAAGCACCCGTCGGACACTTCTTCGACGCGATCACAAATGGCTGGGGCGCGATGCCGTCCTATGCGTCACAGATTCCCGTGCAGGACCGCTGGGCCATCATCACTTACATTCGCGCGCTTCAACTGAGTCAACAAAACAACGCCGCCGCTTCGGCGAGCCCGGCGCCACAAACTTCGCCGGCAGCATCGCCAACACCATCAACCGCCGGAGGACATCGATGATTCAATCATTCAATCCTCCGAATATGTCTGACTTCCAAAAGCGCGCGCTGATCGTCGGCATCGTGGGCGTGGTTGCGCTCGTCGCCGGGGCTTTTTTCAACAGTCACCGGTTCTTTGAGTCGTATCTGATCGGTTGGACGTTCTGGACCGGAATCACCGTCGGCTCACTCGCGCTGCTGATGCTGCAACACCTGACGGGTGGCGGCTGGGGATTAGTGATTCGTCGTTCGCTCGAGGCTGCAACGAGAGTGCTGCCTTTGATGGCGATTTTGTTTATCCCGATTCTTCTAGGCGCGCACTCGATCTATCACCACTGGGCTAATGTAGCAGAGGCCCCGACAGAGGATATCGTCCGTTTCAAGACGCCGTATCTGAACCTGAAGTTCTTCACCATCCGCGCTGTCGTCTACTTCGCGATCTGGGGAACCCTTGTGTTTTTCTTCAATCAGTGGTCACTCGCGCAGGATCGCACCGCCGACAATCGTTACACGAAGAACATGCGACTCCTGGCAGGTCCGGGAATGGTGGCACTGATTTTTAGTGTTACGTTTGCGTCTGTCGACTGGTACATGTCGCTCGAACCGGAATGGTTCTCGACGATTTACGGATTCATCTACGTCGCAGCCTGGAGTCTCAGCGCACTCGCATTCGTAATCGCCGTGATGGCGGCGCTTTCACGCGAAGAACCGATGAAGCGAATCGTCGCGCCGCTGCATTTCCACGATCTCGGAAAACTGCTGCTGGCGCTCGTCATGCTCTGGGCTTACTTCGCGTTTTCACAGTATCTGATTATCTGGTCGGGCAATCTTCCGGAAGAGATCGGCTGGTACATCAAGCGAATACACGGCGGCTGGGGCGCGCTCATCATCACGATTGGAATACTCCATTTCGCGGCGCCGTTCTTGTTTCTGTTGTCGCGGAGTATCAAACGCAATCCGCGCAAGCTGGTGGTGATTGCGGTACTGGTCCTTGTGATGCGTAGCGTGGATCTTTTGTGGATGCTCGTGCCCGCGTTTCCGGATCACAAATGGATCTGGCTCGACGTGATCTCGTTTATTGGTTTTGGTGGTTTGTGGCTGGCGTTCTTTACGTGGCAGTTGGGTAAACGATCGTTGATTCCGATTAACGATCCACAGTTTGAATCGACGGTTGAGCAAATGCATGCAGGTGGACATTAGTTAGCCACGGATTTACACGGATTTACACGGATGAAAGACAAACACAAAGGCAACGGGCATAAGACGGAAACGCCGGACGTTTCGCACATTCGCAACGTCGAAGTCACGCACGAGACGAGCGATGTCAGTGTGCGAGGCGTGCTCACGTTTGTTGTCGTGCTGACGCTTGCGACTGCCGCAGTGTCGGCAGGCATGTGGCTGTTGTTCAATTACTTCAATGCGCAGGAGGCCAAAGAACCCAAGCGTGGTCCGATGGCTCTAACTAAGAAAGAAGACGTGCTGCCACCTGAGCCACGACTCCAGTCAGCACCTGGTTTTCAGATCACATTCGAAAACGGGCAGACAAAGAATCTTGAGAACGCCATACCACAAGCTGAGTACAGAGCTCTTCGCGAGCAGTGGAATGAGAATCTCAAAACCGGATTAAAAGATCAGTCCGGCAAGGTCGTCGGCATGCCGATCGACCAGGCAATGCAGCAGATCATTTCGTCCGGATTGCCAACAACGGTTAAAGGGCCGGGCGGAAAATTGTCCGACTACGCGATCGGCACGCCGACCGCGTGGAGTTCCGGTCGAGTAGTAGAGAAGAGACTGCAATGAAGTATCTGTGTCATCTGTGGCTGGTTTTTTTGTTGTCTGCAACAACATTTGCACAACCCGGGGGTCCGGGTCCGAGCTCACCGTTGTACGGTGCGCGTCCGGAAACGGGAAATCCATCGACGGGATTACCGACAGCTCTGCGTGAAGTTCGAATTGAACAGAAATTGGACCAACAGTTGCCGCTCGATCTCGTGTTTCGCGATGAGAGCGGTCAGCCCGTGAGGCTCGGTCAGTATTTCGGACAGAAGCCAGTCGTGCTCGCGTTCGTCTACTACGATTGCCCAATGCTTTGCACGCAAGTACTCAACGCCATGGTGACGTCGTTTCGTGTTTTGCCGTTTGAGATTGGGAAAGACTATGACGTGGTGACAGTCAGTTTCGATCCGCGCGAAACGAATACGCTCGCCACCGCCAAGAAGCAGGTCTATATGAAATACCTGCCCGAGCGAATGCGGGCGGGCGCAAACAGCGGCTGGCACTTTCTGACCGGCGATCAACCAAGCATCACGCAATTAACCGACGCAGTCGGGTTTCACTATCGCTACGACGAAGCGACAAAACAGTTTGCACACGCCAGCGGCATCATGGTGACAACACCGCAGGGAAAACTCTCACGTTACTTCTATGGCGTCGACTATCCCGCGCGCGATCTGCGTCTGGGATTGATCGAGTCGTCGGAAAACAAGATTGGGAGTCCCGTCGAGCAACTGCTGCTCTATTGTTACCACTACGATCCAGCTACCGGCAGGTATGGCGTGGCAATAATGAAAGTCATGCGCATTGCCGGCGTGGCAACACTGCTCGGACTCGCGGCGATGATTCTGCTTCTCAAGAGCCGTAACCCTAAACTGAGGGAAGTAAAAACTGGAGGCGCCGCTAGCTAATGCAGTCGTGGATTCCACTGGTGCCGGAAAGCGCTTCGACCTTGTCATGGAAGGTGGATGCACTCTACTTCTATCTTTCGGGTGTCACTCTCTTCTTTGCGCTGCTCATCTCGTCGGTGCTGATCTTTTTCGTGATTCGTTATCGACGCCGCACGCCGTACGAGATTCCGCGGCCCATCGCCGGTTCGCACAAGCTGGAAACTCTCTGGACCATCATCCCCTTCATCATCGCGATGACGATGTTTGGCTGGGGCGCCCAGGTTTATTTCCAGCAGTACAAACCGCCGGCAAATGCTATCGAAGTTTACGTGGTCGGAAAGCAGTGGATGTGGAAGCTGCAACACGCGACCGGCCAGCGCGAGATCAACCAGTTGCACATTCCCGTGGGTCGGAAGATCAAGTTGATTATGACGTCTGAAGACGTTATTCACGATTTCTTCGTGCCTGCGTTTCGCACCAAGATGGACGTCGTGCCGGGCAAGTACACGACGTTGTGGTTTGAAGCGACAAAACCCGGAACTTATCACCTGTTTTGCGCCGAGTACTGCGGCATGAACCACTCGGGAATGACGGGCTCGATCGTCGTCATGGAACCGAGAGAGTTTGATAACTGGCTCAGTGGCAACGCAGGCAGCGGAACACCAGCGGCTCAAGGCCAGCAGTTGTTCCAATCACTCGGCTGCGCTTCCTGTCATGGAGCAAACGGCGAAGGCGGACGCGGGCCGACGTTAGCCGGCGTATTCGGCAAGAAAACGCAATTGCAAACCGGAGAATCGGTGCTCGTCGACGAGGGATACGTGCGTGAATCGATCCTCAATCCGCAGGCGAAACTGGTCGCGGGGTTTGGTGCAATCATGCCCACGTTCCAGGGTCAGGTTACTGAGGATCAGTTGATGCAATTGACCGCGTTTATTAAGTCGCTACCGGCGGGAGGACAGACGCAGACGCCGCCAACGACAGCAACGCCCGCTCCGCGTCAGGCAGCGTCGCCAACGCAGAATCAGAGGTAAGGGGCTTCTCTGTGCAACCTCTGTGTTCTCTGTGTCTCTGTGGTTATAGGAACCCGAGATACAACAACCACAGAGACACAGAGAAACACAGAGGTTGCACAGAGAAGAAAGTAGCAGTATGAGACCGATAGAGTATTACGAACCACCAGTACCATCGAAGGTCAACTACATCAATGCCCAGTACGGCTTGAAGTCGTGGCTGTTGACTAAGGATCACAAGCGCATCGCGCTGTTGTATCTCGGGTCAATCACCTTCTTCTTCTTCATCGGCGGTCTGTACGCATTGATGATTCGCCTTGAGCTGCTCACGCCGCAGGGCGACTTTCTCCAGTCAGCGACATACAACAAGGTCTTCACTCAGCACGGCATCATAATGATCTTTTTCTTCCTCATTCCATCGATACCGGCAACGCTGGGGAACTTCCTCGTGCCGATGATGATTGGGGCTAAAGATCTCGCTTTTCCACGAATCAATCTTCTGAGTTGGTACGTCTATCTGCTGGGCGGCGTCATAACCATCTACGCATTGCTCGCGGGTGGCGTAGATACGGGCTGGACGTTCTACACACCTTTCAGTACGACGTTCTCAAACTCGTATGTAGTCGCTACTGGTCTCGGGATTTTCATAAACGGCTTCTCCTCGATTCTGACCGGGCTGAACTTCATCGTCACGATTCACACGATGCGAGCGCCCGGCATGACGTGGTTTCGTCTGCCCCTGTTTATCTGGTCTCACTACGCGACCAGCCTGATCATGGTGCTCGGCACGCCCGTGATCGCGATCACGATTTTGTTGCTGGCGTTTGAGCGGGTATCACGAGTCGGAATTTTTGATCCCGCCCTGGGCGGGGATCCGATTCTCTTTCAACACCTGTTCTGGTTCTATTCCCATCCGGCCGTCTACATCATGGTCCTGCCGTCGATGGGTGTGGTCAGCGAGTTGATCGCAAACTTCTCGCGCAAGAACATCTTTGGTTACAGCTTCGTCGCGTTTTCGAGTCTGGCGATTGCAGTGTTTGGCTTTTTGGTCTGGGGTCACCACCTGTTCGTGACCAGCCAATCGGTTTACGCGGGAATGATCTTCTCGTTCTTGAGCTTTGCGGTCGCGATTCCTTCGGCGATCAAAGTCTTCAACTGGACGGCGACGCTCTATAGATCATCGATTTCGTACGACACGCCAATGCTCTACGGACTCGGATTCATCGGCCTGTTCACAGTCGGCGGCATGACCGGTTTGTTCCTGGCGTCACTCGCCGTCGACGTGCACTTGAGCGACACCTATTTCGTCGTCGCACACTTCCACTACATTATGGTCGGCGGAGCGTTGATGGGTTATCTCGGTGGACTGCACTACTGGTGGCCAAAAATTTCCGGACGAATGTATCCCGAAGGTTGGGGACGCTTCAGTGCGCTCGTGATCTTCGTCGGATTCAACCTGACGTTCCTGCCGCAGTTTGTCGCCGGTTATCTCGGTATGCCGCGGCGATATCATGCTTATCCGCCGGAGTTTCAGGTGTTCAATGTGCTCTCGACCGCAGGCGCATCGATTCTAGGATTCGGAATGTTGATTCCGGCCATTTACTTCGTGTGGTCCATGCGTTACGGCAAACATGCTGAGGCGAATCCATGGCACTTGCCGGGACTCGAGTGGCGCACGCCGTCGCCGCCACCGACTGAGAATTTTGAAGTAACGCCGATCGTGACGTGGGAAGCTTACGAATTCGCGCCCGTGGAAGAGACTGAGGTTGTAGGTAAGTTCAAACCGGAATTAGAGCAGGCTTGAGACTAAAACATGGCGGATGTAATAAACAGTCACGCAGCAACATCTGAAGCGCACGGCCACCGCGCGTTGCAGCACCATTTCGAGAACATGGAGCAGCAACGTGAAGCCGGCACGCTGGGAATGTGGGTGTTTCTCGTGACCGAGATCATGTTCTTCGGCGGGATGTTTCTGGCTTACACGCTTTACCGAGGGAAGTTTCCGGCAGCTTTTGCGTCGGCCAGCAATCACCTCGACATCACGCTTGGAGCAGTTAACACGGGCGTCCTGATCCTGAGTAGTTTCACGATGGCCATGGCCGTGTACAGCACACAGATCGGCAAGCGACGTCCTCAGATTCTGTGCCTGGTTTTGACGCTGATCCTGGGTTTGACGTTCCTTGGCATCAAGGGTGTCGAGTATCACTCCAAATATGTCGATCATCTGATTCCGGGTCACTTGATAGCCAGCAGTCCGTTTTTAGAGAATGAAGCCGAAGCCCACCACCACGGATTACATCTGCTTCCGGGCGCAACCTTGAAGCAGGTCGAGATGTTCTACTGGATCTACTTCGCGATGACCGGCATGCACGCGCTGCACATGATCATCGGCGCCGGGCTACTGACATTTCTGTTGATCTATTCACTCAAGGGACGCTTCGATCCGGAGTATCACAGTCCGGTAGAAGTGATCGGGCTCTACTGGCACTTCGTCGACATTGTGTGGATCTTTCTGTTCCCGCTGCTTTACCTGTTGGGACGCCACCTGGAGCACGGCGGTTAATCGGAATGAGCGAACATATAGTTCCAGTCAGAATTTACGTGACGATCTTCCTGGTGTTACTGGTGGGCACGGGGTTGACTGTGCTGGCGGCGTTTCAGGATTTTCCGTGGCAGCTCAACACAATCATCGCGATGACTATCGCCATCACGAAAGCTACTTTTGTCGTGCTCTACTTCATGCACGTGCGCTACAGCGCGCGGCTGATTTGGGTAATTGTGGCGTCGGCTTTATTCTGGCTGGTGATTATGTTTGCGCTCACGTTCAGCGACTACTGGACACGCAGTTGGATTCCCAGTGCGTACTAGCTTTACTCGCCTGGTTGTAGCGTTGTTTCCCGCACCTCGATCACTCGCTTACACGAAGGGCAGTTCAAACGAATGGTTGCGTCAGAAGTTTTGATTGGCGCAGCACAGAAAGGACAATCGCCGTTAACTTCGTTGTGGTGGAAGAGGTCACGCATCATTATTACCGGCAGGACGAGGCCGGCGATGAGTAGCGGGATGCCGAAAATGAGGCCGATGGTCGCGCCCTGACCAAGTGTCAGGCTGATTACGAGGCCGGCAATGAAGAGCACCAGGCCAATGCCGACGCTGAACGAAAAGCTGTAAGCGCTGTCGAATGTACGGCCTGATTTCGCAACATCTGGTCGATTGGCGTCCATCTAAACCTCCTGGATGCGTTGGGATATTCTGGGGAGACGCTATAGAGCTCGGTAGTCTGATTTTTACTCCTGCAATGGAAGTGTTGTCAAATGATTCTGATGTCTTTCGAAGGTTTTCTTGAACAGCAAGACGAAGAAGCGTGGTCAGCGACACTGACCACTCTATTACGTTCAATTCACGAAGTAGATCGCAACGCCACGCAGATCTGGTTTGCGTTTTTTCCGTTGTCACTCTTTCAGGCGCTCGAGCAGTCGGAGGATCCGGAGACACTTGCGCAGCGTTTGTTACTGCAGGGCAAGTATTACCTGAAAGATCAGATTGATTCGTCGCACACGTTTCTTTACGGACATCGTTACTGGCCGGACGTGAAGGCCGCGGTGGAAAAACACGCCCATGGCTCGATCAGTGAAAATCGTCTTTCAGATCAGATCTTATCCGTGGCTCAGCAAGTCGCTAAAACTACAAAGGTTGACGAGTCACTCGTGATCGGCATCACAGCAGTCGCTTTCATGACAATCAGACAGGTGGGATTGGCGGCGTTCGAAGCTGCACCGGGCCAGGTTCTTATTGATAAAAAACACGCTCGCAAGTCGCCCACCGATGTGTTGCGTGAACGAGCAGTGGATGATAGTCAGGGCTTTTTGAGTTTTCTCAAAACCGTAGACAAGAAGTGGACTGTCACCTACGACGAGAACGACGACCGGGCGAAGTATCGTTTGAATCACATGCAGGATCTCGCGTGGGGCGCGGCTGATGATCGCACGCGCAACTGGCGTGAGCTTGATCCGCGACGAGTCGAAGGACCGATTCCAGTTGAGTGTCGCTCGGCATCGTGTGGGACATGCTGGGTTGGAGTTCTGGGCGGCGCAGAAAAACTCACGGACGTTGCCGCCCGCGAAGGAAAGAAGATCAAGGAGTTTGGTTACGTTGACACTTCAGAATCGAAGCCGCTGATCCGCCTCGCGTGTCAGGCGCAGGCGCAGGGAGCCGTTTCCATCGTCATCCCTCCCTGGAACGGAGTATTCGGGAAATATTTGAAGAAATCCATCGACAATCAGTGAAACTTCGTGTCTCACCACTCCTTCTCGTCCTGGCTGCGGCGTTGCTCTGGAGCACGGGCGGGCTGTTCATCAAGTGGAACACACTAACCGGACTGGAACTCTCGTTTTGTCGCTCACTGTTCGCGATGCTCACCGTCGCGATCCTCACGAGACGTGAAGGGTTTGGCCTGAATAATATTTCGGTGACCGCCTCTGTCCTTTATGCCGTATTACTCGTGCTCTTTGTGCTCTCAACAAAAGCCACTACCGCAGCTAATGCGATTTTCCTGCAATACACCGCACCGGTGTATGTCATGATCTTTGAGCCTTTGATCTACAAAGAAAGGTTCCGTTTGCGTGATCTCTTAACGGTTCTGGTGTGTCTCGGTGGCATGGCATTGTTCTTCGTTGGCCAACTCCGCCCTCAAGACATCGAAGGAAACGTTATGGCGCTTGCCTCCGGGCTCTGCTTTGCGTTCTATTTTCTTCTGCTGCGTCATCCCCGGGCGCGTGAAGTCAACCGCGCATCCTCTGTGATCTATGGAAATCTACTGGCAGTGATTGCTCTTGCGTGGTGGGGATTGCCCGCCTTGTTGAATCTAAATGGTCATAACGCGCTCAGTGTTACCTATCTCGGAGTGGTCCAACTCGGAATCTCTTATGCACTTTTCACGGCAGGCATGGCGCGCGGAGTGAGGTCGCTGGATGCCGGCATCATTTGTTACATCGAACCAGTCCTGAATCCCGTCTGGGTCTTCCTGGTACTTGGAGAAAAACCCTCGCGGTGGGCACTCGTCGGCGGCACCATCATCGTCGCCGCAGTTATCGTTCACATGCTGCTGGATGCGCGAGGAAAGATGAGAGCGAGCGACGCCGCTACGGCAACCGCCCACGACTAGTCGCTAAATACGCTGCCCACCTCAAAGACAAAACCCCGGAGTACATAAGATTCCAGAAGATCTGTACTCTCAAGAGCAAGACTCGGACCGAATTGATTGCCGTTCAACAGCCGCACCTCAATTATCTTCGAGGCCTCATCGACAAGCCATAGTTCTTTGACACCAAGCGCTGCATAAGTATCTGCTTTAGTATTTCGATCGTAAATTGCAGAACCAGGTGAAAGCACTTCGATGACAAGGTCAGCCGTGGTCCTATACTCAGGATCGAGCTTAGCTTGAGTCTCGGCAGAAACGTAAAACAAATCAGGTTCAAGCCAACTGTTGGGCTCTCTCATAATCCCCGCACGAGGAATATAAAGTGTGCCTTTGTCACCAGACGCTGTCATATAGTCAGACAGCATGCGGTTTAGTTTGCTACATACGTTTTCGTGTTGATACCCAGGAGGGGGTGACATATAGAGGACTCCTGCGATTAATTCTAGTTTTGAACGATCTGACGGATCGGGAAGCTCCCAAAATTCCTCGAGCGTATACGTCTTGACGAATGGTGATGTACTTACCCAGGCCATTTGAGTTAACTCCGATGAGGATTTATTGTGGCGCGAGTATACCACACCACAATCCGTAACCTATCCGCGAAAATCCGTGGCTAAACGAGCCAATTGGGACGACTATCGTAGTAGCTCGGCGTGCGATCGGGATAGCGTTTTTTGTATTGCCGATAGCGCGCGTGCAACTTCTCGTAACGCTGGTCGGAAGTTTTGACAGGCTTGTGTGGAATGGCGCGCAGGTGGGCCTCAATCTTCAGCATTCGGCGTGGTGAGAATCGCCAATCATAGTCGCCCAAATCATAAAGACTCGTCAGGCCATACCCTTTAAGCCGCCCGGTTAAGTCGACAAACGGATCGGAATAACTCAACGCCAAATCTCTGACGGACCGATAAACCGGTTTGCGTCCGTGAAGCCCGGCATCACGCGAACGCGCAACTGAGCCCCACTTTCCATCAACCTTGAAAGCAAACACTACATGGTCCAGCAGATCCTGCGATTCGAGATCGAGCAACAGCGGCGGGTAACCGTGCTGCTCCAGAATCACTGCCGCAGCCACCGCTGCCTCAAGACAGTGGGCTTCCTTGCGTTTCACCATTTCGCGAAATGATCGCATGGTGCCGCCATCGCGCTCCCAGTTGTAAGGCATCGAACTGAAGAAACGTTGCACCTTCGCGGGGGTGTTGAGTCGCTGGACGAGTCTCCACTCAGCAGCGGTGAAGGAATTTTTCTCGGGTGTCATGCGTGAATCGGGAGACTTTGTTCGCGTACGAGACAAAAGCTGGTACCTGCACTTGCCTGAATCAATCGCAAATGTCAGACTTAACGAGCGTTTGTGAACCAGCAATGTAGCTGGTCACGTTAGCGTAATTCATACATAGGGGTCCGTTCGAAATTATTTCCAGCATGAACCAGCAGGCAACAGCTTCCCAAAAAACTCGCGCTGAACAAGAAACTGAAAATGAGGCAAATCGTCTCCGAGAGCAAGTGGACGCCGCTCTATTGCTGGTCGTCTCTCGCTCAACAGACGAGGTTGAATCGTTGCAAAGCGCTGCTGATCGCATTGAGCGCGCCGCCCGCGACCTCGCCGACGCGTTGCGCCAACTCGCACAACAACGCCAGAGCCCGGATATCTTGTAATCAACCACGTGCCTCAATCTGTCGCTCTATTGAACTTCTTTGTCTTTGATTGGAGACTGCCTAATGGCATCAATTCGCACTGCCGCAACGACTGAACACCTGGGCCGGAAAAACACCTCGTACGAGCTGGATAATTACGGTATCAAAGAGCCAGCCCGTGTTTACTGGAACCTCATCCCGTCAGAGCTTTATGAAGAGATCGCGCGCCGCGAAGAGGGCATTCTCTCAAACCACGGCGCGATGATCGTCGACACGGGTGAACACACCGGCCGCGCTGCGAAAGATAAAGCCATCGTTCGCGAACCTTCCAGTGAAGATAAAGTTTTCTGGGGCGACGTCAACAAAGATTTTACGCAAGAGAAGTTCAATGCACTGAAAGATCGAATGATGGCCCACGCGAAAGGCCGCGACCTTTTTGTGCAGGATACCTTTGTCGGCGCCGATCATACATACCGGCTACCGATTCGTGTGATCAATGAACTGGCGTGGCACTCGCTCTTTGCACGCACGATGTTCATCACCGATCCGACGACGGCGCCACACCAACCCGAATTCACGATCATCAACTTTCCGAGTTTCCAGGCCGATCCACAACGCGACGGAACGAGATCGCCAACGTTTATCCTGATGGACTTCAGCCAGCGCCTGGTCTTGATCGGCGGAACGTCTTACGCAGGTGAGACGAAGAAGAGCGCGTTCACGATCATGAACTACCTGTTGCCGCAGCGCGACGTGATGAGCATGCACTGCTCAGCCAACATCGGCAGCGAAGGCGACGTCGCAATCTTCTTTGGTCTTTCCGGCACTGGAAAAACAACACTCTCGGCCGATCCGGAACGCCGTTTGATCGGCGACGACGAGCATGGCTGGTCTGAAGATGGTGTGTTCAACTTCGAAGGTGGTTGCTACGCGAAAGTGATCAAGTTGTCGGCTGAAGCAGAGCCGGACATTTATCGAACCACAAGAATGTTCGGAACGATCCTCGAGAACGTTGTTTACGATCAAGTAACTCGCGAGATCGATCTCGACGACGCACGCAAAACCGAGAACACTCGCGCATCGTACCCGCTGACAAGCATCAGCAACATCGTGCCCGAAGGTCACGCCGGCAATCCGCGCAACATCATCATGTTGACGGCTGACGCTTTTGGCGTGTTGCCGCCGGTGGCGCGTTTGTCGCCGGAACAGGCGATGTATCACTTCCTCTCGGGTTACACCGCGAAAGTAGCGGGCACTGAAAGAGGTATCACGGAACCTCAAGCGACTTTCTCGACGTGCTTCGGCGCGCCATTCATGGTTCTGCACCCGGGTGTTTATGCTGACCTGCTCGGAAAGCAGATGGGACGTCACAATGCTGCGTGCTGGTTGATTAACACTGGTTGGAGTGGTGGACCATACGGCGTTGGGAAGCGCATGAAGATCAGTTACACGCGCGCAATGATTCGCGCGATTCTGAATGGATCCCTCGCGCAGACTGAAACCACACCCGATCCGATCTTTGGCGTTAACGTTCCGGTGTCGTGTCCCGACGTGCCGAACGAAGTGCTGCAACCGCGCAACACCTGGGAAGACAAGGATGCGTACGATCGCCAGGCGAAGGATCTGGCGCGTCGCTTCAATGAGAATTTTAAGAAGTATGAGGCGGGCGTGTCAGAGGCTGTTAGGGCAGTAGCTCCGAGAGTTTAAGGGACAGGATTTACAAGATGTAACAGGAAGTATCTTGAAAAATCTTGTAAATCCTGCCTAACCTGGTGGCCAGTTTAACGGGCGACCAGCCAACACGTGCACGTGCAAGTGAAACACCGACTGGCCCGCACCGGCACCGGTATTAATTACGCTCCGATACGCCTCGTGTCCTAGATCATTCGCCACACGCGCACCGACCCGCAACAAGTGCCCAAGCAATCCCTCATCTTTCTGAGAAGCATCATCAAGTGACTCAAGATGCTCGCGCGGAATCACGAGCACGTGCGTCGGCGCTTGCGGGTTGATGTCGCGAATCACAACGCAACGATCATCATGGTGAACAAAGTCTGCGGGAATCGTTCCCGCGATGATCTTGCAGAACAGACAATTCTCTTCAGCCACTACAGTTCCCCTCCTTAATCTAAACCGGTTCGAGAATCGGCGCTGTCACCACCGGCGAAATGATGCGCTCGATATTGGCGCCAACCGCGCGCAACTTGGCCTCGATCTTCTCGTAACCACGATCGATATGGTAAACGCGATCGATCAGCGTCTCATTTCGTGCAATGAGACCCGCGAGCACGAGCGACGCGGACGCACGCAGATCCGATGCAATCACACGCGCTCCAGTTAACGTTGTTGGACCATCAACGATCGCCGAGCGCCCGTCGATATGAATCTGCGCTCCCATGCGCTGAAGCTCCGAAGCGTGCATGAACCGGTTCTCAAACACAGTCTCAATAATCTCCGAGCGTCCCTGCGCCTGCGTCATCAGCACCATGTACTGCGCCTGCATGTCAGTTGGAAAACTCGGATAAGGCTCAGTGGTTACGTTCATCGCCTTCAATCCGTCCGGACACGAGACTTCGAGCGTAGTCGGATTAACTACTTTAATGACGACGCCGACATTTCTCAGTTGTGAGATCACACTCTCGAGGTGATCCGGACGACAGTCTTTGATTTCGAGTTGACCTTGCGTCAGCGCGGCCGCGACAATAAAAGTTCCGGTTTCAATTCGATCGGGAATGATCGTGTGTTCCGCGCCACCGAGCGACTCGACGCCTTCGATCTGTATCGTCTCCGATCCTGCGCCGTTGACTCGCGCTCCCATCTTGTTGAGCAGGTCGGCGAGATCGACTATCTCGGGTTCGCGTGCCGCGTTGTGAAGTGTTGTTGTGCCGCGCGCGAGCGTTGCCGCCATCATCAGGTTTTCAGTTCCGGTAACTGTGACTTTGTTGAAGTGAATCTCAGCCGCGCGGAGACGTCCGTCTTTCGGCGCACGCGCAACGACGTTTCCGGCTTCGAGTTTCACTTCCGCGCCAAACTTTTCAAAACCCGCCAGGTGCAGATCGATTGGTCGCGTTCCGATCGCGCAACCGCCGGGCAGCGATACTTTTGCTTTACCGAAGCGAGCGAGTAACGGTCCGAGTGCAAGGACTGACGCGCGCATCGTCTTCACGAGCTCGTATGGAGCTTCGAAAAGCTCGACGTGTGCCGCGGTGATCTTATGAGTGCGGAGTTCGGGCGTTAGAACAGTTGCGCCGATGTCTTCAAGCAGACGTCGCTGCGTGATGATGTCGCGCACGTAAGGGATGTTGTGCAGGATAACGGTGTCAGGCGTGAGCAGCGCCGCTGCCATGCAAGGCAACGCCGAGTTTTTGGCACCGCTAATCGAAACTCTGCCGAGAAGTGGTCGGCCACCCGAGATACGAAACTTGTCCACGATGCGGGACAGAGTAAATGAAAACTATGAGATTAGCCACAGATGAACGC
>DASYPN010000129.1:0-4498 GCA_036006625.1 Pyrinomonadaceae bacterium | reverse complement strand
GCGAGGAAGACAAACACCGGCGCGCAGAAATGTGTGATCCAGCGTGTGAAGAATAGCGCAACGTTCGTGCGTGATAAATCAGTTGGATCAAATGCGAGGGCTGCGTTGTGAACGAAGTCGCGCGTGTGGTCCAGCATCATGATGACCATCACAATGCCGCGCAGCAAATCGATGGAGTCTACACGTCGACGATTGGGCTCGGGAGATGCTGCCATAAAATTTTGCCGGACAGATTACGCTCATTCGCCAATTTTTTCGAGCACTTTGCTACCGCGCCAGAGCAAAACCGCGGCGACGATACAGCAAATTGGACTAACCAGGAATCCGTATCTCATCACGCCCGGATTCGTTGCCGCTCCGAACAGATCATTCAGCTTGCCGATCAGCGGCGAGCCGATACCGTAAGCAGCAATCATCACGACGCAGAGAAACATGCCGGAGCCGAGGCCGCGCAGATATGGACCAGTCATCTCATGAGTGTCAGCCATCGAAGGCGCAATCCAAATTAAGGACAGCGCAAGCAGGATCGCTTGTGCCACCAACAACAGAGGCACGCTGTAAGAAAACAACAATGCGATCCAGAACGGAATCGCGAGCAACGCTCCTATCGCACCGAGTCGCATGCGCCCACCACGACCGGCACGGCGTAGTCTGTCGGAAAGAAAACCGCCGAGTAAAGTGCCGGGAATTCCAAATGTCAGTGAAGTGAGGCCTGCGACGATGCCGATCGTGGCGATACTGTAACCGTGAACGCGCGTGAAAAACGTTGGCCCCCAGATCGAGAGACTATTCGCCGCCACTGCAAAGAAAGCGTAGCCCGCGTAGTGATAGCGCAAAGGTTTGGACTTGAACAGCAGTTTCCAATCTTCACTCGTGTACTTCGGCACAATTACTTCAGTTTGGCCACGCTTCTGCTCTTTCAAGAAATAGACCAGGACCGTAAACAACAATCCCGGAAATCCGATAAAGTAAAACGCGCTGCGCCAACCATATTTGAATCCGATCCAGCCGCCGAGAAAGAACGCCAGCCCGCCACCCACAGTAATGCCGGATGCGTAAATCGACTGCACGCTCGCGCGTTTCTGTGGCGGAAAGTAGTCGCTCAACAACGAGAGGGCGGCGGGACCGAGCGTCGCTTCACCAACACCAACCATCACACGACACAGAAACAACGACCAAAACCCATTCGCAAATCCAGTCAGACCGGAGAATAGACTCCACACCGCGAGTCCAACGGCAATTATGTTTTTTCGGGAGCTGCGATCGGCGAGTCGACCGAAAGGAACTCCAAGCACCGTAAAAAAAATGACGAACGAAGTCGTTCCCAACAACCCCAGTTGGAAATCCGTGAACGACATCTCCCTTTTGATCGGCGTAAACAGAATGTAGATCAACGAGCGATCGAGATAGTTGAGTAGATTTGCAGTAGCCAGCAATCCCAACGCATACCACGCGTACGCATCTGAAGAAGACACCACGGGCGCCGACACTTCAGTAACAGCAACTGTGCTATTTGTGCTTTCTTGTGGCAACACCTTCTTAGTGGCTTATCTTGAACGCGAATTGAATTACCCGCGGCCCGGAACTGGTGGCTGTAATACGTCCAAATGTCGCGGGCACGGCGATGTTGATGTTTGGATTGGCGAAGTTGGTCCAGTTAAAGAGATTGAAGAACTCCGCACGTATTTCCGCACGCACCGTTTCTCTGATCGGTATGAACTTTACCACGGAAAAGTCCAGATTCTTCTGGCCTGGGCCATACAGAAAGTTTCGCGGCGTGTTACCGAAAGGATTGTTTGGATCGAACGTCGGATTGTTTGGCGTACCAAGATTCGCGCCGCTAAGGATCGGGCGCGACAAGACAAACGCCGAAGTATTGAAGTACTGATTTAATCTCGATTCGATGTCGCCAGTGGTCAGAAGTTCGTGCGCGCCGGGGGCAAAGTTCGCGCGTTGAATGATGGCGAGATTCGGCGAGTCGATAATCGTAAACGGCAATCCGGTTTGTAAGGTCATGATTCCGTTCAACTGCCAGTTGTTCAGCACCGACCTCGCTATCCGATTCTCAGTCGAAGACTTCGGCAACTCGTAGACAAAACTCGTGACTAATCTATGACGCCTATCGTAATCCGATGGCCCATAGTTGAGTTTCCAGTTCAACTCATCACCCGGCATTGCAAACAGCTCGTTGATCTGGCCGCCCGAATAGTAATCATTCGATTTGCCGAGCGTGTAAGCCGCAAGGAACTGTAAGCCGCGGCTGAAACGCTTCGTCAGGCTGACTTGTAACGAGTTGTATCTCGAGTTCGCCGACGTCTGCGCCTGCTGAACACCATTGGCCACCATCTTCTGCGTCGAGAGCGCAGTCCCAAACGGCGCCACAAAGACGTTAGCCACACGGTTGTAAACCGGCTGATTCAAACTCACGACCTGTAATAACTTCGTCCCCTTCGATCCTACGTAACCGACCTCAAGCAGGTAATCCTTGAACACCTCCCACTGAATGTTTGCGTTGTATTGCTGAACGTACGGTGTGCTCAACTCCGGATCGACGAAGAGACCACTGATCGGAACTCCGACAATCGGCGCCGAAGGTGAAAGTGGCGACGGAATGGTTGGATTCAACGGAAAGGCGCCGGGCTGCGGCACTGGAATAAACGGATCGGCAAACGTTCGCAGTAATCCAGGTAAACCGACAGCAAGCGCGAGGTACGGATAGTTCAACAACTGCGTATTCGCAAATCGGGCGGAGAAGCGATCGTAATAAATGCCGTAGCCGCCACGCAGAACAACCGAGCCGGGCTCGTTTAGACGCAGGGCAAAACCCACGCGCGGTGAGATGTTGTTCTTATCGCTCGGAACAAGTGACGAAGTAACTTCAGGAACTCCGCTAAGACTTCCGCCTTCAGCCTGAACAAATCCATTTGGTGGACCAGCCGGAGCGGCAATCGTGCCCGCCCGAAATTGCTCCGGCAGGAAGTTCACAAACCGTCCGCGAATGTCGCTCGGAAAACCAAAGAAGTCGTAACGCGCACCGAGGTTGAGCGTGAGCCGGTGGTTGAACTTCCAATCATCCTGAAAGAAACCACTCAGATCGTTCGTGCGCACCGCGCGATCAAAAACGCCCGAACCGATAACCGAAACGCCATTGCCCACGAGAAAATCGTTGAAGCTTGCGAAACTAATCTGGCCACGCGAGAAAGCGTTGAAGAAAAAATTGATCTGCGAGCGCCTGTACTCACCTCCAAGTCGCAGATGATGACTACCTCTGACGATCGAAAGCGTGTCGCCGCCACTGAAAGCGTTGATGCGCGACGATTGATCCGCAAATGGCGAAGAGCCGAAGGTAAACAATCCGGTCACGATAAAAGTCGGCATGCCCGGAAACTTATCCCGCAACGGAGTTGAGATACCGAGCTCAGCAGCCGTGAACGGTTCGTCAGGCGTCGATGTACTGCGCAAACGTGAATAGCCGAAACGCGCCTGATTCACGGTGTTTTGCGTGATGACGTAAGTGTCGGTGATCGAGCTGAGGGTTTGGACAAGAAACAGGTTAGCGCCGGTACCCGGCAACTGCGTTGGGCCATTGCCTAAACCCACGAAGTTGAAGTTGGATTGGAATTGTGGATTCCGTGCGGCAAAAGTCTTCGCCGAAAGTGTATGGTTGTTGCTGAAGACGAAGTCGAAGTTGGTGTTGAATTGATGCTCCCGGAAAATCGAAATCGCAGAGATTGGAGTCAATCCCGAAGACGTCGCGGCTGAGGGAATCCCAAACTGTCCGTTCGGCAATTTAAGATTCAGGATCGTGACGGCTATCGGATTCGGCGCTACTCCAAACGTCGATTGCAGTGCGGCCGCGGTCCTGTTGTTATCACGCAACTGCGCAGGCATGACCGGAAACGACAGACTGTTGTTCAGGGAAGCGCCGTTCGTTTCCTTCGTTCGCTGATACGAGCCGAAGAAGAAGGCTCGCTCGCGCACAATTGGACCACCGAGTGTTCCGCCAAACTGATGGCGTGTCAGAACAGGCTTCGGTTGTCCTGCTGATTTGAGAAAAAATTCATTTGCGTTGAGTGCTTTGTTACGAATGAAGTAATACGCATTGCCGAGCCACTCGTTTCCTCCTGATCGAGTGACGGCTTCTACATTGCCACCGGCGTTGCGGCCCTGTGTCGCGTCGTAAAGACTCGTCTGCACGATAAATTCCTGCAAGCTCTCAGTGTTGGGCACAGCGATGTTCGCGGTCGCATTCGTGCCGATTGCATTGGCGTCGATGCCGTTGATCCGGACGTTGTTCGCGGTCGTTCGTTGACCGTTAACGGAGATGATTGAATCACCGCGACCGAGTTCGGTGTTGTTTGAAACGCTGGCCGACGTGCCGGGTGAGAGTGTCAGTAGCTGCTGGAAGTTGCGTGTGGGAAGTGGGAGTTGTCGAATTGTTTGACCTTCGATCACGCGGCCCATCTGCGAGGATTCTTGTTGCACCAGGGGCGCGACG
>DASYPN010000128.1:0-3642 GCA_036006625.1 Pyrinomonadaceae bacterium | reverse complement strand
ATGACCTTCGACATACTCCATCACCATGTAGATGGTGCCGTCGGCGGCCGTACGAAGATCGTAAACAGTAACTGAGTTGGGATGTCGAAAACGGCGCGCTGCCTGACCTTCACGCCTGAATCGTCGTAACCACTCGGCATTCGTTCTGACTTCCGGCGGCAGCACCTTGATAGCCACACGGTCGCCGAGCAGTATGTGGCGGGCACGATAGACAGCTCCCATTCCGCCTTTGCCGAGGAGCGCCTCCATCTGGTACTGCCCGTCGAGCACGGTATCGACGATCGAAGCCGGATCGGCCTCGAGACCCTCCCCGTCCATCGCACCGAAGCTAACGCTGTCGTCGTATTTTGCTTTGCAGGCAGTGCAGTATTTCATTCGGGAAACTTGGCGCGACTACTGGCGTCGTTAGTCTAACACGCTCTGGCGCTGAGGAACGTACTACCTTGGTGCCGGGGTACGTCCTACCTTTTGAGCGTCGCGGAACGTACTGTAGGGGCGGCCCTCGGTGGCCGCCCCTGTGTGGGTTCAAACGAGGGGCGGCCACGGAGGGCCGCCCCTACAGTACGTTCTACGCGCCGGGGTAGATTCTGGTGGCGTACTCTTCGACCATGCGGTCGCTATTGTACTTCGGCGCGAGGGTCTGAATGGCGCGCTTCATCATCGCGATCCATTGGTGGGGGATGCCATCGGCCTCACGGTGGTAGTAAAGCGGCACGACTTCCAATTCGAGCGTGCAATAAAGTGATTCGGCGTCAAGGGCGTCGATATTCAAAACGTCGCCGCCGTCATTTCCATTTCCAATCGCAAAACCATTGGTTCCGTCATAACCTTCGAGCCACCAGCCGTCGAGTATCGACAGATTCAACCCGCCGTTGATCGCGACCTTCTCGCCGCTAGTACCGGAAGCTTCCTGCGGGCGACGTGGAACGTTTAGCCAGACGTCGACTGATTGGACCAACTGGCGCGCAATCTCCTGATCGTAGTCTTCCAGAAAGGCCGCACGCTGTCTGACGTCCGGATCGTATTTCCACCGCGCGAGTTGTTGCAGCACGAGCTTCGATCCTTCGTCCTGCGGGTGCGCTTTACCAGCGAAGACAAACTGAACCGGCCGCTCCGCGTTGTTGATGATTCGCAGCAAGCGCGGTGGATCGGTCACTATCAAATTCCAACGCTTGTAACCGGCAACACGACGCGCAAATCCGATCGTCAACGCCGCCGGATCAAACATTGTCGTCGCCGCGTCGATGTAGTCGGCAGGTTCTCCTGCAGCTATTCGTCTCTGCAGCGAGCGATGCCGGATAAAAGCGACGAGTCGCTCCTTCAAACGCAGATGTGCATTCCATATTTCCTCGTCCGGAATGCTCGCTACAGCTTCGGCCCAGGCGTTCTGGTTGCGAAGCTTTGTCTCCCAATCCTGGCTCACATGCTTTTCAAACAGGTCGCGCAGGAGAGGCGAGATCCAAGTCGGCGCGTGAACTCCGTTAGTGATGTAAGTGATAGGAACATCTTCGAGCTTCTTATCGGCAAAAAGCTTCTGCCACAATGCGCGCGATACTTCTCCATGTTTGCGACTCACACCGTTCGTCGACCGGCACATGCGAATCGCCAGCGGTGTTAACCCGTAACGCTCAGCTTTGTTTGCCGGATCGACACGACCAAGCGCGAGAAACTCCTCTTCAGTTAGACCAAGCTCTTTGAAGTAACCTGGTCCAAATGCCCGCGTGACAAGCGTCGAATCAAATTCGTCGTTGCCGGCAGCAACAGGCGTGTGAGTTGTGAAGACACATTCTTGTTTCACTCTCTCCCTCGCACTTGCGAAGGGTTGTTGTTCGGACTGCACGATCTCGCGCGCGAGTTCGAGCGTGAGAAACGCGGAGTGACCTTCATTCAGATGAAAGACATGTGGCGACACCCCGAGTTTGCGCAACAATCGAACACCGCCGATGCCGAGCAACATCTCCTGCACGATTCGTGTTTCGCGATCGCCACCGTAAAGATGGCCAGTAACCCAGCGATCGGTCTCAGCGTTTTCAGGAATGTTCGTATCAAGCAGGTAAAGTGCGACACGACCCACATCCGCTCGCCACACCTGGGCCAACACGTTGCGTTCACGAATCAACACCTCGATGCGAAGCGGTGTGTTGTCTGCATTCTTGATCAGATGAATCGGAAGGTCGTTCGGAAACGTCTCACCGTAGTGTTCTTCCTGCCAGCCGTCGTTGCGCAGTCGCTGGCGAAAGTAGCCATAACGATAAAGCAAACCGACGGCGACTAGCGGCAGACCGAGGTCACTCGCTGACTTGAGATGATCGCCGGCCAGGATTCCGAGTCCGCCTGAGTAAAGTGGCAGCGAAGAGTGAATGCCAAACTCGGCACAGAAGTAAGCAACTGGATGTTCCGGCGTGATCGCGATGTTTTGCAGATCAGGCAGCGACGTCATGTACGTCTGAAAACTCGCATCGAGTTTACGCACACGCTCAAGGAAAACGGGATCCGTAGCAGCTTCGGCAAGCCGGAAGGCTGAAGTCCTTGCAAGCAGTTGTCGTGGATTGTGTTCGCATTCTTCCCAGATCTCGGAATCGAGATCGCGGAAGACGCTGGCGCCGTCAGCGGCCCAGCTCCACCAGTAGTTCCAAGCCAGGCGCTCGAGCGGAATTAGTGGTGCGGGCAACTCATTTTGCCGCACCACACCTTGTTCGATTTCAGTGGTTTCAATCATCGTCTGTTGTTTTGCACGGTAGCAAAGCTGGAGAGTCTACTAGAATTCCTGGTACTGGAGAAACACGCGCGCGTCGCTTTGCTGGAAAAAGACGAGTCGCACCTGTTCCATTTGCTCATCCCCGGTTAGGAATTCCCTGATAGCGGCGGAACTAATTTGGGCCGCCTCAGGCTTTGGGTAACCGAAAACGCCGGTTGAAATGGATGGAAATGCAATCGAAGAGATGTCGTGCTGGTGCGCCAGTTTTAGAGAGTTTTGATAGCACGCGGCGAGGAGTTCTGACTCACGTTCCGGATTCCTTCCATAGATAGGCCCAACCGTGTGAATCACGTATTTAGCCGGCAGGTTTCCGCCGGTCGTGAGCACTGCTTGCCCAGTCGGTAAACCATCGGGATAGGTGGTCTTTCGAATCTGTTTACACTCTTCGAGTATTTTCGGTCCGCCGGCGCTGTGAATCGCGCCATCGACACCACCACCTCCCAACAGACTCGAGTTTGCGGCATTGACGATCGCGGTTACGTCCTGCTGCGTGATGTCTCCCACCAGCACCAGAACACGTCCCGCAAGAAAAGACTCTAGACTCGGGCTACTCACTGCGTGGCTCGGTTGTAATTTCGTCAAACATGTCCTGGCGTCGCAAGGCGTCGGCAACCGCTTGCGCCTTGTGTTCGGTCAACGGATGTTCAGGATCTGTGCTTGCGATCTCAAACACGCGGTCATCGAGCATCACCACACCGAGCGAACCGAGTGTCACGCCCGGGGCGATCAAAATTTCGTCCATATTGTGGATACGGAAGCGGCCCGTTTGTTCGACCCAGTCTTCGATGAACGGATCGCGCAGAGCGTGCTCGGCCTCAGACTCGGAGAGATACGCGCCTTCGACTATGAGACAATATTCGCGCACTTCTTTTGGACTTTTGAGT
>DASYPN010000127.1:0-19101 GCA_036006625.1 Pyrinomonadaceae bacterium | reverse complement strand
TGTGTGCGTGTAGAAGAAGGGTTTGACGCCAAAGTGATCGCGGGCGCAGAAGAGACGCTGCCGGCGTTCATCCCAGATCGCGAATGCGAAGTCACCGAGCAGGTGTTTGACGCAATCATCGCCCCACTTTTCGTAGGCGTTGAGGATTAACTCGGCGTCAGGTAGTGGTTCGTCGCGAGCATCGATGCGGGCATTAGCAAAGATTTTCACGGATTAGGTGCGGACTAAGAGACCTTGATCGACCAGTTTCTCCACCAATTCGCGGAGATCAGCGCGCAAGGCTTGCGGCTCAACATCATATTCCTGACGCAGCGCTTCGTATGCGGCTTCGATCGACTCTGATGAGGTGAGAACGGTTAAGAATCGTGTGCCGACGTCGTCGAGTCCGAAATAGCGTTCGCTTTCGAGATTCAGAATTACTGCTTCTTCCTGAAGATGGGAGATCAGCACGCCGTCGGGAACCACCACGCGATCCGAGAATGAAATGGTCATGGCCGCGCATTCTAGCACGCGGTTCTGCTATGCTGTCGATCAAAAGGAGCCCTCTGCACATGCGAGCATTAACGAAGCTTCTTGCTGTTTTACTCGCAAGTTCTTTGGCCGTTTCGGCACAGTTACGCCAACCCGATCTCACCAACGATCTAACAAAAGAGCCGACGCTCTACGTCGTTGCTTACGCGCATCTCGACACGCAATGGCGTTGGGAGTATCCGCGCGTCATCAACGAGTACATTCCAAAGACGCTGCACGATAACTTCGCACTGTTCGATAAGTATCCGAATTACATCTTCAACTTCAGCGGCGCGAACCGTTATCGCATGATGAAGGAATACTGGCCTTCGGACTACGCGCGTTTGAAGACGTATGTTGCCGCGGGTCGCTGGTTTCCGGCGGGCTCGTCGATGGAAGAGAGCGACGTGAATTCGCCGTCGGCTGAGTCGATCTTTCGACAGATACTTTACGGCAATCGATTTTTTGAACGTGAGTTTGGCAAGACGAGTGCCGAGTACATGCTGCCCGACTGTTTTGGTTTTCCGGCATCACTGCCGACCATTCTTGCGCACGCGGGCTTGAAGGGATTCTCGACACAGAAACTCACCTGGAATTCGGCGGCTAATGTTGGTGGCCCTGGTTCGATCGAAGAAACTCCACGCGGAATTCCGTGGAACGTGGGGTGGTGGCAGGGACCTGATGGTCGTGGAATTATCGCGGCTTTGAATCCTGGTAGTTACGGCGGTCAGATCAGGGAAGACATCAGCAAGAGTCCGCCGGCGTTTCTGAACGCTGGAAGTAATCTCGTCGACTGGCCGCGTCGTGTAGACCGCAACGGTAAAGTCAGCGGGCTGTTCACTGACTACCACTACTACGGCACCGGCGACACGGGCGGCGCTCCGCGCGAAGATTCCGTTCGCATGATGGAAGCGATCGTGACGAGAAACGGTTCGCTCGTCGGCCTGGAAGGTCGGTTCGGTGTTGGACCACTAAAAGTAGTCTCATCAACAGCCGAGCAGATGTTTCTCAACATTCGTCCCGAGTACATCAAAAACCTTCCGCGTTACGAAGGCGATCTGTTGTTGACTGACCACTCCGCCGGTTCGATCACTTCCGAGGCTTATCAAAAACGCTGGAATCGCAAAAACGAATTGCTTGCCGACGCGGCGGAGAAAGCTTCCGTCGGCGCGATGTGGCTGGGCAGTCGCGTTTACCCACAGGAACGTTTGAACAATGCCTGGACGCTCGTCATGGGCGGACAGTTTCACGACATCCTGCCGGGAACTGCAACGCCACGTGCGTTTCAGTTTTCGTGGAACGACGATGTGATCGCGATGAATCAGTTTGCAGGTGTGTTGACGAGCGCGACCGAGGCGATCTCTGCCGAATTGAATACACAAACTTACGGACACGCGATTGTTGTCTACAATCCATTGAACATCGATCGAGAAGAAGTTGCGGAAGCGGATGTGCCGTTTATCGGCGATGAGGGGGCGAAAGCCACGACTCGCGTGTATGGTCCTGACGGTGTCGAGGTCCCCTCGCAGTTGAACTCGAACAAAATTTTGTTTCTCGCGCGAGTGCCTTCGGTCGGATACGCAGTCTACGACGTTCGATCGGGTCCCGGGGTCATTAAAACGTCACCGCTAACCGTTCGGCAAAACTTGCTCGAAAATCATCGTTACCGCGTGCGTCTTAATTCGAGCGGCGACGTGATGAGTATCATCGACAAAAAGCTCAACCGCGAATTGCTCGAGGCGCCCATTCGACTTGCAATCAAGAATGACACGCCGGCGCAGTGGCCCGCGTGGAACATGGATTGGGCCGACCAGCAAAAAGCGCCGCGCGCGTACGTGAGTGGCCTACCGAAGATTAGCGTGATTGAAGACGGTCCGGTGCGCGTTGCGGTCGAAGTCATACGCGAAACGGAAGGTTCAAAGTTTCGGCAAGTGGTGCGGCTGTCGGATGGTGATGGAGGTAATCGCGTCGAGTTTAGTAACGTTATCGACTGGCACACGAGCGCCGCGAATCTGAAAGCGACGTTTCCACTCACGGCTGCAAACGCGAATGCGACCTACAACTGGGACATCGGAACAATCGAGCGCGGCAACAACGACGAGCGAAAGTTTGAAGTGCCGTCGCATCAGTGGTTCGATCTCACGGATCGCAGCGGAACGTTTGGCGTCACGATTCTCTCCGACTGCAAGTACGGTTCTGACAAGCCTGACGATAAGACTTTGCGTTTGACGTTGTTGCGCACGCCGGGAATCGCGCCACGCGCCGGTTATGCAGATCAATCGTCGCAGGACTGGGGACGACACGAGATCATCTACGGTCTCGCATCACACTCTGGTGATTGGCGTAGCGCGCAGACTGACTGGCATGCGCAACGTCTGAATCAACCGCTGATCGTGTTTGAGAGCTCGAAGCATCCCGGTCGATTGGGAAAGACTTTCTCGATCCTGCGCGTGAACAATAGTCGTGTGCGTGTTCTCGCGCTGAAGCGCGCCGAAGAGGATCCGGATGAAGTGATCGTGAGGATTGTCGAGTTGGACGGTCGTGGAGCATCGAAGGTGCGAATCGGATTTCCTGCGGCGGTGATTGCCGCGCGCGAAGTCACTGCCCAGGAATTACCAGTCGGTAAAGCATCGGTTGATAGAGGAGAACTGGCAACCACCCTGGGACGATTTCAGCCGCGCACGTTTGCAGTGAAGCTCGCCAGGCCTGCTGTGCCACTCTACCTGCCGCAAACACAGCCAATTTTCTTGCCGTTCAATCTCGCCGTCGCGAATCGCGATGGTGAAAGATTGAAAGCCGGCATCGATGGCGAAGGATACGCGTTACCTGCCGAGATGCTGCCGCAAATAATTCCGTACGCAGGCGCAGCGTTCTTCCTCGGGCCACCGCACAAAGCAAATGCTCTCGTACCGCGTGGTCAAGACCTTTCAATACCCCGAGGTATGACCAGGTTGTACATTCTTGCTGCGTCTGTTAGCGGCGACCAGAACGTTGCTTTCCGTGTCGCCAATAAAACGACGAATGTGACGATTCAGGATTGGAGCGGTTTCATCGGGCAGTGGGACAATCGACAATGGAAGCCGAGCGATCGAGAACTCAAACCACGAACGCCACCACCTGATATTCCAGCCGACATTGCGGCACTCCTGCAAAGATCGCGCACGAGATCGGATCCGTATGGCGAAATGGTTGGGATTACACCTGGTTTTATTAAGCGTGCACCCGTGGCGTGGTTTGCATCGCATCGCCACACGCCCGATGGTAAGAATGAGGCTTACGCGTATTCGTACCTCTTTGCCTACACGATCGACGTGCCGGCAAATGCGAAGACGCTGACGCTTCCAAACAACGACAACGTCCGTATCATGGCAATCACGGGTTCAAACGAAGGCCCCAGCATCAGACCCGTTCAGCCCCTTTACGACACTCTGGAAAGACAATAGGTCCTATTGCTCCCATAGGACCTATATTTGTTCGATAATGATCGCGCTCAAGCTCGCGAAGATTCATAAATCCTTTGGCCCAACCGTGGCGCTCGACGGCGTCGATCTCGAGCTGCGTCAGGGCGAGGTGCACGCCCTCATCGGTGAGAACGGCGCGGGCAAGAGCACGCTTATGAACGTCATCGCAGGCTCTCTTCGTCCCGACCGCGGAACGATGGAAATCAACGGCCAGCCCTACACACCATCAAACCCACTCGACGCGCGCACACACGGGATCGCCTTGATTCACCAGGAACTCTCTCTGTGTTCACATCTCAGCGTCGCAGAAAACGTTTTAATGGGAATCGAATCGTCAACGATGGGCTGGCTCGATCGCGACAAACTCTTCGCACGCACGAATGAAGTGCTGAAGACTTTTCACCACGCCGACATTCGTCCGGAGAAACGCGTCGGCGATCTTTCGGTCGCAGCCAGACAGATCGTCGAGATCTCACGCGCGATCGCGGCCCGCGCGCGCATCATTTTGATGGATGAGCCGACCAGCAGTCTGCAACGCGACGACGTCACGCACCTGTTTAAGTTGATTCGCAAGTTGAGCGCTGAAGGCATCTCAGTCATCTACATCAGTCATTTTCTTGAAGAAGTACGCCAGATTTCGGATCGTTTCACTGTTCTTCGTGATGGACGCAGCGTTGCGAGTGGTGACATTGCAACCACAACCGATGATGAACTCATCTCGAAGATGGTCGGACGCGCACAACAGAATCTGTTTCCTGTTCGCCCACCTACTGCCGGCGCAGGAGAGACGATTCTCGACGTACAAAATCTTGCATCGCCGCCGTTGCTGAAGGATGCGACGTTTGAACTTCGTCGCGGAGAGATCCTCGGCATCGCGGGGCTGATGGGTTCGGGACGTACGCCGTTGTTGCGCACGATCTTTGGTCTCGATCCTAAAGAACGCGGCACGATCACAGTGAATAAGAAAGCTCTGCCGCCGGGACGCAGCACACCCGCGATGCGCTTAATCGAAGGCCTCGGGTATCTGAGCGAAGATCGTAAAGGCGACGGTCTAACATTGAACCAATCGATCGCCGACAACGTTACCGTCACGAAGTTTGATTCATGTTCACGTTTCGGCTGGCTCGATCTCAGTGCTCAGCGCAAACAAACCGAGAAACTGATTAATAATCTAAAGATCAGAACTCAGGGAGCGCAACAGAACGTCGGATCGTTATCGGGTGGCAATCAACAGAAGGTAATCGTCGCGCGTCTGTTGCATCAGGATGCAGATGTATTACTCCTCGACGAGCCGACACGAGGAATCGATATTGGCAGTAAAGCGCAGGTCTACGAAACAATCGCTGCTTGTGCCGCCGAGAATAAAGCGGTGTTGATGGTGAGTTCGTACCTGCCTGAGTTGTTTGGAATGTGTGATCGATTGGCAGTGATGAGTCGGGGACGGCTTTCGACCGTTCGCAACATCGATGAGTGGACTCCGGAGAGTGTGTTGCAGGCTGCTATAGGGGCCGCAGATTAAGACGGATTGGGGAGACGGATTATGGGTGTGAGGATTGTGGTTGCGTCGATGATTTTGGCGATTGCTTCGGTTGCAAGCGGACAGTCTGCGTTGCAGGAGATGGTGAAGACTGAGCAGGCGTTTTCGAAGATGGCCGAGGAAAAGAATGCGCGTGATGCGTTCATGGCATTCATCGCGGACGATGGATTGTTGTTTCGACCCGGCGCGGTGAACGGGAAGAAGTGGATGCTGGAACATCCGGTGCCGCCCTCAGACAAGAAGCCATTGCTCGCGTGGCAGCCTGCGTTTGCCGGTATGGCTGCGTCGGGCGATATGGGATTCACGACTGGACCATGGGAAGCCAAGCCCGACGTCAACGATGAGAAGCCGTCGGGCTATGGTCACTTCGTGACTGTCTGGAAGAAGCAGGCTGATGGTTCGTGGAAGTTCGTAGTCGATCTCGGGATTTCGCATCCACAATCCGGTGGACCACAAGCGCACTGGGAGCCCGCAGCGTCGAGCAGGACAGAAGACTTCAAGCCGATCGACGTCGCTGTTTCACGCGAGAGTTTGTTGAATCGCGATCGTAAGTATGCGGCTGAGGTGTTGAGTCAGGGACTCGGAAAGACGTTCTCCGCGTACGCTGCGCCTGATGTTCGGCTCTACCGCCACGGAGGTATACCTTTCATCGGACGTGAGGCGTCCTCGGAAGCGATTGCCAAAACCAAAGGTCAGGTGACGTGGCAGCCGATCGCGAGCGACACGTCGAGCGCCGGCGACCTCGGTTACACCCACGGCACTTACGACGTTGCAGACGACACGAAGAAGGTGATCGAGCACGGGAGTTACGTTCGCATCTGGAAGAAGCAGGGAGCCACGTGGCAGATCATAATGGACGTCACAAACGTCCATTGAGCTACAAAAGAAGTAGCCACAAAAAGGCACAAAAAGCACAAGAAAGAAGAGAAATCATTTTGTGCATTTTGTGCATTTTTGTGGCTAAATCCTTTTTGTGGCAAAGATGCGGATTTTTCGGGCGCCGGGGCGCGTTAACCTGATTGGCGAACACACGGATTACAACGACGGCTTCGTGATGCCGGCGGCGCTCGATTTCTCCACCTGGGTCAAAATCTCACCACTCGAAGGCCGTAAACTCGCGATCTTTTCTGAAAATTTTGGTGAAGAGATCGAAGTCGATCTCGACGATAAGAATCTCGTCGCGCACGACCACTGGAGCGACTACCCGGTCGGTGTCGCAGTCGTGCTCGAAAGAGCGGGTCATCGTCTGCGTGGCGCGCGATTGCAGATTCGTGGCGAAGTGCCAATCGGATCTGGCTTGAGCTCTTCGGCGGCGATCGAAGTCGCGACCGCGTGTGCGCTTGTCGCAAATTCCGAATTGAAGATCGATCCGCGTGAGCTCGCTTTGCTTTGCCAGCGTGCGGAAAACGAGTTTGTGGGCGCGCGCGTGGGCATCATGGACCAGTTCGTTTCGTTATTCGGCCACTCGCAGAAAGCGCTGCTGCTGGATTGTCGTTCTCTCGACTTCCGTTTGTTGCCGTTGCCCGACAATGTTCGGTTGATAATTTGCAACACGATGGTGAAGCACGCCCTCGCGTCGAGCGCTTACAATGAACGTCGCGCGCAGTGTGAAGCGGGTGTCGAATACATGGCGAAGTTTTTGCCGAATATCACAGCATTGCGCGATGTGACGATCGAACAGCTCGAAGAGCATGGTGACGGGCTCGAAGACGTAGTGTACCGGCGTTGCCGGCACGTGATCACTGAGAATGCGCGGGTGTTGTCGGCGGGTGATGCGCTTGAGCACGGCGATCTCGAGCGTTTTGGGGAGTTGATGGGTGAGTCACATCGAAGTTTGCGCGATGATTATGAGGTTAGTTCTGAAGAGTTGGACCTGATGGTTGAGATCGCGAAAAAGATCGAAGGCGTTTACGGTGCGCGGATGACGGGTGGCGGTTTTGGTGGCTGTACGGTTAATCTCGTCGCTGATACGCATGTGGAAGAATTCAAAGAGCGGGTGTTTAGAGAGTATGAGAGCCGTACAACGTTGAGACCTGAGATTTATGTTTGTACGGCCGCGAACGGAGCGCAGGAAGTTTTTTAGACAGGATTAGGAAGATTTACAAGATTAACAAGATATGAAACTGATCATTCTCGCGGCGGGATATGCCACGCGGCTTTATCCACTGACACTGAATCAACCGAAGCCGCTTTTGCCGGTCGCGGGAAAGCCGATGCTCGAGCACGTGCTCGACAACATCTCAACCATTCGCGCTATCGATCATGCGTACGTCGTCACCAACGCAAAGTTTGCCTCGCATTTCGAGAAGTGGGCTCAAAGTTATCAGCGTCCGGACCTGCACTTCAGCTTTAGCATCGTTAACGACCAGAGCACTAACGAAGAGAACCGGCTCGGCGCGATTGGCGATATGCACCTCGTCCTGAAGAAGTACGTGATTGATGACGACATTATCGTCATTGGTGGCGATAACCTTTTCAGCGCCGACTTATCCGGCTTTGGTGACTACTGCGAGCAAAAGAAAGCGCCAGTCACGGGCGTTTACGATGTTGGTGATCTCGAGCAGATCAAGAAGTACAATTCAATCGAGATTGATGACAATCACCGCATCGAGTTTTTCGAAGAGAAGCCGAAGGTGCCGAAGAGTACATTGACGGGCATCGCGCTTTACTATTATCCGAACACGGTGCTGCCGTTGATTTACCAGTACATTTCTGAAGGAAACAACCCGGACCAACCGGGCCGGCTGGTCCAATGGCTCTATCCGCGTGTACCCTTCTACGTCTGGAAGGTGCCCGGCCTCTGGTACGACGTCGGTTCAATCGAAACTCTCGAAGAGGCAAATCGCGTTTTTAGCCGCGAATCGAACGGATGACGAACAGATTAGTTATCTACACGCTCACCAACACACTCGGGTTTGAAGTCTCGGTTACTAACTATGGCGGCGCAGTCACGTCTCTGAAGACCCCTGATCGCGATGGCAACTTCGGCGAGATCGCGCTCGGGTTTGAAACGCTCGACGAGTACGTTCACAATCCGCGTTATTTCGGCGCGCTCATCGGGCGTCACGCAAACCGCATCGCACGTGGGCGCTTCTCCCTCGACGGCGTTGAATACCAGCTTCCGTGCAACAACGGTGTTAATCATCTTCATGGCGGATTCGAGGGATTCGATAAGCGCGTGTGGGATGTGCGCGAAAGTGAAAAGACCCTACATCTCACATATTTCAGCAAAGACGGCGAAGAGAGCTATCCCGGGAATGTCACGGCAGCGGTTGATTACACTTTGGTCGATAATGAGTTGCGCGTTGATTACCGCGCAACGACGGATCGCGACACCATCGTTAATCTGACGAACCATTCGTATTTCAACCTGCGCGGCGCGGGCACGATCCTGGACCACGAGCTGACGTTGAATGCCGATCAATTCACTCCGGTTAGCGAAGATCTCATTCCGACCGGTGAGGTTAGATCTGTGGAAGGAACGCCGATGGATTTCCGCAAAGGCAAGGCAATCGGTTCGGAAATCAGCGCGGCTTACGACCAGCTCGGTTTTACCGGTGGCTACGATCATAACTTCGTCATGAACGATTACGATAGATCATTGAAATCCGCCGGGCATCTTTACGAACCGATCACAGGGCGTGTTCTTGAAGTGTTGACGACGCAGCCGGGCATGCAGTTTTACTCGGGCAATTTTCTCGATGGCAGTTTGGTAGGGAGAAACAACTTCACTTACGCGAAGTACGCGGGACTGTGTCTGGAGCCGCAGCACTTTCCCGACGCTCCCAATCATTCGAACTTCCCGTCGACCGTGTTGCGACCGGGCGAGGAATACAAACAAACAACTGTATTTCGTTTCTCAGCAGAATGATTTCTATACTCTTAATGATCGCGCTTTCTTTGCTGGATGCTCGCGTTGCGTTTGAGCACAACCCGAACAGTGTCGCGACTCGCGAATTCAAGTTTAGAAACATCGCCTCACCGTCGAAAGAAGACGCTGCCACGAATGCAAAGCTGACGATGATCGACGGCGATTTGGACGCCGGGAGCGGATCGCTTGCAACCCTCGTTGATGGACGTGTCCCTCAGGATGAAGACGAACCGGGCGGGAATGTTTTCTTCAGAGCAGGCAGCACGGGCGGACGCTTCCGCATGGACTTCACCACACCGATCGATATCGCCCGTATCAACTCGTATTCGTGGCACCCAAACTCGCGTGGTCCACAGTTATACAAAGTCTACGGCGCAGACGGTTCCGAACCGAATCTCAATTTAGATCCGAAACGTGGAGTTGATCCGGCGAGTTGTGGCTGGAAACTAATTGCGCTAGTGAGCACTCTGCCTGACAAGGGCGAAGACGGCGGTCAATACGCTGCCAGCGTGTCAGATGTAGGAAAGTATCGTTACCTGCTTTTCGACTGTTACGTCACAGAACTCTACGACAATTGGGGCAACACGTTCTACAGCGAAATCGACGTAATCCGCAAATAATCCGTCTTATCCGTGGCTCAATTCGTACTCTCGAATCGAGTCTTCATGACGAAGTGTCAACCCGATATCGTCCAACCCTTCCAACAAGCAATACCGCTGAAACTCACGTACGACGAACAGGATCGACAAACCTTCTGAATCCTCAATCGTCTGCCGCTCGAGATCGACAGTCAGCTCGTAACCTTCGCGCTGTTGCGCTCGACGCATGATCTCCTGGACTTGTTCAGTGGTTAGCGTAATCGGCAGCATGCCATTCTTGAAACAGTTATTCGCGAAGATGTCGGCAAACGATGGCGCGATGATGACTTTAAAGCCAAACTCACCCAACGCCCACGGCGCGTGCTCCCGCGACGAACCACAACCAAAGTTCTTGTCAGCAACGAGTATCGACGCGCCTGTATAGCGCGGCTCATTCAACACGAAAGACGGATTCGGCTGGCCGTCCGGCAAGTAGCGCCAGTCATAAAACAGGAACTCGCCAAATCCAGTGCGTTCGATCCGTTTGAGAAACTGTTTCGGAATAATCTGATCCGTATCGACGTTCGCGCGGTCGAGTGGTGCTACAAGTCCCGTATGTCTCGTGAATGCTTTCATAAAAGTTGGACAGGATTTACAAGATGTCTTCAGGATTTACATGTATATCCTGAAACATCTTGTAAATCCTGTCTATTTAAACTTCCAATCTCTCACGTCCGTAAAGTGCCCCTTGATCGCCGCTGCCGCCGCCATCATCGGACTGACAAGGTGTGTGCGCCCGCCGCGTCCCTGACGTCCCTCAAAGTTCCTGTTACTCGTCGATGCGCAGCGCTCGCCAGGCTGAAGGATGTCGGCATTCATCCCTAAACACATCGAACATCCCGCTTCGCGCCACTCAAAACCAGCTTCGTTGAAAATCCGATCGAGACCCTCACGCTCCGCCGCTTTCTTGATGTCTTGCGAACCAGGCACAACCATCGCACTCACCGACGAGCTAACCCGGTAACCTTTCACCACTCGCGCGGCCGCTCGCAGATCTTCAATACGAGCATTTGTGCACGAACCGATGAACGCACGATCGATCGAGATATCTTGAATATTCGTGCGCGGTTTTAGTGCCATGTACTCGAGTGCGCGCTCAGCGGCTTGCCTGTCTGCCGCACTCTTTGCTTCCGCAGGATCGGGAATAAAACTCGTAACCGGCACGACCATTCCTGGACTCGTGCCCCACGTCACAAACGGCTCGAGTTGCGCTGCATCAATCTCAATTACTCGATCGAACGCGGCATCGTCATCACTCTTCAAAGTGCTCCAGTAACTAACGGCTTTTTCCCATGCCTCACCGGTCGGAGCGAATCGACGGTCTTTCAAGTACGCAAACGTAGTCTCATCCGGTGCGATCATCCCGGCGCGTGCCCCGGCTTCGATACTCATGTTGCACAGCGTCATGCGACCTTCCATCGAAAGCGCACGCACCGCATCGCCTGCATATTCGATCGTGTAACCTGTAGCGCCGTCAGTGCCGATCTTGCCGATGATGCCGAGCGCGAGATCTTTCGCCGTCACGCCTTCGGGCAGCAAACCGCGCGTTTGCACTTTCATCGTCAGCGGTTTGTTTTGGGGCAGACACTGCGTCGCCAGCACGTGCTCGACTTCGCTCGTGCCGATACCAAACGCGAGCGATCCAAACGCGCCGTGTGTGCTCGTATGACTATCGCCACACACGATCGTCATGCCCGGTCGCGTCAGTCCAAGCTCTGGTCCAATGACGTGAACGATACCTTGTTCGGGTGAGTGAATATCGAAGAGTTGAATACTAAACTCTTCGCAGTTGCGACGCAGTGTCTCGACTTGTTTAGCGGCAGTTGCGTCAGCGATTGGAAGACTGCGATCGGTGGTAGGGACGTTGTGATCGACAGTGCCGAAAGTAAGATCCGGGCGTCTTACCTTTCGACCTGCCTGGCGCAAACCATCAAACGCCTGCGGCGACGTCACCTCATGAATGAGGTGCAAATCGATGTAGAGAAGCGTGGGCTCACCACGCGCTTCACGAACAACGTGCGCTTGCCAGAGTTTCTCGAATAACGTCGTCATGCCATTTCAGACTGCGTGGTAAGCATGACGCATATCCGCGATTTCTGTCACGGCCTGACAGATCATCTCGCCAAACTCGCTCGTTGTGACGACGTAGCCACCCGTTCCTTCGGCGATGTCAGGAGTGCGATAGCCGGCTTCGAGCACGTCGTTAATCGCGAGCTCGATATCATTCGCTTCCTGCTCGAGGCCGAACGAATGCCGCAACATCATCGCCGCGGACGCGACTGCGCCACACGGATTCGCGGTTCCGTGACCGGCGATGTCGGGCGCTGAACCGTGAACCGGTTCGTAGAGCCCGACGTCCCCGCCGATCGTCGCTGACGCCAGCATTCCCAACGAGCCACTGATCACCGCGGCCTCGTCAGAGAGAATATCGCCGAAAAGATTCTCAGTTAACAACACGTCGAAGCGTCGCGGATTCGCGATCAAGTGCATCGCACACGCGTCAACGTAGAGGTGCTCGAGTATGACGTCTTTGTAATCCTGCGCAACGCGCGTCACTGTCTGCCGCCAAAGCTGAGACGTCTCGAGCACGTTTGCTTTATCGACAGACGTTACCTTTCCTCGACGTTTGCGAGCAGCATCAAAGGCCACTCTTGCGACACGCTCAATCTCCTCGACTGAGTAACGCATCGTGTTGTGTCCAACGGAAGTTCCGTTGCTGGAATCGATTCCGCGCGGCTCGCCAAAGTAAAGACCCCCCAGTAATTCGCGAACGATAAGAATGTCAGTTCCGCGCGCGACTTCAGGTCGCACCGGCGAGCAGGCAGCGATCGATGGATATGAAATTGCGGGACGGAGATTCGCGTAACCGCCAAGCGCGCGTCGCAACAGCAGGAGTCCCGCTTCGGGACGTTGATTCGGCGGCACACGATCGAATTCCGGAGATCCTACGGCTCCGAGCAACACCGCGTCGGAAGCGAGACACGCATCGAGCGTTGTGCGCGGCAATGGCGAGCCGAACTTTTTGATCGCGACGCCGCCGACGGCGTGCTCTTCGAAATCAAATCGATACCCGTGAATAGCAGCTACTGCTTGCAGTACAGTGATTGCTTCTTTTGTTACTTCCGGTCCAATCCCATCCCCGGGAAGTGTAGTGATCTTAACTCGCATAAATCCTTTAAAAATCCCTGTTATCTGTGGTTAATTAGGCCGCCGCACCAACAACCTTGTCGGCAAGCAACGAAATCAAATCCTGGTCGTAAACTCTCTTCTTACGATCCGCAAGGTCAGTAAAACTTCTGTAAGCCATTTCGAGTTCTGCTGACGTGAAGTGGTAACCGAGCTCCGCATAACGCAGCGCGAGTGCATGGCGGCCGGAGTGCTTACCCAACACGAGCGAGTTTGCCGGCACGCCGACTGACTCCGGCGTCATGATCTCGTAGCAAAGCGGATTATTAATCACACCGTGCTGGTGAATCCCAGCCTCGTGCGCGAATGCATTGCGTCCGACGATCGCTTTATTCGGCTGCACGTCAAAGCCAACGATGCTCGAGAGCATTTGGCTCGTTGGGTACAGTTCCCTCGTATCAATATTCGTTTCGAACGGCAGACGATCTGCACGGACGCGCAGCGCCATCACGATCTCTTCAAGCGAAGCATTGCCTGCACGCTCGCCAATACCATTTATTGTGCACTCAACTTGTCGCGCTCCTGCCTCAATAGCTGCCAGACTGTTCGCAACAGCCAAACCGAGATCGTTGTGACAGTGAACACTGATGATTACATCTCGATCTTTCACAACTCGCTCGCGTACCTGTTGTACGAGGTGCGTGTACTCCATCGGTGTCGTGTAGCCAACTGTGTCCGGAACATTCAGAACTGACGCGCCGGCGTTAACAGCCGCATCGAGCACTTCACACAAGTAGTCAATATCACTACGCGTGGCGTCTTCGGCGGAGAACTCAACATCCTCGGCGTAACTCCGTGCCTGGCTCACAGCCGCGCGCGTCATTTCGATCACTTCAGCGCGTGTTTTCTTCAGCTTGTGTTCGAGATGAATGTCGGAGGTCGCACAGAACGTATGAATTCGTGGATGAGCAGCATACTTCAAAGCGTCGGCAGCACGAGCCACGTCCAGTTTGGAGGTACGACAGAGCGCAGCCACTTTGACGTTCCGGCACTGGGCCGCGACAGCCCTGACTGCGGCAAAGTCACCTTCCGAGGCAATCGGAAAGCCTGCTTCAATGACGTCGACTCCGAGATCCTGGAGCTTTTGTGCCATCCGGACCTTCTCTGTCAGGTTCATTGAGCAGCCTGGCGACTGTTCGCCGTCGCGTAAGGTCGTATCAAAAATGCTGACTCTGTTTTGTGGCATGGATTTCCCCTCCTGTGGGCAAGCAAATGAGGATGCTACGGAGGGATGGGCCAATAGTCAAAGCTATAATCTTTATAGGAAGATAAGATCGATTAATGGCGATGAGTATAGGTCCTATATGTCCTATAGGACCTATTAATTTCCGGGGACTTCTGCGATTCTCCGGGCATATTCCGCGAATTGGCCGGTGTAATAGAGCCTCGTGAGATCTTTTTCCAGGGCTGTCCCGTGTACCTTGGAGCGGATGATGCGGAAGATCTTTTCTTTCAACCAGTAACCGTGATCGTAGCGTTCGCCGATGGCCGAGGCGGAGGCCAGCTTGTCGATTTCGGGCGTCGTTAAACCGCGTTTCCACGCCGCACGGTAAACCATCAGTCCTTCCTGAAACGACTGGGTCGCAATCTGGCCGAATAGAATGTTGAGACCCTTCCAGCCTTCCTTGTGGGTATCGATCAGCGGAACGACGTCAGGATGCGGATTGCTGGCGGTCTTGTAGTCGAGCAACGAGACGCGCAGATCGATCGTCCGATCACCGTCATAATCGTACTCAATCGTGTCTAAAAATCCGTTGTTGTCCGTGTCTGTGTACTTCACCACCTCTTCAACCTTCGGCGCGATCGGCTTCGGCGAAGGAGTCTTGCTGCCACCGTGATACTCAGCATTCTTATCGACAGTCCACGCGCCCCACTCGGCTCCCGCGAGGTGCAACTTGCGATCGAAGACGCCGACGTATAGTTTTCCACCACCGGAATTGTCTTCATCAAACTCGCCGCGATCGCCGAGTGAATCAGCCTGCGGATGACCCGAAATTCCGGGGCGCTCGTTTGGTCCAGCCATCGCGAGCTCTGCATAGTTTCCACGACGCCACTTCTTCGTCGAATAAAGATCGATGTCCTTTGGACCACCAAACCCGTGCATTGGGTAATACATCTCCACACGTTCCCAGCGATGATCGTCGTCATCCTCGTCAAATACGAAATACATCGTGGCCCACTTCGCCGTGAAGAATGAGTCGTAACTCTTCTCGTGCGGCATGTACATCAGCTCGTCGATCTTGCGCCAGTTGTTCCACTGAAAGCAGCCGTCGAATTTTGGATTGCCTTTGAGCGCCGGATACTTGTGTACAAACTGTCGATACGGAACCCCTGGTCCACCTGCGCCGCGAAGGGACATGTCGTAATCAGTCTCGTTTCCTTTCGATGAATCGTTGTCGAGATCGAACGTCGCGAATGCTTCGCTCAACACGCCCGAAAGCTTCGTGACGTCTTTATCGAGAGGCGGCACTGGATCGAGCCAGCGGATCGCCATTTCGCTGAGACCATCGCCGTCGAAATCGAAGAAATCAAAAGGGTTTTCCCAGTTGAGACGCGGATCGGGTAGAGACTGCGGCGGGCGATGAACTTTCAGAAAAATCGCGTTGCCGTTGTAATCCGGCAGCCAGTCATTGGTGCCGGTGTAACCCCAGTTGTCGTTGCCGAAGTCGTATTTTTGCCAATCGAGCCAGCCAAGCACGCCGTCTTTTTCGACGTCGATGAAGACCATCCAATGCGATTCGGCTGGATCGTATTTTCCGTCCGCCCATTGGCGACCTTGCGTGACAAACGCCTCGAGATCGGCTTGTCCATCGCCGTCGTTGTCGGCCCACTTGATGTTTATGTCGGTTGCGCTGTCGTAGATCCCATCGCCGTTCTTGTCGATCTGCATCACATCGCCGACTTGATCGCCGCGCGTGTCAGTCGGAAGCATGTCGCCGTTTTCATCGAGCCAGCGAACACGCTTGCCGTTCCACCAGCGCTCGAGAATGTCGGGCTTGCCATCGTTGTTGATGTCGAGACGAACGATCTCGTCGGATGGCGTGGTTGTTTTGAGCGCGCTCTTGCGCAGATCGAGATTGGCGTTTTGTGGAAAGAGTAGAAGGGCTAACAAGAATATTAGATTCATATTGGCGGAGGTTTATCTCACAGGATTTGCGGAATTTTCAAGATGAACAAGATTAAATCTTGTCGAATCCTGCAAATCTTGGTAATCCTGTAAAGCCAACCATGAAGCGCATCACGCGAAGATCATTTCTAAAATCGACATCTACAGCCCTACTTGTCGGGACTATGCTCGACAGAATTCCTGTGCACGCGTCGGCGGATGTAACGACATCGCAATCACAATCGGGATGGGAGTATCGACGCGGCAGTCTCGGTGGACCGTGGGAAGCGTGGCGCAAAGCGAACGACGACGCGAACGTCTGGACACAGGTTAGCGTGCCTCACTGTTTCAACGCCTTCGATTCCGTAGATCCCGATGTCCCGTATTACCAGGGACCGGGTTGGTACCGAACTAAACTCTCAATCGCGAATCCTTTCCCCGGCGGCCGCACGCTGTTGCACTTCGAAGGCGCTGGTCAAAAGACGGAAGTTTTTATTCACACGGAAAAGATTGCGTCACACGTTGGCGGTTACGACGAATTCATTGTCGACATCACCGAGCACGCGAAGAAATTTCCCAAAACCGACAAAGATCCCGGCCTCGTGCCCGTCGCCGTAATGTGCGACAACTCGCGCGATCTCGAAATGATCCCGTCGAATCTTAGCGATTTCAATCTCTACGGCGGGCTCTATCGCACCGTGACTCTGCTTTATGTGCCGGTGGTTTCGATCGAACGTGTACATGTCGATACGGAATTGCAGCCGGACGGCAAAGCTAAAGTTGCCATGCGTGGCCGGCTCTACAATCCAACGCAACTCTCAGACGACGTTGAAGTCAGTATCCAGGTGCTCGATCCAAACGAGCGTGTGATTCACGAAAGCCGGCGCAAGCTGAAGCCGACACCGGAACCTCAGAGTCTTGCCACCTTCTCGATCGACAAGCCTGCGCTATGGTCGCCGCAAAAACCGTCACTCTATCGGTGCATCGTCGCCACGCAAGGGTTTCAGCAAATAGCCACCGAGCGTTTCGGGCTACGCTATTTTGAGTTCATCAAAAACGGACCATTCAAACTCAACGGCGAGCGACTGTTGATTCGCGGCACTCAGCGTCACGAAGATCACGCGGGCGTTGCGGCAGCGCTGACTGGCGAGATGATGCGCAAAGAGATGCGTTTGATAAAGGATCTCGGCGCAAACTTCATCCGTCTCGGACATCATCAGCAGTCACGCACGATTCTTAATTTGTGCGACGAGCTGGGCCTGCTCGTGTGGGAAGAAATTCCGTGGTGTCGCGGCGGTCTCGGTGGCGAGCGTTACAAGGAACAAGCGCGCCGGATGTTGCGCAACATGATCGATCAGCATCGCAATCATCCGTCGGTGATCATCTGGGGCATCGGGAACGAGAACGACTGGCCCGGCGACTTCGAAGAGTTTGATAAAGACAAGATTCGCGTGTTCATGACCGAGCTCAACACACTCGCGCACACACTCGATCCAACGCGAAAGACTGCGATCCGCCGTTGCGATTTCTGCAAAGACATCGTGGACGTTTACTCGCCTTCGATCTGGGCGGGCTGGTACCAGGGCCGCTATACCGAATACAAATCGCGAGTGCTTGCGGAGATTAAGAAAGTCGATCACTTCCTGCACATGGAGTGGGGCGGCGACAGTCACGCGCGCCGTCATTCCGAAATTGCCGATCAGATTCTGGCGCGCGCACCGCAAGAGGGCGATTGGTCGGAGACCTACATCTGTGACCTCTTTGACTGGCATTTGAAAGAGCAGGAGACGATGCCCGAGCTGACTGGCAGCGCGCAATGGATCTTCAAAGACTTCGCTACGACGTTACGACCCAACAATCCGGTGCCGCGCGTGAATCAGAAGGGTTTGGTCGAGCGAGATTTCACGTTGAAGGAAGGCTATTTTGTTTTTCAGTCGTACTGGGCTGAGCGGCCTATGGTTCATATCTACGGACATACGTGGCCTGTGCGCTGGGGTGAGCGCGATGAAGACAAGCTGGTGAAAGTTTATTCGAACTGTCCGTCGGTTGAGTTGTTTGTGAATGGGCAATCGGCCGGTGTGAAGAAGCGCGACAGTCAGGATTTTCCGGCGGCCGGGTTGCGCTGGCTGGTGAAGTTTCGCGACGGTGAGAACGCGCTTCGTGCCGTCGGTGATAAAGGCATTTCGGATGAGATCAAATTCGTGTATCAAACGCAGAAGTGGGACAAGCCTGCGAGACTGTTACTGCGCGAAATCGCAAACGGCGTCGAAGTTAAGCTCGTTGATGCAAAGGGAGTTCAATGCCTCGATGCTCGCAACTTTGTGCGATTCGGATTGGCAGGCGATGGAGAATTGATCGACAACCTTGGCACTTCAATCGCCGCGCGGAAAGTCGAACTCTACAACGGTCGCGCGCAAATTGGTATTAAGAGCAGAGGCCGGTGGATTGTAAGTGTCTCGTCTGAAGGTTTGCCAACTGAATTTCTTGCCGCGAAAATCCGCGGATAAAAATCATAGAGAAAAGGTACCGTAGAACGCGCTATTCTCTCCTGAACGCGACCACGGCTCACCGACGACCTTGCCTGAGTAGAGTGCCTTCGAGGTGTAGCCGACTTTCCTGTTTTCCAACCCGACGAGTGGTGTATACCAAACGAGATTCGGCATCTTGCAGCACAGATCGTTCGGCATCGCTTCGACATTGATCGCAGCTTCATTAGTGACAACCGCGTACGTTCGACCTTTACGTTCGAAAGTGATGGGCGCGGTGCGCACTTCGACGATCTGACCTAACGA
>DASYPN010000126.1:0-13361 GCA_036006625.1 Pyrinomonadaceae bacterium | reverse complement strand
GCGATTCCTTCGCCGGCAACAGCAAATGGATTGACACCGATTTCCGGTCTGTCTCGTTTTCGTGAAAACCAGTTCAACGCAAACTTCGACTGGCGCTTGAGCGACAATCACACGATCAGCTCGAAAAATTTCTTCGCTAGTAATCCGACCTTCCAGGCGAATTACAACTTCGCCGGTCTCGGCAACGGCGTCACGCAGCTTCCCGGCACGGGCGGATCGCTCGACATCATTCAAGATCTCAATTCGATCACGGACACATACGTCTTCAGTCCGACCGTTGTGAACCAGGCACGTTTCGGTTTCAGTCGACTGCGCGTGACTTCAGTTGCGGAAGAGCCGTTCACGGCAGCGCAATTCGGCATCAACTCGCCTTTGAAAAACTTGTTCCCCGGCATGCCGACATTGACGGTGACGGGCTTGTTCACACTCGGTTCGTCGCCGTTCGCAGATCAATCGTCACGCATCAACGCGTTTACGTACGGCGACACGTTGTCGGTTGTTAAGGGGAATCATCGTTTGCGCTTCGGCGGTGAGTATCGTCGTTCCCAAGTCAACTTCTATTTCAACGCATTCTCACGCGGGCAGGTAATCTTTTCGAGCTTTCCAAATTTCCTGGCCGGCAATGGCGTGTCGATCATCGGCTCGGGTGTGTTTGATCGCGCGCTGCGTGTGAATGATTGGAGTGGTTTTGCTCAGGACGACTGGAAGGTCAACTCCCGCCTGACCTTGAATCTCGGCGTGCGTTACGACTTATACGGTTACCCGGTTGACACGCGCGGTCGCCTCGTCAACTTCCTGCCGGATCAGTTCCGCCAGGGTACGACTGCATCTGCGGCTGGTCCACCAAACGGATTTGTGCAGGCAGGTAACGGAACACTCACGGGTGTGCCGGCAGTCGAAGACACACTCATCCCGACTGACAAAAACAACTTCGCGCCACGCGTCGGTTTTGCGTATCGCTTGAACAATAGCGGCTCGCTCGTCGCCCGCGGTGGCTATGGAATTTATTACGACCGTTTCTCGACTCGCTACGCGAACACGCAGTTGCTCAACTATCCGTATCTCGCGCTCGCTGTCGGACTGCCGGGCATTCTGCGAACGATGTCGGATCCGTTTATCCCAGTGCCGCAACCGGGACAGTTTCCGGTTAATCCGACGATTCCTTCGCCACTCTCGCCCCTCGCTCCGCTTGTCGGTGTGCCAATCAGCGGCATCTTCATCGATCCGAAATTGCGCACGCCGTACATTCACCAGTACAACGCGAACGTGCAGTGGGAGTTTGCGAAAGACTATCTGCTCGAGGTCGGCTACGTTGGTTCGAAGGGAACAAAGCTGCTTCAGGTAATCACACTCAATCAACCGGTTTACAATCGCACGACGAATACGTTCGTGGCTCCGTTTGGCACCGCGTTGTCGACGCAGAAGAACGTTGCCGGCGGCATTCAGCAGGTCCAGTCGAGCTCAAACTCCAACTACAACTCACTGCAGGTGAGTGTTACCAAGCGGTTTAGCCGTGGCCTGCAGTTTTTGAGTGCTTACACTTACGGAAAGTCGAACGACTATTATTCCGGTGGCACGATTAACGAGTTGTTTGCAGTTCCGGGCGATCAGTTCAACTGGAGGACCAACTATGGTCCATCCGATTTTGATCGCCGGCATCGTTTCGTCACCAGCTTTGTTTACGACTTGCCGAAGCTGGTTTCGGAGTCCAGCTCGGCGCATGTTGTGCTGAACAACTGGCAGTTGAATGGCATCCTGACGTTGCAAACCGGAACTCCGTTTTCGATCATCGACGTCGTCGGTAACCAAATCATTCAGCGCGCAAACTTCAAACCCGGATTTAACGGCAGTATTGAAACGAGCGGCAGCACGCAGGATCGTCTGAATGGCTTTTTCAACGTCAATGCGTTTGCGGCCTCGAGACCGTTTCTCTTGAGTGGAAACAGTACCGGAACGCCGAGCAATCCGAGTTTTGATCCGAACAATCCATTTGGAAACACTGCACGCAATTTCCTGTATGGTCCGGGACAGAAGAACATGGATCTCTCAGTGGTCAAGTTCATCCCAATCACGGAAAGGGTGCGAGGCGAGTTTCGCACCGAGTTCTTCAACATTTTCAACTGGGCCAACTTCGCGAACCCGAACAACAACTTCGCCGTGCCGTTGACGTTTGGAAAGATTACTTCGACAAGTTCCGGACCCCGCGTGATCCAGTTTGCATTCAAGGTGAACTTCTAAGACTCCTTATGCCGAAAGCAGCTGTAAACGGTCTGGAGCTTTACTACGAGATCGAAGGTGATGGCGAGCCGGTTGTTCTGATTCCGGGATTTGCGGCGGGTCGTTGGATCTGGTTCAGGCAAACTGCTGAGCTGTCGCGATACTTCCGCGTCATCATCTTCGATCCGCGAGGTGTGGCTGCTTCCGACAAACCGGAAGGTCCGCAGACGATAGGTTTGCTGGCTGACGACGTCGCTCACCTGTTACAGACAATCGGAATCGCGAGTGCGCACATCGTTGGTGCTTCCTTTGGCGGGTTTGTCGCACAGGAGTTTGCACTCAAGTATCCGTCGATGACGCGGAAGCTGGTCCTTTGTTGTACGAGCTTTGGTGGTCCAAACCACATCGTGCCGGCGCCCGAAACACTCATGGCTCTCGCTTCGACGAAGGGTCTCAACAGCGAGGATCGAATGCGCGAGAATTTGTTGCTCGCGTTCACACCGGAGTTCGTAAAAACCCGAGGTGCAGAAGTCGATCATATCGTGCACCTGCGCGCGACGAACTACGTGCCCGAGCACATTTACCTGAGCCAGTTGCAGGCGGCAATGAATTTCAATGTAGAGTCGCGACTGTCAGAGATCACGTGTCCGACGCTGGTAATGAGCGGCGATGCCGACGTGATTGTGCCTGTCCAGAACTCCCGCAACCTCGCCGCGAAAATCCCCGGCGCACAGCTTCAGATCATCGAAGGCGGTAGTCATACCTTCTTTATCGAACAAGATCGGGATTTTAATCAGCGGCTATCCGCGTTCCTAAAATGACGTTCGCAAACATCATCGGTACCGGTATCTACGTTCCTGAAAAAATCGTCACTAACGACGATCTGAGCAAGATCCTGGGCGAGGACATCAACGAGTTTGTGACTCGAATCCTTGGTATCCAGGAACGTCACGTTTGTGCCGAGAACGAAAGCACCGCCGATCTCGCAACTAACGCCAGCCGCGAGGCGCTCGAAGCCGCCGGACTCGACGCACGCGAGCTTGATCTGGTCATTCTCGCCACCGATACACCCGAGCAACTTTCACCCGCGACATCCGTTGTAGTTCAGCATCGACTCGGCGCGTCCAACGCGGGCACATTCGACGTCAACAGCGCCTGCGCCGGTTTTGTAACCGCGCTCGATACAGCTTCGAAGTTCATCATCGCGGATTCGGCCTATCGAAACGTGCTCGTCGTCGGCGCGTACGCGATGAGTAAGTATCTCGATCTCCACGATAAGAAGACGGCCACGATTTTTGCCGACGGCGCGGGAGCGCTCATACTTCAGGCGAGAGACGATCGCCCCGGTTTCCTCGCGGGGAAACTCCATGCTGACGGCAGTTTTCACGATCACATGGGAATCTATGCAGGTGGAACTCATCTGCCGATTACGAAAGAGGTGATCGATGAGGGCGTATGGAACAAGGTGCGTTTCGCGAAGAAGTATCCGGCGGAAGTAAATACGGAAGGCTGGCCGGCGATCGTGAAACAAGTGCTTGCGAAAGCACGACTCGAACTGAGTGACATCAAACTATTTCTGTTCACGCAGGTGAACCTGAGCACGATCAAGGAAGTGATGGCTAAGCTCGAGCTGCCGATGGACCGCACGCACACGATCATGCACAAGTGGGGTTACACCGGTTCGGCGTGTATTCCGATGGTGCTTCACGACGCTGTTCAGGCGGGCAAGCTGGAGCGCGGTGACAATGTGATCATGTGCGCTTCGGGCGGTGGCCTCAATATGGCTTGTGTTGCGTTCAAATGGTAGCGGCCACAAAAGAGAGATTAGCCACAAAGAAGCACAAGAAGCACAAATGATTGATTGAATCTTTTTGTGAATTTTGTGCCTCTTTGTGGCCAAAAACTATTTATGAAGTATCCGACGGTTTATTCGCTTTTTGTCGATCGCGTGAAGAAGTATGCGGCGGATGCTGTTGAGCCGAAGGATGTTTTTTACTTTCGTTCGGGCGATCGGTGGCAGGGGATTTCGTGGCAGCGGTTTGAGGAAGAGGCTTTTGATTTTGCTACCGCGCTGTTGTCGCTTGGTCTGAATCCTCGTGGGACGGTTTGTATTTTAATGGGGAATGTCCCCGAGTGGCCCATCAGCGATATCGGCACGATCATGGCCGGTGGCGTCGGTGTCGGACTTTATCCGACGAGCTCTGCCGAGCAGATTGCTTACATCATCAATCATTCGGACGCCGAGTTTGTCCTCGTCGATTCGCGTGAGCAGCTGCAGAAAGTGCTCAGCGTTCGCGACCAGTTTTCGAAAGTGCGGCACATTATCGCGCTCGATGCAGAGACGGCCGGCGACGTCATAAATTACCGCGAGCTGATCGCGCGCGGGCATAAGGAACGATCGCGATTCGCGGCTCTCTTGAAAGAACGTGCTGAAGGCGCGAACTCCGACGACATCGCCATCATGGTCTACACGTCGGGCACGACTGGACCACCGAAGGGCGCGTGTCTGAGTCATCGCTACATCATTAATAGCGTTGAGTCGTTGCGCCAGACGATTCCGATTTACGACAGCGATGTCTCGTTTTCTTATCTGCCGTTCTGTCATGTCGCGGAGCGGATTTCGGGTCTTTATAACCGTCTTTACGCGGGCGCTTCGGCGTACTTTGTCGACGATCTGGCGCGTCTTGGCGAGTACATGCTCGAAGTTAAGCCGACCGTGTTTGCCAGTTTGCCGCGGTTCTTCGAGAAGATTCACGCGCAGGCAGTTACAGACAAGTCGACAAGTCTTAAGGACTACTTCGGTGGTCGTATTCGTCTCGCAACCTCGGGCGGCGCGCCTTTGCCCCTCGAAGTTGCTCAGTTTTTTGCTGATGCGGGCTTGCCGATTCTGCAGGCTTACGGTCTCACTGAAAACGTTTGCGTCGCATTCAATCGTCCTGACAATTACAAATTCGGCACTGTTGGACCACCAATGCCAGGCTGCGAAGTTCGTCTCGCGGCCGACAAGGAAATTCTCGTTCGCAGCCAGATGATGTTCAGTGGGTACTACAAGGCGCCTGAAGAGACTGCGAAAGTCTTTTCTGATGGTTGGTTGCTGACCGGGGATCTCGGCGAATTCGATGAAGACGGTTTTCTGAAGATCATCGGACGCAAGAAGGAATTGATCGTTACTTCAACAGGTAAGAAAGTTTCCCCCGCGCTACTCGAGAACATGTTGAAAGAACATCATTCGATCAGTCAGGCGATGGTGTATGGCGAAGGAAAGAGCTACCTCGTGGCGTTGATTACTTTGAACGCGCCTGAAACACGCGAAACAGTTCAGTCAATAATCGACAACGTGAACCGGCGTGTTTCGTCGACTGAAGCGATCAAGCGTTTTGCGATCCTCGAGCGTGATTTCGAGATTGCGCGTGATGAGATTACGCCGACAGGGAAGTTGAAGCGGGATGTGATCACGAAGCAATTTCGGGACGTGATTGACAGACTCTATATAGCCACGGATGAACACAGATGAAAACTCGGATTTTAGTTCTGATAGCGCTCACGTTTCTTGTTGCGACGTTAGCAAACGCACAGACTTCCAAAGAGATCACTGTCTTTGGTCAGAAGATCCACTATGTTGAAGCGGGCTCTGGACCGACTGTGATTTTGTTGCACGGGCTCGGTGGTTCGACGCAGGCGTGGCAGTTCAACATCACCGCGCTTGCTGAAAAGTATCACGTCGTTGTGCCGGATCAAATCGGTTTCGGAAAATCCGACAAGCCGCTCGTCAATTATCGCATTCGCACTTACGTCGACTTCCTCGATCAGTTTTGTAAACAACTGGGGATCGAGCGTGCGTCGCTGGTTGGTAATTCAATGGGTGGCTGGATTGCGGCGGCGTTCACTGCTGCATTTCCGGATCGTGTAGACAGGCTCGTGCTCGTGGATGCGGCCGGTTACGCACCGCCGAAAGATCTCGACACGCGCACGTTTTATGGTCTGAATCCGACGACGAGAGAAGGAATGAAGGTGCTGGTGGCAAAGGTCTTTTACAGCAAAGCATTTCAAACTGACGCCGCAATTGAGCAAGCCATCGCAGCCCGCCTCGCTGCCGGCGACGGTTACACCATCAACAGCATCACCGAGTCGATCATTCGCGGCGAAGACTATCTCGACGACACCGTCAAAACGATTAAGCGCCCAACGTTAATCATCTGGGGACGCCAGGACGGTCTGGTGCCGCTCGCCGAAGGCGAACACTTCAATAAAGACATCGCCGGCTCGAAGCTAATTGTCTTCGATCAATGTGGCCACGTGCCGAATTTCGAAAAGGCCGGAGAGTTCAATGCCGCAGTGCTCAAATTCCTCAGCGAAGGCGCGCAATGAGATTCAGCGTTGGCGATAGCGCCGAAATCACGAAGACGATCGAGCAAGCCGACATCCACGCGTTTGCGGACGTCACCGGCGATCACAATCCGGTTCACGTTGACGAGGCATTCGCAAAGACGACGCGTTTCGGACGGACGATTGCACACGGAATGTTGAGCGCCTCCCTTATCTCCGCCGTGCTTGCCAAAAAGCTGCCGGGCGCCGGGAGCATCTATCTTGGACAAACACTTCAATTCGTCGCGCCCGTGTTTCCGGGCGACGCGATCACAGCGCGCGTGACTGTGAAAGAGATTCGTCCAGACAAGCCGATCATGAAACTCGAAACAGTCTGTATCAACCAGCGCGATGAAGTTGTGATTCGCGGAGAAGCGACTGTTTTGAGCCGCGGATAAACGCTGATGAAGACGGATGTGAATCGTTACTCGTGGTATGCGCTCGGACTGCTCACGCTTGTCTATGTATTCAACTATTTAGATCGCACCATCATCTATATTCTGCTGCCGCTGATCAAAAAGGAGATGGCGTTTACTGATCTGCAGCTTGCGCTACTCGGCAGCATGTCGTTCGTCATCTTCTTCACGGTCCTCGGCATTCCGTTCGGGCGTCTTGCGGATCGCGTTGTCAGAAAGAACATGATTGCTGCGGGGCTCGCTGTTTGGAGTCTCTTCTCAGGTCTGACCGGCTTTGCAAACGGCTTCTGGTCGTTGTTGATCTGCCGCATGATGGTCGGGGTTGGCGAAGCGACTCTTGGACCAGCCGCGCTCTCGTTATTGAGCGACTACTTTCCACCGCGCGTGCGAGCGACTGTGCAGGCAATCTATTCCTCCGGCATCGCGATTGGCGCGGGACTCGCATTCTTTCTCGGCGGCTGGCTTGGCCAATACTACGGCTGGCGTCTCGCTTTTTATGCGCTCGGTTTTCCGGGTCTCGTGATCGCCGTTCTCGTCTATCTTTTGCGCGAGGAACCACGCGGCAGGACGGAGGTCGCTGCCACCAAATACACGGCGCGTGACTGGAAGATCCTATTCAACTCGATCCCGTTGCGATACCACTATCTCGGTTATGGCTGTTTCGGACTCGCGGCAAATAACCTTTCGTTTTGGGGCGCCACGTTTGTTACGCGCGTCTACAAACTCGACCTCATCACGATTGGTTTTTATGGCGGGGTGCTCACGTTACTTGCCGGTGTGCCGGGAACGATTCTCGGCGGCTATCTCGCAGACAAGTTCAAGAGATTCGGACGCGGTGGCCGGATGTTGTTCGGCGCAGTCGCGGCATTAATCGCGGTGCCGTTCTGGTTGCTATTCATCTTTTCCGGAAATCTTTTGCTGTTGCTGATCGCGAATCTCGTTCTGCTTGCGGTTTCGCTGGTGTGGCTTGGTCCGGCCGCGGCGGATGTTCACGACATCGCCGGGCCGGAACTGCGCGGTCTGGGAATCGGTGTTTACTTCTTCGCCGTCATCATCGCTTACGGCATCGGTTCACTCATCATCGGCCAGCTAAACGACTGGCTCGGAGCGAGCGTTAATCCTCTCAACATGCGTTACTCGATGTTGTTATGCCCGCTCGCGTGTCTCGTCGCAGCTCTCAGCCTCTGGCTCGGTTATCGATCGATGGTTAGGCAGCCGGTTTCAATGCAGCCCGTTCCATAATGCGCCCGATGTTCTCGGGCGAGAAGAATTCCGTTAAAGAAACAGTGCCGGCGACCGTACCGAGAAACCGTCCAATCTCAAACGAGTTACCGCGAAGAGCATTCAGTAGAGCCACCATTTCGGGTGGCGGCGGCTCGAGCATCGCGAGCTGAGTGTTGTGCTCGAACATCGCAAGCACTTCGTTATTCCGCTTGTGTTCGTAGTCTGCCAGTGCATCCTCCATGTTGCTAAGACCTAAGAACGCTTCGTCCAACGCGCCGGCCAGCAGCTGAGCATGACTGAAACTATTAGTTATGCCCTGGGCCAGAATCGGATCTTTCACGTAACCAGCGTCGCCGACGAGTGCCCAACCGTGACCATAAGGTCTGCGGAAAAAGTTCGGTAGAAAGCCAGTGCCCGCAAATCGCTCTTCGCGTTTGGCGTTTCTCAGACGCTCGAAGAGTGCCGGCGCGTTTTGCTTAATCGTGCGCAGGTATTCGCCTTCGATGTTTGATCTAATCTGGTCAAACTCTTCTTTCGGAAAGACGATACAGATCATGCTCAGGCCGTCGTTTGTCTTATCAACGACGATGGTTCGACCTTCGCGCGGGTAGAGTTCAACTCCTTCGTGCTGCACGCCGCTCCAGTAAGTGTAGTAGTTGCAGGTGAGCATGCCACGATCGAAGTAGATTGGAGCTTTGACAGCATCGGCTACCAGCGAGCGGGCGCCGTCTGCGCCGATGACGATGCGAGCGCGCTCGGTGATTGTTGCGCCGTTTGCGTCGCGTCCGCGAATGCCTGTGATCGACTTGCCGTCGGTTGTCAGTTCTTCGACTGTAAAACGTTCGCGGAGTTCAGCGCCGGCTTCGACGGCTGCGTCGACGAGTATTTTGTCGAGCACGCGACGGCGTGGTGCGAAAGCTTCGTAGTTACATCGGCAGGCGGTGGTGCGCCGACGAGCGCGAATGGTCCGACATCGAATTTGATTTGCCTGGTTGACGGACAGTTTGAGGCGCGGAGCTTGTCGAGCAGGCCCCAGCGCTTCAAGTGCGCCACACCGGGTTGATGAATGTGATGCGTTGAGATCGTGTCGCTTGGGAATGATGCCTTGTCCAGTAAGAGAACTCGATAACCTTTGCGGGCGAGCAGCATTGCGAGGGGAGAACCCGCGCAACGTGCACCAACAATGATCGCGTCGTACATGAAGCAGCCCTCCACTCTCTAAACGCGCGAATCATTGGAGAAATGGATCACGCAAAGGCGCAAAGGCACAACGGAAGACGCAAAGAATACCCAATCATCTCTGCGTCTTCCGTTGTGCCGTTGCGCCTTAGCGTGAAACTTACTCGGCTTTTAAGGTGATTAGGGGATTCACCCTCGTCGCTCGAAGAGCTGGAATAAAGGACGCTATCAACGCCACCAATAAGAGAACAAGTGGTACCGCGATGAACGTTGTGAGATCTGTCGGCGTAACCTCAAACAACAGCGTCGACATCACGCGCGTAATTGCATACGCACCCGCCAACCCCACAATCGTTCCAACTACAACCAACGACATCGCATACCGCAACATCATCTTCAACACATCCCCAATCTGCGCACCCAACGCCATCCGTATCCCAATCTCGCGTGTTCGCTGCGTCACGGCATATGCAGTAACCCCGTAAATCCCCATCGCCGCCAGCAACAACGCAACCACCCCAAACACTCCAAAGATCACGAGGCTGAACCGCCGCTGATCGAGCGACGACGAAAACACCTGGTCCAACGTCCGGAACTTCAACGGCAGTTGCGGTTCGAGCGAACGAATAGTCTCACGCATCACCGGCACCAACGACCCGGGCTCTACTTGCGCTCGCGCCACGACCGTCCAACTCGACGACGGCAACCGTTGCAGCGCGTTGCCATAAACAGTCGGACCAACCGCGATATCAACGCCATAGTCGTGCACATCACCAACAACTCCAACGACATGTAACAGGCGCAAGTCGCCGTCCATATTTCCAAACTGAATCGCTTGTCCAATCGGATCCTCTTCGGGGAAGTACTTCTTCACGAACGACTGGCTCACAACCGCTGCATTCGGCGCATTAACCTGGTCCGTCTGATCAAATGTGCGGCCGCGCAACACGGGAATTCCCATGGCGGCAAAATAGCCTCCGGTAGCGAGACGGTAGTCCGCGTTTCCTTTTCGCGAAGGATTGTTGTTGATGAGAAATTGTCCGTCAGGACCACCGCCGGCTAACGGAAGGTGATCGACTGTCCCGACAGCGACGACTCCCGGCGTGGTACTGAGTCGCTCAATCAGTTGTTGCTGCAAAAGTCTCTGCCGTTCTTCATCTGCATTGAACTTCGTCGTCGTGTCGGGAGCCTCGCCGCGTTCCATCAGACGTTTGTACGAATCCATAAACTTCTTGTAGCGTTCCTCATCTTCACCCGTACTCGGCAGCGATAACTCCATCGCTACCGCGCTCTCGGTTCTAAAACCCGGATCGATGTGCAGTAGTCGATAGAAACTCTTTCCCAGCAGTCCGGCGCCGACGAGTAGGATCAACGTCAACGCCATCTGGACCACGACAAGCAGATTTCGCGAATGTTGACCCGCAAATCCGGGTGTGCCCGTTCCTGCTTCCCGCAAATTACTTTCGAGATCTCGCTTCGAGAAACGAAGCAACGGCACTACGCCGAGCACCACAGCGATCAATACCGAGAGACCAAATGTGAACGCGATGGCACGGCCGTCTATTCCGATCTCGGTGGCACGCGGCAAGTATCGTTGATTTAGATTCAAGATAATATTGACGCCCCAAAACGACAGCAGGATACCGAGACCACCTGCGGTCAGAGCTAACAGCAGATTCTCGGTGATGAACTGCCGGCCAAGTCGCCAACGTGTAGCGCCGAGTGCTGTTCGCACCGTGAACTCTCGTTGTCGTGCGGTTACCTGGGCTAACAACAGATTCACTACATTCGCGCAGGCGACGAGTAACAGAAATCCGACCGCCGCAAAGATCGTCAACAGTACGCTGCGAATCCTGCCGACCATGTATTCCTGCTGCGGCACTACTGCGATATCGATCGCATCGACGTCTTTGCCGTATTCCTGTTTGAGTTGTTTGCCAATCGCGCTCACATCTGCGTAAGCCTGTTGCACACTCGTGTTTGAATTCAGCCGCGCGACAACGCTCCAGTTGTGAGCGCTACGTGAAATTTGTTGTGGAAACAATTCTCGCGGGATCCAGATCTCTGCGGTTTGTGGAAACGCAAATTCGGCAGGCATCACGCCAACAACTCTCAGGTTCTGGTCCATAGCACGCAAGGTCACATCCGATAGATCGGTTTTTCCACCGAGGAGCCGTTGCCAAAAGCCATAGCTGACAACTGCGACCGGCGTGCCGCCGGCTTTGCTTTCGTCTGCAGAAAAGGTGCGTCCAAGAACTGGCTTGACACCTAGTATGTTGAAGAAGTCAGCGGAGACAATGAACGTTGGTGTACGAACCGGCTCGCTGCCGCCCAGAACCGTAGTCAATTGACCCGTGTACTGCGCGATACCTTGGAACGAGTGACTCCGTGCTTGGAGGTCACGATAATTCGGTTCCGCAACCGCGATTTGCAAACCACGTATGTTGACCTCGCGCAGTTGCACGATCTGATCGGCGTTAGGGTAGGGCAGTGAACGCAACAACACGCCGTCGACGACACTGAAGATCGCTGTGGACGCTCCGATACCGAGTGCGAGTGTGATGATTGCGAGAGCAGTGAATCCCGGCCGCTTGATGAGACTACGAACACCAAAGTGAATGTCTTTGATCAATGTCTCCATAAACCCTCCGAACACATCCACAAATTTTTTCGCAGATTATCTGTGTAATCTGTGGATGGTTCAATGGTTTTTTGTAACTAGAGCGAGACTGTTTGTTCGGCCCAGAATTGGAATTCGCGGTGTTTGTGAATTTCGGCTTTGGCTTGAGTGCCGTCGGCGACGTCGACTATGCGATCGAAGACGCGTTTTCCCACTTCATCGATGGTTTCAGTTCCGTCGATGACGCCGCCGGCCGAAAGATCCAAATCATTGGACATGCGTTCGAAGATTGGTGTGTTCGAGGCAAGTTTGATTACAGGTGTGATGGCGTTGCCGATCGTTGTGCCGCGTCCGGTGGTGAAGACCACGACTGTTGCGCCGGCGGCGACGAGGCCCGGAGTCGATTCCTGATCGTAACCCGGTCCCTGCATCAGATTCAGACCGCGACTGCTCGGTGTTTCGGCGTATTCGATAACGCCTTCGACGCGCGTGGTGCCGGCCTTCGCGATCGCACCGAGCGATTTGATCGTGATGTTGAGTAATCCCCCGGTGACATTCCCCGGACTCGGATTATTGTTGAGCACCGCGCCAAATTTCGACGCGTATTCCTTGTACCAGTCGACGAGGCGATAAACGGCGCGACCCGTTTCCACGTCCTTGGCACGATACGCGAGTAGATGTTCGGCGCCACAGAACTCCGGCACTTCAGTAATCAGAACGGTTCCACCAGATCGCACCAGCAGATCCGCGGCGCGACCAAGCGATGGATTCGCAGAGATACCTGAGAAGCCGTCTGACCCACCACACTTCACGCCCAGCACCAGTTCACTCACCGAACAAACCTCACGACCGGTTTCGTTCACCACCGGTAACATCTGTTCGACTTCCTTGAGCCCACGCTGAATCGCAGCCTGTGTTCCGCCGACTTCCTGAATCCCAATCTTCGCCACCGGCTTATCGAACGCCTTCTCACGCTTGAGCAGATACTTCTCAACCTGTGCGAGGTTTGTCTTCTCGCAACCGAGATCAATCAGAATCACGCCGCCGACGTTCGGGTGATCAGCGTAGTTCGAAAGCGTACGCAGCATGACGTCGATCGTTGAACCTTCCTGACAGCCACAACCCTTGTTATGTGGAATGGCAACGACACCGTCGACGTTCGGATACTTGTCGCGATTGTAGAGCGTGAATTCGGCAATGGTGGAGATCTGCAGCGCCTCATGACTGGCGCACATGCTCGTCGGCACGATCAAAACGTAGTTGCGCGTTCCGACGCGTCCATCGGGACGTCGATAACCCATGAACGTCGCGCGCTCGCTGACAGGCAAATAATCAGGTGA
>DASYPN010000125.1:0-15228 GCA_036006625.1 Pyrinomonadaceae bacterium | reverse complement strand
CTCAAGAATTAGCAGTCTCGGATTTCGCGAACACGGTTCCAACCAAGGGCGGCCACAGAGGGCCGCCCCTACAGTACGTTCCGAGGCGCATCGGGTGGCCAGGGTTGTTGAGTGTTGGTGGCTTTTGGTGGGAACGTAAACTGTGGCATCGGATCGCCATCCCATCTCAACGGCTCTGACGAGAGGCCGAGCACTCCATCCTCGATCAACTGCACCAACCCAAACAGACACGCCTTGTCGGACGGAATGTCATTTAATTCAATCTCGAGAAGCGCAAACTCACGAGTGATCTCGGCGACCGTACGCCTTCCATCACACAAGCGCAGCAGTGTCCCTGCAAGCGGTGGCAACTGCCACACCTCCAGATCATCACTACTGAAAACGACCGTCGCATCACACGCAGAGACCTCATTCAGGTCCGTCTTCTTCCTCAGACTCTCGATCAACTCTTTGTAGTTCACTTTTAGATCGACGATGAAAAGAGAGTCGAGCTTGTAAGGAACCACAGTGTCATCCAGTCGATTCGTTTCCTGAGCGACGGGTTTGCGCTGCTCTCTCGCAGGCGCGTTTTCCGTTTGTGCAATCGCGAGGATAGCCGCCGGCGCGGTCGCCATTCCGGGTACGTAACAAGTCTCGACAAACTCGAGAAACTCAGTATGAAAACGGCGATGCGAATAATACGGCGTCCAACCGTTATCTTCGTCTGTCTCAGTGGCCCTTCGTTCAACTCGCCAACACCGCCAGCAATCGAAAACTCTCAACAAGTCGCCACTATCCTGGAGTATCGCAACCGGCAACCAGCGAAACCACGTCGCGAGATACGTCACGAAGTCGATCGCCTCCTTCACGTAGACGCGATCCAGCTCATCTGTGGGAATGGCGTAAAAGTTTGGAAAGATCTCCTCGTGCGCCTTGATCATCTCGATCTCGACCGGATCCTGCTGCCAGCTCTGGTGAGACATGTCGGAATAGATCTGATCGAAGTTCAAATGTGCTTTGTGCTGATCATAAACCGGCGTTGCGGCGAGCGGCGCCAACAGCGAACACTGCGGCTCGGCGTGATCGTAGCGAAGCGTGTCGATAAAGAAATGAATCGTGTCGCGAAGGTCGTCGCGAGTCTCTTCCGGAAACCCTGCGATCAGTGCGACCGTCGTTTGGATGCCGTTACGATCGGCGCCCTCGATGCGCTGCCGAGCCTCATCCAGATCGAGTTTCTTCTTGATTACGTCCTGGAGTCGCTGCGAGCCCGTTTCGATGCCGAAGAAGATCCCGGTGCATCCCGCGCTTGCCATTAGCTGCAACAGTTCATCGTCAATGCAATCGGTTCGGGCGCTGCAGCCCCACGTAAACTTCTCGCCACTCGCAAGGATCGCTTCGCAAAACGCCACCACCTTTTTGCGATCGATGGTGTACATGTCGTGCACGAGACTGAAATAGTTAAGCCCGTACCTCTTTTGCAGCGAGACGATGTCCCTGACCATCGTCGCCGGCGACTTCAAACGAAAGTTTCGTCTGAAGAAATCGTTCGTCGAGCAAAAGGTGCAGGCGAAAGGACAACCGCGTCCAATCTCCAGGTGAACGCCGCCACGGTCTCGGATTCTTAGATCGAGATCGAAGGCGGGCAACGGCAGCCGATCGAGATTCTCAACAACCGGAGCATTTGGATTTCGAATTACTTCGTTGCCGCGCCTAAACGTTATGCCGGGAAGTTTTTCCCATTCGGAAAGCTGGTTGTCTAGCAAGTGCAGGAGGGCAGGGAACGTGTCGTCCGCTTCACCGCGCACGATAATGTCGATGCATGGGAACGCGCGCATCGTCGCCACGTCGACGACGGAAGCTTGCGGACCACCGAGGATGATTCTCGCGTGCGGGTTTCGTCTTCGCAGCTCCTGCGCCAACCGCAAGGTGAGCGGATACGAGCTACAGATCGAACTCAATCCGTAGACGTCGAACCCGTCAGCCGGTAAATGCTCGGCTACAAACGAAAAGAACGTCTCACGCGGTTGCGACCCATCCAGCCAATCGTGATTGACCGACGGCCGGCTCTTGTCGAGTCTCACAAACTCGAAAAACAGATCGTCGAGATTGATGACCCTCGGTACGTAGTTCTGCGTGCGCAGCAATGCCGCCAGAGTCAGAACGCCGAGTTGTGCTCCGGTGTTCGCGTGAGCGTCGATGGTCAGATCCGGATCGATAAAATCCGAAACGGACAGAGCCGTTACGAGACAGATCTCTTCCATATAGCAAAGCCGGTTTGGGGAACGGGTCAGACTACTTCGTTCTTCGACTTCGCGCGCACTTCAATCACGATCTGCTTTGACTTCGCTTTTGAGGCAGCAGTCTTTTCTTTTCCTTTGAGGGTTTCGACGAGTTGTTTTTCAAAACTCTTCTGAAGCGCGCTGACCTGCGTCCTCGTGAGGCCAAGGTCCTTCGGGATCTGGATTTCAACTCTAGGTTTAGCCATCGGAATCTCCTCCCACTGATGAGTACGTCGTGTATGAGGCGCGCAGTGTACCACCGTAGGAAAAGTGAGAACAAGGCAATTTCACGCAAAGACGCAAAGATGGCAAAGAAGAAGGTCTGATTTTCTTTGCTCTCTTTGCGTCTCTGCGTGAAAACTAGTCTGGGCCAAAAACGCGGCGGGTGGTCCCACTTGCGTGAGACCACCCGTAGCGAACGGTCGGGGCTGGGGGTTAATGGGAGAGCAACTGGTGCCCGTCTAAATTCTCTTCCTGAATAAATCTCACCGCCATCACTCCATATTGCTTGAGCCGGCGATAGAGCTTGCTGCGATCGATTCCGAGCGCGGCCGCGGCTCGCACCTGGTTGCCGCCAAACTGCTGCAGCACTGAAAGAATGTAACGCTTCTCGATCTCCGCAAGCGGAACGGTGTCGTTCATGTAAGCCTGAAGCACTTGCCGGAAATCCTCAGCGCTCGGTTGCGGATGCGCCGACAGAATCTCGGGCGGTAAATCCGCCGTGCCTAACTCGTCATCAAGACCGATCGCGAGCGCGTACTCGATCGTGTTTTCCAGCTCGCGAACGTTCCCAGGCCACGGATACTCGCAAAGTGCTCGCAATGCTTCGGGCGTAAACTTCCTGAGTGTCTGGCCATTTCGTTCCGACTTCAGTCGCAGGAAATGGTCGACGAGCAACTTCACGTCGTCACCACGCGTGCACAGCTCCGGCACGTGCAACGGCAAAACTCGCAACCGGTAATAAAGGTCTGGGCGAAAACGACCTTCAGCGACCGCCTGGGCAAGGTCGCAATTGGTCGCTGAGATAATGCGAACGTCGATTGCGATGTTTGCGCGTGCGCCAATTCTCCGGACAGTTCGTTCCTGCAGAACGCGCAGTAACTTCGCCTGGGCCGAGAGGTTCAACGCATCGACTTCGTCGAGAAACAAGGTGCCACCCGAAGCTTTTTCAAAGAGACCGCTGCGGTTCTCATGCGCGCCGGTGAAAGTGCCGCGCTGATGTCCGAAGAGTTCGGCTTCGATAAGTGTTTCAGGGATGGCGGAACAGTTGATATCGACGAAAGCGTGTTCGCCTCTTGGGCTCAGATCGTGGATAGCGCGAGCGGCAAGTTCTTTTCCGGTTCCGGTGGCACCGGTAATCAGAACGGAAGCATCGGTTGGTGCAACGCGTTCGATAACGGAAAAGAGTTTTCTCATCACCGGCGATTGGCCGATGAGAGTGGGTGTTCTGGAACCGCTTGTTCGAAGACCTTCCTGCTTGTCGGTAGCTATCGTATTGGTCCTGGCGTGGCTATTAGTGGACCAGCCTTCGATAGCCGTGGGAGTTATAAGGGGCATTTAGGTTAACTAACTCCTTCGGTTATGTCCGTGTCAAATCTGCGACTCGATCGTCTCAAGAATGAGAAACCGGGAGTGTTTCTCCTGAGACTGGATTAAGGAAACACCTAAACGCGGCGATGTTCCGAATCCTGAGTCGATATCTAAAACAACGAACCGAATAAAATTATTTGAGACAACGTACACTCCATGGCCAAGGGGCAAGAACGTTGTCTTTTTGTCCGATGAATCAAGAGAACTGGGCGAGACCTTTGCGGGTTTTTGGGTAAAGCTTAGAACGTCGCCAGCTCGAACAGTTCCTTCGTAGCCTACTGTCAGACGTGTGTATCCGAAAGTCCCTGTGCAAAACAGGGGCCATCAAATCGCAATATTCCCGTTAGCGCAATTGCTAAGAAAAACACAGTAAAAATTGTTGTTCACGGCCCGGTTGTCCAATATCTGGACATACGTTTCTAGACTTTGGAATCGCAGATTAGGTTTGGAACCATTCCCGTATTACTCCTTTAAATCATTCACATGCTCGCTATCAGGTTATACATCTCGGCATTAGCGCTGTGCTTCTTGATCCTCGTGATCGCAAACCGTGGTCTCGGAGTCCTCGAAGCGATCGTTGTAACGTGTGCGCTTGTCTATTTGATCCTGGATGTCAGAACCGAACTACAGGAACTGAAGTCTGAGTTGAGCATGTTGCAAGATCTCGAACAACGCGTGTCCGAACTTCTGAGTTTGAATTCATAAGCATGAACGCTTTCATCATAAATGCCACAGTGAGCTTTCTTGCCTCACTCGTACTACACGAGTTGGGTCATTACATTGCGGCGCGCGTGTGTGCGGTCCCCGTCAGGCGGATGGGCCTTGGTTGGGGACCGAAACTATTTGGAGTGCGAGTGGGTCAGGTTGATTGTGAGGCACGGCTCTTACCAGTCGGCGCTTATGTCCAGATGGATATGAAAGCGTTGCAGAGCAGACCCCTCATGCAGCAGTTATGCGTACTCGGCGCAGGCATCGGAGTGAATCTCGTACTTTGCATTCTGACGTGGGGATCGTTTTTTAGCGTAATCAATCTCGCGCTCGCGATCGGAAATCTAATTCCACTTTATCAGCTCGACGGATGGAAAAGCGGGATGGTGATCTGCCGGCGAATCTTTGGACGACCGAGTCCGATCGTGGAGTGGGTCTTCACGCTCAGCGGTGGTGCTATCGCTTTAGCAGTGATGCTGAAAGCTTTTCTGAACGTCTAAAACTAAAATGAGTACAGTGTATTTTGGAAACATCGATAGTCGTCGCCTCGCGCGTGCTTATGTCGCGCTGGCTTTTGCGCAGGACGTCGCCAAGGGATACATCAGCGAGCACACGTCGTTGAATCCGGTGCTGCACGCATTGGATATGTCTGCGAAGCTGATTGAGGAAATTCTTTTGGACGTAATGCCAGAGGATGACGAACGAGAAGTACAACCACAGATTACGCAGATTATGTAGATCTGCGTAATCTGTGGATTGTGTTGCTTACATGCCCATGCCGCTCATGCCGCCCATACCGCCCGGCATTGCGGGACTGCCCTTATCGTCTTCGGGAATCTCCGAGACCATCGCTTCAGTCGTCAACATCAAGCCTGCAATTGAAGCTGCATTCTGAAGAGCTGTGCGAGTGACTTTCGCCGGGTCGATAACACCGGCCTTCACGAGATCCTCGAACGTTTCGGTTGCAGCGTTGAAGCCGACGTTCTCGTTCTTCTCAGAACGAACTCGGTCGACCACCACTGCGCCTTCCTTGCCTGCATTCTGAACAATCTGCCGCAGGGGCTCTTCCAACGCACGACGAACGATGTTGACACCGATCTGCTCATCGGGATCGCCCTCACCCTCCGCGTTGACCTGGAATTTCTCGAGCGCCTTCGCCGCTCTCACGAGGGCGACGCCGCCACCAGGAACGATTCCTTCTTCGACAGCCGCGCGGGTTGCGTGCATCGCATCTTCAACGCGCGCTTTCTTTTCTTTCATCTCGGTCTCAGTCGCAGCACCAACTTTGATTACTGCAACGCCGCCGACGAGCTTCGCGAGTCGCTCCTGAAGTTTCTCGCGATCGTAGTCGGAAGTGGTGTCGTCGATCTGCGCACGCAGAGTCTTGACGCGACCTTCGATGTCATACTGCTTGCCGTTGCCTTCGACGATCGTGGTGTTGTCCTTGTCGATCGTGATCTTCTTGGCGCGGCCGAGATCTTCGAGTTTGACGCTCTCGAGTTTGATACCGAGATCCTCGCTGATGACTTTGCCCCCAGTGAGAATCGCGATGTCTTCGAGCATCGCCTTGCGACGATCGCCGAATCCGGGAGCCTTAACGGCAGCGATGTTCAACGTGCCGCGGAGCTTGTTCACGACGAGAGTCGCGAGCGCTTCGCCTTCGACGTCTTCCGCGATGATGAGCATCGGTTTGCCGAGCTTTGCAACCTGTTCGAGCAACGGCAGCAGATCCTTCATCGAGCTGACTTTCTTCTCGTTGATGAGGATCAGCGGATTCTCGAGCACTGCTTCCATGCGCTCCGGATCTGTCACGAAGTACGGGCTGAGATAGCCGCGGTCAAACTGCATTCCTTCCACAACTTCGAGCGAGGTATCCATGGTCCTCGACTCTTCAACCGTGATGACGCCATCTTTGCCGACCTTGTTCATTGCTTCAGCAATGATGTTGCCGATGGTCTGATCGCCGTTGGCGGAAACTGTTCCGACCTGAGCAATCGCATCGCCCTTCACAGGTTTCGAGAGCTTCTGGATCGCAGCGGTGGCGTGCTCGACAGCTTTGTCGATACCACGCTTGAGAGCCATCGGATTCGCACCGGCGGCAACAGTCTTCACGCCCTCGCGGAAGATTGCCTGGGCCAGAACGGTTGCGGTGGTGGTGCCGTCGCCGGCAACATCAGAAGTCTTGGAAGCAACTTCGCGCACCATCTGAGCGCCCATGTTTTCGAGGGCATCTTTCAACTCGATCTCTTTTGCAACGGTGACGCCGTCTTTGGTGATCGTGGGTGAACCAAATTTCTTGTCGATAACAACGTTACGGCCCTTGGGACCGAGAGTGATCTTCACTGCGTCAGCGAGCTGATTGATACCGCGCAAAATCGCTGCACGCGAGTCCTCACCGTGAATAACCTGCTTAGCCATTCTTATTTACCACCTTTCTTAGTGCCACCGCTCGCAGCGCCGGCGCGCTCAAGAACTCCGAGAATCTCGTCCTCGCGCATGATGAGAAGCTCTTCGCCGTCGAGCTTGATTTCAGATCCGCTGTACTTGCCGAAGAGAACGCGATCGCCCTGTTTCACGTCGAGGGGCTGGCGAGTTCCGTCCTCTTTATATTTGCCTTCGCCTACAGCGATGACTTCGCCTTCCTGGGGTTTTTCCTTGGCAGTGTCAGGGATGATGATGCCGCCCCGCACCTGCTCGCCCTCTTCGATCCGTCTCACGATGACGCGATCGTGAAGAGGTCTAATGTTGGTTGCCATGACCTTGGTCTCCTTTCAATTCTGTTCGATCTTGGTTTGAATTTTTGGTATTAATGCTAGCACTCTCTGAGTAAGAGTGCTAAGGATAGGCCCACTCGGAGGTACTTGTCAACCGGCCACAAAAAGGCACAAAAGTCACAAAAAATAAAATCGGCTAGCTCGCCTTTAGTCGATGCGCAAGCTTTTTATTATTTGAGCTTTTTGGGCCTTTTTGTGGCGATTCCTGCTTTTGATAGGTGGCGACGCGCTTGGCGAGCGTATTGCGGTGGATGCCGAGGATGGCGGCGGTGTTTGAGATGTGTTGCTTGTGCCGCGCCATGGCTTTCTTGATGTAGAGCTTTTCGAATTCGCACAGGGCTTCATCCAAAAGGATGTGGCCCTCGAGCATTTCGTCGATCAGGCTTTCGAGACGATTGTGAATCAAAGCTCTCTTCCGGTTACCAATCTATACGCTTCGAGGTAACGAGCAGTCGTGGCGGCGGCGATCTCGGGAGGAATCGCCGGTGCGGGCGGTTTCTTGTCCCAGTCGAGTGTCTCGAGATAGTCGCGCACGAATTGTTTGTCGAACGATGGTTGTGAACGGCCGGGCTTGTATTCATCCGCAGGCCAGAATCGTGAGGAGTCGGGCGTCAGCACTTCATCAACCAGCAAGAGCTTTCCGTCCTTATCCAATCCAAACTCGAATTTCGTATCGGCGATGATGATGCCGCGTTGGCGTGCGTAGTCTTCAGCCTGAGTGTAGAGACGAAGCGACGTGTCTCGCAGCAGTGCGGTTTGCTCGTCGCCGATCAGTTCTCGGACTTGATCTTCAGTGATGTTCTCGTCGTGTCCTTCTTCTGCTTTCGTCGAAGGAGTGAAGAGAGCTTCCGGTAACTTCGCTGATTCGGGCAAACCTTCCGGAAGTTTGTGACCACACACGGATCCCGTTCGCAGATAATCTTTCCACCCTGAGCCGACGAGGTAGCCGCGCACTACACACTCAACAGGAAAAACTGTCGCGCGACGGACCAGCATCGCTCGGCCTCTGAGAGTTTCAGCGTGACGTTGGACCGCGGGCGGCATCGCGTTGACGTCGCTCTCGATCAAGTGATTAGCGACGACGTCTTTCAGCTTCTCAAACCAGAATTCGGAGAGAGCGGTGAGCACTTCGCCTTTACGTTCGATCGGCGTTGGTAGTATGCAGTCAAACGCGGAGATGCGATCCGTAGCAACGATGAGCAAACTCTCATCATCGACTTCGTAGACGTCGCGCACTTTACCGCGGCGGTGTAACTTCAGATCAGAAAGCGATGTTTGCAGGACTGTTGCAGTATTCATTTGTTTAGGCGGATGCCGGATTTTGCTCGCGCCAAAAAAGTTTGTCAAGACTATCCACAGATTACACAGATATATTTTCTGCGTAATCTGTGGATGGCTTTTTTCATGAGGAAAGTGCGTCGCGAAGTCTGCGAATTTGAGCGGCGTGGCCGTGTGCGTGTGCGGCGTAGATTGTTAACCAGTTCTCGGTTGTGTATCTGCCACTCTCGGTGTGTGTGCCCTCACGCTTCCAGTCGTCCTCAGTCATTAGACCGAGAAGCTGCGTGGTAGTTTCACGCGCGCTTCGAAAGGCTTCGAGCGCGGGCGCCATGTCGCGCTCGTTGTAACGAAGCTTCTTTGCGTACTCGTCCTGGTCATATCCCTGAATGACAGCGTTGTCTTCAACCAGAAGCTTTCGCAATCTCCCGGCTGAGAAGCTTTCACTGTCACCAAGATGATGAACGATTTCGCGCGCACTCCACTTGCCTGGAATCGGATGCGCTCCCAAGCTCTCGGCGGGAAAGCCATTGAGGGCATTCATGACTTCGTTATAGCCGGCGGCATATGTTGCAATGAGTTCAGCTCGTTCTTCGGGTGTCATATAGATAAGGGTCCTTTTCGTTTCGGTGACGATATCCTAACACTTTGGGCTTGAACACTGGGTCATTTCTCCTGTACTATCCCCCCGAACCGAGTTGCGCCAAAGGCCCCCTGGTGCTTGCCCTTCTGAGCCTCCTGTCAGTTTTTAGATCGACGACTATATCCCATGGCTACAGCTACTGACAGACAGAAAACAGCTAAAGAAAACTTCGCGGCTCCCGACTCCGGCGAACGTAAGGTATCGCTGCTGGTAGTGGAGGACGACGAAAACATTTCAACTGCGATCAGCGAGTACTTCTCGCGCGCGGGATACAACGTCAAGACAGTTGAGGATGGATTGAACGGCGTGAAAGCGGCGCTTGACGATCCTCCGGATGCAGTTGTCCTTGACCTGATGCTGCCTAAGATGGACGGTCTCGCAGTGTGCAAGGAGCTGAGAGAGAAGGTGGGTTACCTGCCGATCCTGATGCTTACTGCAAAAGACGACGTAGTCGACAAGGTGCTGGGACTGGAAATGGGCGCGGATGATTACATCACGAAGCCATTCAGTCTCCGCGAGCTCGAAGCCCGCATCAAGTCTGTACTCCGGCGTACACGGAACGGTCCAAGCACCGAAGGCATGCGCGATGAGGCGCCGATTGTCCGCGGCCGGCTCCGGATCGACTCAGCCAAACGCGAAGTGACGATTGGTGACCGGCAGGTCGAACTGACGCCGAAAGAATTTGATCTACTGCGTCTTTTTGCTTCGAATCCCGGCCGAGTTTTTCCGCGCAAATACTTGCTGGAGAAGATCTGGGATTACTCCTACGAAGGCTACGACAGGACAATCGACTCACACATCAATCGTCTTCGCGCCAAGATCGAAGAGAACCCGGAAAACCCGCAGATGGTGCTCACAGTCTGGGGTATTGGGTATAAATTCAGCGACGAACAATAGGTCTTATAGGTTCTATAGGACCTATTGCTTCGCAAAACGCAAGCAATCCGCAATAATTCCGTAGCAATTCCCACCCACTTATTGTATTCTTCGCGGCAGTTTGTACAACATATGGGCTCGCAGTAGTCCCTTCCCCCGACGCTATTTGAAATTGGAGGAGTCGAAATGAATTGGTTTGTGCGGCGACTTCTGCCCGCTTTTCTGTTGTGGATAGCTGTCTTCATGACGTGGGCGCCGGTTAAGGCGCAAGACGTTAAACTCCCTGCCGTAGTTTCTACCCGACCCGCCATATCAGTCCTCGACAGCACGAAAGAGCAGGATGGTCTGGTTGGCTCCGTGCGTCGGGTCAAAACTGAAACTGCCAAAATCGAACTCAAGGATGGCCGTCCTGTCGAAGGATTACCGCAACTGGTCGAGATTACGACCTACGGTATCAAGGGAAACCGTGTCGAAAATACTTCCTATCCGATCGAAGTCGGTCCTGTAGGCAAAGAAGAATATAAGTACGACGAACGCGGCAACATCACGGAGATGACTGTGCGCGACGATCACGGCGCAATCGTCAGCCGTGAAACCTACAGCTACGAGCTCGACAAGTTTGGAAACTGGACGAAGATGGTTACCAGTCTCGTCGTTTTTGAAAACGGCGAACTGAAGCGGGAGCCGGTCGGGGTTACCAATAGAACCATCACCTATTACTTCGACGACACGGTCGCGAAGATCGTCGAGGAACCTAAAGTCGAGGAACCCACGGTTCCGAACGCCCCGAGTGTTCCTGAACCTGCAAATTCGGAAATCCGAGATCAAGACGTTCTAGAACTCGGCATCGCGACTCCATCCGCGGAGATCGTCGATGACCCGCCACCTATGTTCAAGTCCATAAAATCCGTTGAATCCGTGGCCAAACCAGCCACGGATAACACGGATGCTGATGCTCAACTGGCCATCGGCCACGAGTTTTTGAAGCAGCAGAAAGATCGCGAGGCGATAAAAGCTTTCAAGGAATCGATCAAACTCAATCCCAACAACGCCGAGACCTTTTACGGCTTAGGTTTCTCGACCTTCCGCCTCGGAAAGTTTAGGGAAGCCGCAGATGCGTTCAAGAAGGCGACTGTCCTGTCGCCGACGATGGCAAAGGCTCACTACGGATTGAGTCTCGCTTATCAGGAACTGGGTATGGATGCGCAGCTGATGGAACAATACCGGATCCTGCAAAAACTTGATCGGACGCTTGCGAAGAAATTGGAACAGACGTTCCCGCAAGGCAATCTACCGTGTCGCCAGCGCCTGACAGTTGGTTGCCAGTAGTTGTAAGGAGTGTTAATGCAGACTAATCGTTTTGTTGTTTTGACCGGACACCTCAGTAACTACCCCCTGTCGGATCTTGTCGGAATCCTGCGCCATCAAAAGAAGTCAGGCCGGCTGTTGATCGAATACGCGAAAGGTCCGGCGACGTTCTTCTTCCAGAATGGGGAACTGATCGACGCTCGCATGAATGAACTGGTTGGATTGCAGGCGATCTGTGTGGCGCTCGCGCAACCGGAAGCTTCGTTCAACTTCAATCCGTTGATTCAGAGTCCGCGGCGATCGATTGAGGCGTCGCTGCAACGCGCGGTGTCGGAGCTGTTTGGTTGCTGGGATGAGAGCGCTGTGCAAATTGAAAGTGCCGCAACTCCGGTGGCGCTCGAAGGTGATGTACCAGCGAGAACACTCACGGGACGACGTACTGAACTGCTGGCGCTCCCGCCGGGACCGTCAGTGCTCATTCAGCGACGCTCGCTGATTCTCGTAGCCGCGGCGGTTGTGATGGTGGTTGGACTGTCGACTGTGATTGCAGTCACGGGTGGGTTTACAAAGAACCAGCCTGAAGCAATCACGATAACTCAACCGCAAACTCATACCTACCCTGTGGCAGCGCCTGCAGAGTCACCGAAGACTTCGCCTGCGGCAGTTGCGGTGAAACCGAAAAAGCAAACCAAGCCGGAAGTTGCAGAGACCCAACCGGCCGCGGAAACAGTAAAAGAGCCGGAACCAAACGCGCAGTCGATCAGGGTTGTAATGCAGATTGAAAATGGACGTGTGTTGAAGGCGTCGATAGCCAATCCCAAACCCGGAATGGACAGTTACGAGGCGCTCGCATTGCGGATCGCGCGGCAGCGACGTTATGCAGCGACGACGAATGGCGGCGAGACGATCACGATCAATGTCAACAAGTAAATTGGACAGGATACGAAGATTCTCAAGATGTGCAAGATGCATCCTGTAAATCATGCAAATCTTGTTAATCCTGTCTAACTGGTTCTTAACCCGAGGTACTCCCGATGCTATTTCTCGAAAGTAAGACTCTCAATCATCCACTCAACACCGACGCCCGGCTCACGTTGCTAAAGGACCTGCAGGATCGAGGTCTCGTGCCGCTGATCCGCTCGCAACGGCTGCGTAGTTTTGAAGACGTCCTGCTCAGCGCAGACCGCATTAACGAAATGGAAACCGCCCTCGCCGCGTCCACCGAATCGACAACCGGCGAACCATATCTGCGCGGAGACCTCTTCTCGTTCGACGATTACATCCTCTTCCTCGTCTTCGAGGACGACGATTCGCTTCGCGCCGGAATTGTTTACGAAGCGAACACGCCCGAACCATTTCGCAAGCTCGACTCGTTTTGCCAGGACATCCGCAACCTCTTGATCCTGCGCAACCCGCAGAACGCCGCGGAGTGGCAGACAGGCACGGCCGCGATGCCGCAGGGCTTTCGCACGTTCGTCGAGAGACAAGACGCCGACTCGCTTTACACAAGCCTGCGCAAGGAAACAATGAGCAAGCGCATCCTCGCTGCTTCGAAACTCGAAGACGAAAGCGCGCGCGTCTTTCTGCGCACCGCACGTAACGCGCACGAGGAAGGTTACGCCGCCAAACTACTCACCGGTCACACGGAGTCGCGTGACGTCCCGATTCAACGACTCGAAGATGCCGGTCTGGTGGAGAGGGAAGTGCAGATCAGTTGCCGCAAGACAGGCCACGCATTGTTTCGCTTGCCGAATCCGCACGCGCTCGCAGTTGTGACTGTTAGCGATGCCACGTGTAGCGAGTGTGGCGCGCCGGTCGCCGATGAGAACGTCGAAGAAGTGATCGCGCCGACGCAGCTCGCATCGTCGTTGCTCGAAGACGGCTCCTGGCTGGTTAGCCGAATCCACTTCCTGTTACGCGAACTCGGTGTGCCCGAAAGAGAGATTGCTCTCGGACCATCGGAGGGCACTGGATACGGGCAGCTAATGGCGAACATTTGTGGCGAATCATTTTTGATCGTGACGCGTGACGGCGATCTGACCCCTGCGTTTGCGCGCTGGACGATCGATCACGAGATCGACACGGAAGCTTCGCACCTCGTCATCGTCGCCACAGGCCGGATACACAAAGAAGCCGGAGTATTGCTGCAGAATCACTCGCGACGCCGCGTCAGCAGCGGTCAGGATTTCGAGATGATCGTCGCCGACGATGCTGCGTCGGCTGGACGCGAGCTGGAACAGGCACTCGAAAGAGTCTCGCAGCGCGTCGTTGCGGAGCAACTCTGCGTGTTGGATGGCAACATTGGTTTCTCGGTCAGCCGTTTAGTGTTGACGAAGTTCCAACTCAGACGCGTCGCTGCGCCGAAAGAGGCTGAAGTTGTGACTGAGACTGAACCCGAGTTTGTTCCGAGCGTGCCACTCACCTTGGCCGCGCACGCGTCAGGGAACAATGGCGAAGTCTATGATGTACCGCGCGATCTGGATCCATCTGAAGCCTTACCATGAAGAGTACGAAAAAACTGCCCGCGCGACGCACGGAAGATGAGCGCTGGAGCAGAGACATCGCGACTTTGCGACAGGCGGCGCAGCAACTGGCCCAGCGCCGTAATAAACCTCAAAAACTAAATTCCCACTTTGACCAGATCGCGGAGATGCTCGACGATCCGTCGGCCGCAGTGCGGGAGAAAGCGGTCAGGGATTTGTACGAGCTCGACGCCGATCGAGCTGCGACGCTCGTCAACGATGCGTTGCGTGATGGATCGCCCGAAGAGCGCCGTCGCATTGGCAGCGCGCTTGCAGATTCAGGTTTGCTTTACGAGGCCATCGACGACCTGATGGCCGAGAATCACGGACACTGTTACAGCGCGTTCTCGCTATTGTTTCTCGTTGCGAAAGCGGGCGTGGTCGAGCCGCTGAGCACTGTGATCGAGAAACATCCCAGTCTTGATTTGAGTCTGGCCGTCATTCGATTGCTCGCCTCCAGCGGCGAACCCGAAGTTGCTTCAACATTGGAGCGGCTCGCCTCAAACACCGCGCTTCCTCCAGAATTGCGTTCCGCCGCTGCCGAATCCATCAATCAACTCATGTAGTTGCTGGTCGTTTTGACAGGATTTACAAGATTTACCAAGATGTACGTGTGCCATTTAAACTTCAATCTGAGTACAGACCAAAAGGGGATCAGCCTGCGGCGATCGAATCGCTTGTCAAAGGGCTGAACGACGGCGCCAAGGATCAGGTGCTGTTGGGAATCACGGGCAGCGGAAAAACGTTCACGATTGCGAGCGTCATCGAGCGCACGCAACGCTCAACGCTTGTGCTCGCCCACAATAAGACACTCGCCGCGCAACTCTTTCAGGAGTTTCGCTCGCTCTTTCCCGAGAACGCTGTCGAATACTTTGTCTCCTACTACGACTACTACCAACCCGAAGCCTACGTTCCTGCCGCCGACGTCTACATCGAAAAGGAAGCGATCGTTAACGAAGAGATCGATCGACTGCGAATGTCGGCGACGCGCGCGTTGTTTGAGCGTCGCGACGTGATCGTGGTCGCGAGTGTTTCCTGTATCTACGGTCTCGGCGATCCGGACGCGTATTACGGTCTGCTCTTTTTTGTTGAGCCCGGCGGGCGAATGTCGCGCGACGTGTTGTTACAGCGTTTGGTTGAGTTGCAGTACGAACGTTCCGACATCAACTTTCAGCGCGGCACTTTTCGTGTGCGCGGCGACGTCGTCGAGATCTATCCGAGTTACCAGGATCAGGCGTATCGCATCGAGCTGTGGGGCGACGAGATAGACTCGA
>DASYPN010000124.1:0-1561 GCA_036006625.1 Pyrinomonadaceae bacterium | reverse complement strand
CGACGACGCTGTTTATCTCGGCGAAATGTCGTCGACGGATCAGATGCCGGCGTTCTTCCTGCGCGGTTGGAACGAAGACAACACGACCGCGGCGCAAACGGAGAACCGCGAACGCGTTCGTAAGTTTCTCGAACTGCAACGGGATTGGAGTGCGCAGGGCGTATCAGAACGCGTAAGCGAAGTTAATCTGCTCGATCTGCGCGACGTGCGCGTGCAACTCGCAGGCGATGACTCACAGATTGAAGTTCGACTCGGCGGACAGGATCAAAGCTCGAGACTCGGAAAGGCGTTGACTGTACTCGATGCTCAACGTCAGACCTCGCGTGGTCCGCTCATCAGCTACATCGATCTCACACAGGGTAAACGAGCGATCGTGGGGTTAGTAACCGGCAGCCACACGGTTGCCGAAGGAAAGAACGAGTAGCACAAATTACGACCCGACATGGCTAAGCGAACACAACACACGATCGGCCTCGACATTGGGACGAGCAAGGTGACGTGTATAGCTGGTGAACCTGGTGAGGGAAATTTGCTCGAGGTGGTTGGTATCGGAGAAGCCGAAGCGCGCGGGCTGCGCAAGGGAGTGATCGTCAATCCTGATGCAGCCGTCGACGCGATCAAGAGAGCCGTCGAAGAAGCGGAGCGGATGAGCGGGCTCGAAGCAGAAGAGGTGACGATCAATCTAGCCGGGTCGCACATCCTCGGGTTCAACGGTCAGGCAATCGTCGCTGTATCCGGTCGCGATCGTGAAATCGTCGCCGAGGACGTTCGTCGCGCGATCGATTCAGCGTGTGCGATTCAACTTCCAGCGGGCCGCGAGATCGTCGATCGACTCCCGCAGGAGTTCATCGTCGACGATCAGGATGGCATCAACGATCCGGTGGGAATGATTGGCGCGAGGCTCGCGGTGAAGGTTCACATCGTCACGAGTCCTGTCACCGCACGCCAGAACGCGATCAACGCCGTGAACCGTGCGGGACTGGTCGTAGCCGACATGGTTCTGGAGCAGCTCGCGGCCGCCGAAGCGTCATTAACTGAAGATGACAAAGAGTTTGGAGCCGCACTTGTGGACGTCGGCGCTGAAACAACCGGGCTCATCATCTATCAGCGTGGCGCCGTCCAGCATACGGCAGTGTTCCCGCTCGGCGGCTCGCACTTCACCAACGACATCGCTTTCGGTCTGCGCACGCCGATTCCGGAAGCCGAGAAGATCAAGCGAACGGTTGGTTGTGCGTGCAGCAGTTCTTTGAGTGAGATGGAACGTGGCGAGCTTGTCGATGTGCCATCGGTTGGTGGTCGTCCACCACGCCAACTCTCGCGCCAGATCCTCTGCGACATCCTTCAACCACGTGCTGAAGAAGTGTTGATGCACGTCGCAGACGAGATCAAAGACGCGGGTTGGGAACGACAACTCTCGAGTGGTGTCGTGTTGACTGGTGGTGGTGCGTTGCTGCACGGCATGACTGAGATCGCGGAACAGGTTTTTGATGCGCCGGTGCGAATTGGGTATCCCGAACGAGATCGCTTCGGTGGTTTGGTTGAAGACATCCAGAGTCCTGCG
>DASYPN010000123.1:0-2149 GCA_036006625.1 Pyrinomonadaceae bacterium | reverse complement strand
AGCCGGTATGCCTGGCGTCGTACGGCTTCGGAAACGTTTCGGTTCTGGGCCAGATTTTGGAGGTCCTTGGTCCGGATCCGGTTCATGATATTCATCACGGTGGGAATGGGAGTCTTTGGGTTTCGTGCAAGGTTGTGAATGATCGAGTAGGACCGCGCCCAGCTTCTGTTCATCGAGATTATTCGCAGAACCTCGTCTGAAACCGTTCTCATCGACGCGATATTCTCGATCTCCTGCTCGGTAATTCGTGGATTGTTGACCACGGCTGAGCAGACCACCTTGTTTGAGTCTCGAATCAGAATACTGCGCGCTTCGCGGTCGCCTTTCATCGCGAGCTTCATCCGATCCTTCGTGTTCATAAACATGATGCGCCGAATCAGCGAGACTCGCTCTGCGTTGACCTCGCCCTTCTCGAGACGCTCGTTCTCGAGGATGCGCTGCACATTCGCTGCGGCCTCGGCTGCACTTTCCGAGATCAGTTCTTCATAACGCTCTGCCGGCAGCCAGGCGTCGTCGAGATCAGCGTCTGAAACTTCGATGTGCTGCGCAATTATCCAGGCATCGTCAAGACTCAGCTCGCCGCCGGCAGTGGTTAGTTCGGCTGTTTCGAAAAACTCAGCGGCGGCAGTTTCGCCGCGCGCACGAAGCTCGTCAGCAATCTGGCGCGCGCCACGTTCTTTCTCAAAAAACTCTTTGCGCGTCTCACGCGCGCGTCTTTCCGCTTCGCCAGCGCACGCAGGATTCGCGAGAAGCGCGTCGATGATCTCAGGACAACGAACTAGTCGTTGCTGATTGATAGTTAGCAGTTCGAGAAGCGCGCCGTGTTGAGTAGTCGCTGCTAACTTCGCGAGTGCATGGTCTGGAGTGCGTGTGTTGAGAATCGTCGCCTCGTAAACCTCGGACCTTGCGTCTGGCTGCGTCGCGAGGTAGGCCAACACCGCCGGCGCCGTGTCCTGCCCAGACGCCGCGATCAAAAGATCTTCAGAGCTTTCGCCTTGTAATGTTTCCCTCGCGGCAGCAGCGATTTGCGCGTCGTCGCTGCTCGTGAGAGCGACAAGAACTTCGAGTAGATCATTCTGTGGCAACGGCAACATTCCGCGCGCGGCCGCGAGACGAGCCGGTTGCGGAGCACTGCCACTGATAATGGCCTGAACTACTGGATTGGTGGATGTGATTTCCGGGGTCAAGACAAGAATCCTATAGGTCCCATTGGACCTATAGGACCTATTCTACTGTGTTAGGCGTTGATGCCGTGGCACTTCTTATACTTCTTACCGGAGCCACACGGGCAGGGCTCGTTGCGTCCGACCTTCGGCTGATCTCTGACGACCGTCTTAATTTTGCCCTCTTCCTCTCCTGCCGGAGCTGCACCCTGATTCGGGCCCGTGAAGCGCAAGGACGCAGGCCGTCGTGTGCGTCGCTGCTGCAAATTCTCCGCCGCTTGCTCTGAAACTACCTGCAAGTTGAACAATGATCGGATCGTCGCTGTGTCGATTCGATCGAGCATCTCCTGAAACAGATCAAAACTCTGTTTCTTGTATTCAACGAGCGGATCCTTTTGCCCGTAACCGACCAGGCCGATGCCCTGTTTCAGGTGGTCGAGCGACAGTAAGTGGTCCTTCCACTGCGCGTCAATGATGTTGAGCATGATGATGCGCTCGTACGTGCGCATCGCTTCCGGACCAATCTGCTCTTCCTTCGCCTCGTATTTAACCTTGAGACGTTCCCAAATCGCGTCCACCACTTCCTGCGACGTCATGTTGGGAATGTTGATTCCCTCACTCTCAGCGTCGAAGTCGTAGATGGTCTTGACCTGAAGGGTGTAGTTGTCGACGTCCCAATCATCCGGCGACACGTCAGGATTCAGGTACTGTCTCGTGATGTCAGACAACAGGTCATAAGCAACACCCGCGCTCGGTGGATCACCCATGAGGTAGTCGCGCTGATCCGGTTGCTCCATCAGTTGACGACGCAGACCATAGATCGTCTCACGCTGCCTGTTCATTACGTCGTCGTACTCGAGCAGGTGTTTGCGAGCTTCGAAGTTGCGTCCTTCGACGGACTTTTGCGCCGCCGCGATGCGCTTCGAAACCATCCCCGATTCAATCGCGACGCCTTTCTCCATGCCGAGACGCTGCATCAGCGCCTT
>DASYPN010000122.1:0-3966 GCA_036006625.1 Pyrinomonadaceae bacterium | reverse complement strand
TACGCGATGAAGAATCGCGAAATCATGATGGCGCGTCTGTTGAAGGTATTCAACAAGATGTTCAATCATCGCCAGCCATTCAAGCCTGAGCTGGAAGTTAACTGTCACCACAACTACGTTGCGCTCGAGCAGCATTACGGCGAAGAAGTTTTCGTCACACGCAAGGGCGCGATCAACGCGGCGGCAGGAACTTACGGAATCATCCCAGGGTCGATGGGAGCCAAGTCGTTCATCATTAAGGGACGCGGTTTGCCGGAGAGCTTCAACTCCTGTTCGCATGGAGCAGGACGCAAGCTATCGCGCGGTGCGGCAAAGCGAGCCTTCACGAAAGACGACCTGGAACGCCAGACAGCGGGTGTTGAATGCCGCAAGGACGTAGGCGTGCTGGATGAAATTCCCGGCGCTTACAAGTCGATCGAAGCAGTGATGAAGAACCAGGAAGACCTGGTTGAAGTTGTTGCGGAGATCAAGCAAGTGGTTTGTGTGAAGGGCTGACGAGTTTAGTCCTTCACGCAGGCAATTTCTTCCTCAGAATCTTTCCTCAAATTCCAAAACACAAATCGGGGTGTGGTGTAACGTCAGCATCCGAGTCCTGGGAACTCGTGGCGACAGTTCGACTCTGTCCTCCCCGACCAAACTCCATTAGCGGGAGTGATGTAGCTGGAAACATGCGAGTCTTCCAAACTCGTCTCGAGAGTTCGAATCTCTCCTTCCGCTCCAAACAAAACCTGGAGTGCGGTGACTTGTCACCGCTTTGGTATCTGTGTCCGAGACTCTATACCGAAGCGCCAACAAGTTGGCGCACTCCCAGGGGACGCCCAAAGGCGCGCGTCGCCAAGCGGCTAAGGCGCTGGACTGCAAATCCAGTATCGTGAGTTCGAGTCTCACCGCGCGCTCCAATCAACTAATTAGAAAGAGAAACTTATGGACACCGAATTGTTGTCCAAGAAATTTGGACAAATGGGAGCACGCGTGAAAGTCGCACCGTTTGTCTCTGAGATTGCTCCCTGGGACAGCGGTGGCATCGACATCAAGTCCGACGCTAAAGGCGAATACTTCGACATCCGCGTGGAGGCAAATGACAACGTCGAGTACGAGGTAATCGATACTCGACCTGATCTGCGTCATCTACTTCTGATGGCGCGTACAGAAACAGGTAAACAGAAATTTCTATGTGGTCATGACGAGCGACACTGGTTTGTTTGTGCAGTACCGGGCGATTCCGTGTCGAATGTTGTGAACGCTTTGGAGGCGTTGCAGCCGCGCGAAGTGAAAGCGGCTGTTAATCGTCGCGTCAAGCGGGTAAAGGATCGTCTCCGCCGCCGGAACAAAGCGTTCGTGCGGCAGGGAGAATGGTTCTTTGTTCCAGTTGAATCATTAATTGTAGATCCAACACTAGTCATCCCAAATGAACCACTAAGCCGTGGCGGGGGAAGCAAGTCTCACATGTGCCAGTACATGTATCGCACTGGTGGAGAGCGCGTGTGGGTTTGCCAGCGGTATCCAGCGGGTGTGACCGAAGCGCAATATCGCCGGATTCTTTCCAGTACTCCTTATTCGGAACACTGGACCTGGCGCCAGATGCGGCGCGAACCGATGGTGCACATTCGCGGCCGAGTATGGCATCCGGATCACAAGACAATCGTTCTGCACGGCTGGCATCGCGTGTTGATGAACACTGAACGCGAAGCGCCAGGCGCGCGTCACGTTGTCTTTCTTGACTAGTTTTCAAACTTCAAGAGCGGTGACTCGCACCCCGCGGAGTCAATCCCTCACAACCGCTCTTGAACTCCAAATCAACGAAAGGAGGTGCCGGGTATGGCACTCGATGGACGAGTATTACTGCTAAACCAAACTTACGAGCCGCTCGGCACTGTCAGTGTTGCGCGTGCCGTGATCATGGCATTCAAGAACACAGTTTACGTTGAGGAATTCGATGGCGATCGAGTGCTGCACTCGGCGCGTGAATCGTTTCCGGTGCCGTCGGTGATTCGCCGGCGCACTTACATCAACGTTCGCCGTCGCCGCGAAGCTTCGGGAATGAAGCGGCTGCGGATCTACATGCGAGATAAGTTCCGTTGTCAGTACTGCGGCGAGAAGAAGCCGGTTGGCGAACTGACTCTGGACCACATCCTGCCGCGTTCGCGTGGTGGAGATAACTCGCCGGTGAACGTCGTTACCGCGTGTGTTCCCTGCAACAACCGCAAGAGCGATCGCACTCCGGCTGAAGCGCGTATGCCGCTGCTTACTTCGCAGACTGCACTGCGCGTGAAGCTCGAACGCGTGGTGCTCTGTCACTACGCCGAAGCTCGTGCGGAGTGGCGCAAGTATCTCTTCATGGATGTTTACGATGACAGAGATGTTCGCGACCGAGTCGCACGTGAACGAAAGCACGGATAAACACTGACCTACGCAAAAGGGTATTCGATTGAGGAAGGGAATGGAGAAATGGCAAACAAGAAGTTGTTCAAGTCGCTAATCGGCAAGCTGATGCCGGAGACTGATGCGCTCAACGAACAGCAGGCGCCGGCTTACAAGCTGCCGGCTGGACATTTGCTTGCGCAGTACGCCGCGACTGGCTGTCTCAATCGAACTTTTTACGCGAGCGCGGACGACCAGCTCAAAACAGTGATCGAGCTGTGCGAGAACGTTGACGCGGAGTTCATCGCGAAGACTGCTGTGTTTTGTCGCGAACGTGGTCACATGAAGGACATGCCGGCGCTGCTTTGCGCAGTGCTATCGACAAAGAATCCGGCGCTGTTGCAGCAAGTGTTTCCACGCGTGATCGACAACGCGAAGATGCTGCGCAACTTCGTGCAGATCATGCGTTCGGGTGTGGTAGGGCGTAAGTCGCTCGGTACAGCGCCAAAGCGTCTCGTGCGCGAGTGGCTCGATGCACGCAATCCGGAGTCGTTGTTCAAGGCAAGCGTGGGCCAGGATCCGTCTCTGGCGGATATCGTGAAGATGGTCCACCCGCGTCCGAAGAATGCGGGTCAAGCAGCGCTATTCGGCTACTTCATCGATCGCACAAAGCAGGCGGATGAACTGCCGGAACTCGTACGCGCGTTCGAGGCGTTCAAGAAGGACCGCTCGGGTGAAGTTCCCGACGTTCCGTTCCAGATGCTGACTGCTCTCGAGCTTGGCACTCCGGAATGGACTGCGATTGCGAGCCGTGCGCCGTGGCAGATGACGCGCATGAACCTGAACACCTTCGCACGTCATGGCGTGTTCAAGCAGAAGGGTATGACGGGTCTGATCGCGGAGCGCCTGCGCGATCCGTCGAAGATTGCGAAGTCGCGTGTGTTTCCGTATCAGCTCATGGTGGCGTACCACGCTGCTGCCGGTAACAAGGACATTCCTGAATGCGTCGCAAACGCGTTGCAGGATGCCATGGAAATCGCGACTCAAAATGTTCCGGCGTTTCCGGGAAAGGTTTATGTGTTTCCGGATATCTCGGGTTCGATGCATTCGCCGGCGACTGGATACCGTCGGGGCTCGACGTCCACGGTGCGTTGTGTTGATGTTGCTGCGCTCGTGGCGGCAACAGTGCTGCGCAAGAACCCGCAAGCGGAAATCATCCCGTTTGAGTCGAAGGCGATCGAAGTGCGGATCAATCCGCGCGACAGCGTGATGACAAACGCTCAGAAGCTGGCGAGCCTGCCGTTTGGTGGAACAAACTGCAGTGCGCCGCTCGAGTTTCTGAATCGCCGCGGTGCTGAAGGTGATCTGGTGATCTACGTTTCGGATAACGAATCGTGGGTTGACTCGCCGCGGTACGGAACGTTTGGTGGCAGTGCAACTGCGACCATGAAGGAGTGGAGTCGCTTTCGCAATCGCAATCCAGGGGCGCGAATGGTTTGTATCGACATTCAGCCTTACGCGACTGTGCAGGCGAAGGAGCGCCACGACATTCTGAACATTGGTGGATTCTCCGATCAGGTGTTCGACGTGATTGCGGAATTTGCG
>DASYPN010000121.1:0-10577 GCA_036006625.1 Pyrinomonadaceae bacterium | reverse complement strand
CGCACCGTGATCGAAGGCAGGTCGGCTGAGGAGGCTTGCGACGTTGCGGTAAAGACCCTCGCAGAGAACCCCTACGACGTTCCTTTCGCGCTTGTTTATCTACTGGACGATGATGCGACCCACGCACGTCTGGTTTGCGCCAGCGGGTTGGAAGAGGGCGAAGCCGGAGCACCGGAACAGATCGCGTTGACTGATTCGCACACCTGGCCTTTAGGCAAAGTATTTGAAACAGGCGCAGTAGAAGTGGTTTCGAATCTGGCGAAGCGGGTTGGCGTCACAACCGGTGGACCATGGCCTGAGCCGTGTGAGAGCGCTCTTGTATTGCCGGTTGCGGCATCTGGTTACGGCAAGCCGACGGGATTTTTGGTTACCGGACTCAGTCCACGTCGTATCGTCGACGCGGAGTATCGCAGCTTCCTCGATCTGATTGCCGGACACGTCAGCACTGCGGTTGCAAATGCGCGCGCCTACGAAGAAGAGCGAAAACGCGCCGAGGCGCTGGTGGAAATCGATCGCGCCAAGACGGCATTCTTCTCGAACGTCAGTCATGAGTTTCGTACTCCACTCACACTCATGCTTGGACCGCTCGAGGACACCCTCGCCGACACCCAGCTATCTCCTCACCTGACTCAACGTCTCGCTGTGGCGCACCGAAATAGTATTCGTCTCCTTAAACTCGTAAACACGTTGCTTGATTTCTCACGCATCGAAGCAGGTCGCATCGAAGCTGTTTACGAAGTGCTCGATCTCACAAGGCTTACAGCCGAACTTGCCAGCCTGTTTCGTTCCGCGACTGAAAAGGCCTCCTTGAACCTCGTAGTTGACTGCTCGCCGATCGAGCGTGAGGTCTACGTCGATCGCGAAATGTGGGAGAAGATCGTCTTCAATCTGCTCTCGAACGCTTTCAAGTTTACGTTCGAAGGTGAAATCAACGTCGCGTTGAGAGAGTCGGGCGAGCATGTAGAACTCGAAGTGAGTGATACGGGAACTGGAATTCCCGAGGCTGAGTTGCCACATCTTTTCGAGCGATTTCACCGTGTCAAAGGAGCGCAAGGCCGTAGTTATGAAGGATCCGGAATCGGTCTGGCCCTCGTGCAGGAGCTCGTGAAACTACATGGGGGCTCCGTTCGAGTTAAGAGTGAAGTAGGACGCGGAAGCACTTTCACTGTCAGTATACCCACCGGTTCGGCGCATTTGCCTGCAGATCGACTCGGTGGGGAGCGGAGTCTTGCTTCGACCAATTTGCACAGAGAAGCATGGGTAGACGAAGTTCTGAAATGGCTTCCTGACATTAACGACCACGTGAATGGGCTACACGCGTTTGATTCTCTGCCAACGGAAGCGCCGGGAACTTCAACGGACCAGTCACGCGCGCGCATTCTCCTTGCGGACGACAACGCGGATATGCGCGACTATGTCAGGCGATTGCTGGCTCCAAAATATGATGTGGTGGCAGTCGCGGACGGTGAAACTGCTCTGGACGTAGCGCGCTATGAAGAATTCGACCTCGTTTTGTCGGATGTGATGATGCCGAAGCTCGACGGCTTCGGTTTGTTGAAAGCATTGCGTTCTGACGACAGAACTTCAACGATGCCTATCATCTTGTTATCGGCTCGCGCCGGTGAAGAGTCGCGCGTTGAAGGAATGGGCGCCGGGGCCGACGATTATCTCGTCAAACCCTTTTCAGCACGTGAACTGTTGGCTCGCGTCGAGGCGCATTTGAACCTGCAGCGTCTGCGTCGTGAGTCGGAAGCAGCCGTGCTCCAGTTGATGGCTCGCGAAAAGGAAGCACGCACGAGTGCGGAGATCGCAAACCGGATCAAGGACGACTTCCTTGCAATACTGTCACACGAACTGCGCACGCCACTCAATGCGATTGTAGGCTGGACTCACTTATTGAAAAGCGGCAAGCTTAGCCAAATGGATCGACAGCGCGGTATCAATGTCATTGAGCGCAATGCCGCCGCCCAACGCGCCATCATCGACGAGCTACTCGACATTTCACGCATCGTTACCGGCAAGTTGAAACTGGATCCGAGACCCGTTGAGCTTTCGGGAGTCATCGATAGTGCGATCGACGCAGTTCGTCCCGCTGCTGAAGCCAAGAACATTCAAATCTTCACCTCGATCCAGGACAACGCCGACCTTGTAATGGGCGAAGCAGTTCGCCTGCAACAGGTAATCTGGAACCTGCTTTCAAACGCAGTGAAGTTCACACCGAATCACGGCCGCGTTGAGGTTGATCTCAAATCTGCCGGCACGAAATTGAAACTGATGATTCGTGATACAGGTGAAGGTATCGATCCGGAGTTTCTGCCTTACATATTCGAACGCTTCAGGCAGGCTGACACTTCGTCAAAGCGTGTGCATGGTGGACTCGGGCTCGGCCTCTCAATCGTCAGCAGCCTCGTTAATATGCATGGCGGCGAAGTTGAAGCGGCCAGCGCTGGAAAAGGGAAGGGCGCAACGTTTACTGTCACACTTCCAGTGCTGTCGCTGCCGGATCTTGAAGTCATGGGTGAAGTGTCTCCCGAAGTGAGCGCACAATTGCTGAACTTGCGACGACAACAAAACGGCGTGGGGGACAAGAATGCCGAGCTATATCCTGATTTGCTGAAGGGATTGAGAGTTCTCAGTGTTGACGATCAGCAGGACACGCGCGAGTTAATAACGATTGCTCTCACTCGTTATGGCGCGGAGGTTAAAGCCAGCGACTCTGCATCGACGGCTCTGCAGCTGATCAAAGAATGGAAACCTCACGTGGTCGTGTCGGATATCGGAATGCCGGGAATGGACGGATACGATTTCATGCGCCAGGTTCGTGAGCTCGAAACGGAAGGCGAACGCATACCGGCGATTGCCGTCACCGGTTACGCCGGCGCGGTCGATGAATCAAAAGCCCTCGATGCGGGTTACGAAGTCCACCTTTCAAAGCCGATCGAATTGAACAAGCTCGTAACCGTGATCGCCAAGGTGTCCAACCGCGTTTTGTAGACAGGATTAACAGGATGTTTCAGGATTAACAGGATGTTTCAGAATGAACAGGATTTTTCTTGTCCATCCTGAAACATCCTGTTAATCCTGTCTCAAACTAACTGCATTTGCCGCGCGAGCTCCGTCGCTGTTTGCGGCCTGTCGTCAGGGTCCTTCGCGAGCGCGTGCATGATCCCCATCGACACTCTTCTCGGTATCCCGAGCGATTCAGCAAACGGCGCCGGCGGTTCATACAAGTGCCTGTTAATCACACCCGAGACGGTTTCGGCGCCAAACGGCTGTCGCCCTGAGAGCATCTCGTAAAACATCGCCCCGAGACTGTACACATCCGATCGCGCATCGAGCGGCTCACCCAGACACTGCTCCGGCGACATGTAAAATGGCGTTCCCACTACCGCACCCGACGATGTCGCTCCCGCATCGGCAAGCAGTTTCGCGAGCCCGAAATCGACAACTCTCACGCTCTCGAGCTCGAAGTCATCTTCAGGCGCGACAACCAGAATGTTCTCGGGCTTCAGATCGCGATGGACCACGCCCTGCCTGTGCGCGGAACCGACACCCGCACAAATCCCGCGCATCAATCGCACACCGCGTTCGACGGAAAAGTGATCCTCGCTCCGCAACAGTTCACGCAGTGGAGTTCCTCTTACAAACTCCATCACGATGTACGCCGGTGCGTGTTCATCATCAGTCTCACCGAAATCGTGAATCGTGATGACGTTTGGGTGACGCAGCATCGCCGCCGCGCGTGCTTCCCGACGAAAGCGCGCGAGTGCGGCATCGTCTTTGACGAACTTGCCGGTCAGTATCTTCACCGCCACGTCGTCGCCGATGTGAACGCGACGCGCCCGATAGACCACGCTCATGCCGCCCTCGCCCAAACGCGCTACCAGTTCATATTTGCCGTCGATCTTGTGTCCGATGAGCGGATCGGGATTGGTCAGTCGAATTGTTGGAAGCGCAGAGTTAAAGTGATCTTCGTAATAAGGATGTATGGTCGCGCCGGGCAGCGTTAACGGTGAGCCGCATTCAGCGCAAAACATGGCTTCTTTGTTCAGAAATAACTCGCACGCCACACAAAACGGATTGTTCGCTCTCAAGTCGTCGAGCAACTTGTCGAGGTCGTCTTCGATCACGTCGAGACCATTTGGTCCGACAGTCGAACTACGGATCTCGCCTTCCGGATCAAACAGGTAGTACGCCGGAAGTTGTTCCTGGCCCTGGCTGACTCGTTTATCGTTATCGAGGGCGCATGGCTCGGTGAGATTGAGTCGTGAAATCGCGTCGCGAACGGCCTTGGGATCCTTTTCAGCTTGCGACTGCGGTACGTGTACCGCGACAACACGCACACCTTCGCGTCTGCGCTGATCGCGTATCTGTGCGACCTGCGCGAGGTTAGTTTTGGCTGCTTCCGAACTGATGGACCAGAAATGGACGAGTGTCGGATGACCTTTAGTCTGTCGCGTCGTAACGCGACCATTCAACCACTCGCTGGCCCGATCAAATGCCGGTAACTGTACGGCGACCTTCATCTTGGTTAGTTATAAACGCAGCACGCGATACAGAACAAAACGCCGAAGGCGTTGGCTAGCCCCAGCCCGGGGTTGGTTTCTAACGCCGAAGGCGTTCGCTAATTTCAGCCCAGGGTTGGAGCGCAGCGACAACCCTGGGACCAAACCAAAACATTCGACTCAACCCTGAAAGGGTTCGCCTCAAGAGAAACCCTTTCAGGGTTTCACGCTTTTCTTCTTTTCTGACCCCAGGGTTCTCGCTTCGCTCGAACCCTGGGCTAAAACTAGCCAACGCCTTCGGCGTTAAGACCAACTGGTTCTAATCTGTGGGGGCTTCAAGAGGGTTTGCATAACAACGCAATACTGTTCTGTTTTTTCCTTTAATGCCGACAACTGTTCCGCGGTTGCCTGCGGCGCTTTGATGTCAAACTTCGCGTGAATGTCCTGGAAGCCAACCGGAACTTCTTTTGAGATTCCGAGTGTGCCGCTCAGGTCCATCTCACCTTCAACCTCAACACGAATGTGCTCGAACGGAATTCCCATCGCAGTGGCCACGAGTTGGCAAGTCAGTTGAGCGCATGCTGCGAGAGCGCCGAGCAGTAAATCACCCGAACAGGCAGCGGTACCGGGACCACCGACACCGCTGTGTGCCTGTGCTTCGAGTATCTTCTCTCCGATTTCAATCGAACACGAGATTGGCGCATCGGTTTGATCGCCACTAGCCCTGAGCGTGATGCGGGAGCTACTCGGATCGCTGCGATACTTTTCCTTCAGAGGCTTTTGGATTGCGCGGAGATCCATCGTCTCTTACTCATCGGCTGTGGTCGGGTCGATCACGGTCTTAACTTGCGACACGTGATTCGCCGGAAAGCCGCCACGTCGTGCATGTTCATGGACCATCTCTTCGTTTGGAGCGATGTAAACACAGTAAAGCTTGTTTTCGGTGACGTAGCTTTGCACCCACTGAATCTGTGGTCCCAATTCATTCAGCACATTGCACGATCGCTGCGACATCGCTTTCAACTCCGCGGGACTCAATTTGCCGGCCCCGGGTACAACTCGCTCGATAACATACTTTGGCATTAGTGTTCTCCGTTTCCTGTTGTATCACTGCAATTCGACCAATAATTTGCGAAATTCATCGTCGTTACGCATCGAGTCGAAGGCGCTATCGCCCCTCGCCCAGTGCGCCACGGCTCGAAATCCACTCTCAAAGGCGCGTCGCAACAGGAGCAGGGAGGCCTTCCTCTCATTAAGTAACGCGTAAGCGCAGGCGCAGTTGTATACAGCCAGGCCGTCATTTGGCTCTAATTCGAGAACTCTTTTCAGGGTCGCATTCGCTTCTTCGATGCTGCCAAAGCGCGCGTAGGATTCCGCGAGCCGGCTCATCACGACGACGTCATCGAGGCTTGCTTCGAGCTTTCGCGCGGTAATTTCGATTACTTTCAGCTCTGCTTTTTGGCACGCAGCGACATTGCCGAGTCTCTGATGAATCTCTGCGAGATACTTCCATGCCTCTTCGTCGTATGGTTTTAGTTCAGCCGCGCGGCGGTAGTAAGTGAGGGCACTGTCGAGATCCTGCGAGAGTTCGGCGATCATCCCGAGACGCATGTAACCCGAATAGAATTCATCATTCTCCTGGAGAATGTCTTCAAGCACTCGCTTCGACTCCGGCAGCCGGCGTTGATTGAAATAGACGGTGGCGATGCCAAACTTCGCATCAATCGACGTCGGTTCGAGCGACAGAGCTTTCTGATTCATCTCGATCGCTTTGCTCAGCCATGAAGTCGCGCCGTCGTACCACTCGTACATTGACGAGTATGCTTCGGCCAGTCCCGCATAAGCAGACGCAAAACCGGAATCGAGTGCGATCGCGTCCTCAAACATTGTGATTGCGTTCTCGGTGTTTCGCCGGCCCTTCCGGTACAGAAGCTCTCGGCCGCGCATGTAAAAGTCGTAGGCGCGCAAGTCGTCTGTTGGTTTCTGCGTCAGCAGTTGTCGCTCGGTGTCGGTGAGCGAGACCTTGAGCGCGTCAACGATCTTTTGTGAGACTTCATTTTGCAGATCGAAGATGTCTTCGACCTGACGATCGAAACGTTCGGCCCAGAGATGGTAGCCATCCTGAACACTGATGAGCTGTGCGGTGATGCGAATCCTGTTACCTGCGGTTCGCACGCTTCCTTCGAGGATGTACTTAACGCGCAGAGCATCGCCGACCTGACGCGTATTCACTTCCTTGTTGCGAAAGGGAAGCACGTCATTTCGCGAAACGACTTTCAGATCCTTGATCCTGGAGAGATCGGTGATGATGTCTTCAGTTATGCCGGCGCAAAAGTAGTCGCTCTCCTTTTCGGAATTCATATTCTCGAAGTAAAGGACGGCAATCGACTTGTCCGGCACTGCTCCTGACGTAAAGCCCGAGGAACTTCGTGAACTGTAAAACTGAGTTGCGCGACTGTCGATCTCTCTCTTCAGATCCTTGAGATCGATGAGCAGATCTTTCACGGTCTGATATCGCTCCTCGCGATCTTTGCGCAGAGCGCGAAAGACTACGCGATCGAGATCACGTGGTCCTTCAGCGAGATGTGGCAAAAGTGATTCCGGTTCGCGATGGAGAATTCCCGACATCACGTCGATCGTCGTTGGCGCAGCGAATGGCGGTTTACCGGAGATCATTTCGTAGAGCACACAACCGAGACTCCAGATGTCTGTGCGTGCATCGAGGTCAAATCCTCTGGCCTGCTCAGGCGACATGTACTGCGCAGTGCCGAGCACGACACCGATTCCCGTGTTGATAAAATTTTGCGTTGTGGCAAATGAGTTGGTGTCGGGTACCTCGCGTTCACGAGTGAGTTTTGCCAGACCAAAATCGAGAACTTTAACGATGCCGTCGTGCCGCAACATGATGTTGTCAGGCTTGATGTCACGGTGAATGATACCGACGGTGTGTGTGGCGGAGAGGGCGCTCGCGACCTGGATGCCGACGTCGAGGACGTCACTCACAGATAAGGCGCCTTTTCTTATACGTTCGCGCAGTGTTTGACCGTCGATGAATTCAGTGGCAATAAACTGTTCAGAATCGATCTCGTCGATTTCATAGATGGTGAGAATGTTTGGGTGGTTGAGTGCCGACGCTGCTTTTGCTTCCTGCACGAATCGTCGCACGCGATCGCCGTTCTGATCGTCGACCATCTCCGAGTGCAGAATTTTTAGTGCGACTTTGCGATCGAGTTTGGTGTCGTTGGCCAGGTAAACTTCACCCATGCCACCCGCGCCCAGCTTGGAGGTAATTTCGTAGCGGCCAATCTTTTTGCTCACGGGGAACGACAACGCCAAAACAATCCGGGGGAGTCTTCTGGGCTCTAACGAAGCGGCGGCTATTGTACGCTATCCGACGTTGGCCACAAAAAGGCACAAAAAGCACAAAGGCAACTCTCGAAGCCTTCGTGCTTTTTGTTTGTAATGCGGGACTACTTGGTTCCGCTGGTTCGGCCGCCCGCGGCTGCTGAGCTCGTCGTGCTGCCTGGTGTACCAGTGATATTGCTGTTCGTTGCAGTTTGGGTTCCGGTGCTGGTGTTGCTGTAATCGCCGTAGCCGCTTTGCTTCACGCGCAGACGATTCTCGACGTTCGTCACACCCGAAACAGCCTCGGCAAGGTCTTCAGCGCGTCGCTTGTCATTACGATTCCTGACCGTCCCGGTCAACGTAACTTCAGAGTTATCGACAGCGACTTCAACGTCGGAAGCGTCGAGGTAATAGTCGTCACCAAGGCGATCGTTGACATCTTCCTTGATGCGTTCATCAGACCGGCGATAATTTTTCGGTCCACGGCCGCGACGATATGCGCGTTGTTCATCCATCCGCCGGCGTCGCTCAGCCTCTTCGTCGCCAAACCATGATGCGACTGCATCCGAGGCCCGATCCAACCAACCACGTCCCTCTTCGCCGCGATCGTAATCGTATTCACGTCCGCTGCGTTCACCGTATTCGCGTTCACCGTATCCGCGTTGACGTTCACCGTATCTTTCGGTCGAACGGAAGCCAGTGGGATAGTTGTAACGTTGTTGCTGCGGATAGTCGCCAGTCAATCCTTCGCTGTAACCGCGCTCGGCGCCCGACCGACCATAGCTGCCATACCTGCTTTCGCGATTGCTTTCGTCGCGTTCATTCTCCCAACCGCGACCCCAGTAATTCTGGCGACCGCCCCGATCACTTTGCGACTCGCGGCCTCCGCGTGATGAATATCTGCCTGGATTCTCGTCGCCGGGAAAACGGCCTTCGCTGCCATATCTTTCCGATTCCCAATCGCGACCATAATCCGAGCGTGGTGTATAACCGCGTCCGGATTCTGAATCCGGGCGAGTGTTGTATTGCCCGTAATATTGGCTATCACGATCGTAATCACGATCGTCGTATCTCCTTGGCATTTCAAAATCTCCTTCCTTACCCTTGCACGTTCGTGTTTGAATGCTGGCAGCAGCCTTTCACAAACGTGTTACCTAACTGCAACTAATTTGAGTAAGCCGATGCGCACAAATCTTTCACGCGCGGTTTTAAAAGGCGGCATCGGATTTTGTTTAGTCAGTTTGGTTGTGTTTGCAACCGTTGCATACGGCGAGGGCTGGATGTATGCGCGGCTGGGTAGGTTGGGCGCGTATGTGGCGTGGACGCTCGCGTTTATTCTGCTCGGTGGGTTTGTTCTCGGATCGGTTGTTGAAGGTCGGTGGAGGTTGCCGAAGTTTTATCTGCTTTGGGGGCTTGCGTTCTTTGCGTATGCGTCGGGTTGGGTGTGTGCGTATTTCACTCTTCGCGGTATGGCGGGCGAATGGGTTGGATCGCTGGTTGGGTCGCTATTGATGACAAGCGTCTTTGCTCTGGGCTTCCGCGCCTCTCGCTCAATTCCAAAACTGTTCTTGCTCCTCTTCATCGCGAACTCCGCCGGCTACTTCCTCGGCTCCGCTATGAATGACTACATTGGCGGTCGCCCCGGCATGCTGCTCTGGGGCCTCATCTACGGCCTCTTCCTCGGCGCGGGTATCACCGTCGTCCTCTCGTTCCTTCAAGCTGAACGGACGCAATCGACCCTCGCGTGACCTCGGACGTACCTAATCTCGCAATGAATTGTCATCTCGGAACGTGCTGTAGGGGCGGCCCTCCGTGGCCGCCGTCGGTTTATATGAGAACTATCGCCGAGCGAACCGCTCAATCCAAGAACCCCGTGTACGGATAAAAACACGACCGGGGAACATACCCTGCTCTCACAGGATTCATCGCTATGTAATTCAAATTCTCCCTGAGATCGTTGTCATTTCTAATGACGTGATCGAAGAATTTCGCCTGCCAAAGGTGTTTTTTGAGAAAATCTTCACGCTGAACAGTCGGCCAATTCTTCAACTCCACGACTTCGGGCCGCAACGTTGCCTTTCCATCGAACAGTGACTTCATTAGCTTTCGAGATTCTGTTAAGTCTGACTTGCTTACGCTTTGCGAAGGTAAACTGATTTCTCCTGATGCAATGATCTCTTGACTGCGTTTCCAATACAGCTGAGTCGTGAAGCCCTTAAAACTGCCGACGACATTTGGGATATCAAGTTTGGGCGATGATATCCCGGCCACGAGATGGAGATGATCAGGCATAAGCGTAAAGGCTCGCAACTGCATCTTCTCGAGTGTCGCGGGACTCAACAAAGTTCTCAGGACGGCCTTCGCAAGGAGCATATCTGCAAAGACGGGTCTTCGCAGGTCGGAGACTAATGTGATCGCACAAAGTTTTCTGGTTGAAGTGTAATCGTAACCAAGGAGTCGTAGAGAGTTGTACCTGGACGGATACGCAATATGGTCAAACTGAGGCATAGTGAGGTTACCCCTTTACGAGAATTGAGTTCGCAGGGATCTAATCATTCGCTGACAAGGAGGTCAAATTTAGACCGAGGGCGGCCACGGAGGGCCGCCCCTACAGTACGTGACGAGCATCAACTTTCAATTACGTTCATGAGATCGAAATGTATGTACGTGCCGAGGTTCAATTTAATATTTGAGCGAGCTTAGATGGGTTGATGTTGCCGCCCGAGA
>DASYPN010000120.1:0-3596 GCA_036006625.1 Pyrinomonadaceae bacterium | reverse complement strand
AAAGTGCGAAATAATTACCGAGGATATTTCGCACTTTCAGCTCGTTTCAATTATTTATTGCTAACCAGGGGCGACGCGCTTCGCTGCGCTCAGCGCTTGCCCCTGGCTATCATATTCCGCGCCCTTGGCGCTGATTCGTGGTGAAACATGGCGAGTCAATCAATCACCTTTCACGACAACTACGAAGCGCCGCTGACGGCGGGGTCGTATCGCCTGGTGCTGCAACAGAGCGTGATCCTCGCGGGCGAAGAAGCGCGTCACTACTATCGCGATCAGCGCGTCGAGATCTTAGCCCCTCGCTATTCAATCGAAGCCGACGACATCCAGGCATACTTTCCACCCGCAGGCGGCGTCGCCGACTACCAAAATGTGCTGGCCCATCTGGTCCTTGGCAGCCGTAACCTGCCATGGGAAAGAACACTGTCGCGCGAGAAAAACGAACCATGGCTCGCGTTGCTCGTTGTGGCTGAGAAAGAGATCGACGAAGCCAATGTCCATTTCAAGCGAGGCACGGTCGCTGACCTTGCACCTCGACCGGAAGATCTTCGAGGCGAAGACGGATTACTCGGTGACTGGTTGAAAACAGATCCCAACGGCACGGTCCTGTTGCCGAAATTCAAACGCACTGAAGACGCAAACACGCCTGTCAGCTTGCTTGATTTGAATCTAGATCTATTTCTCAAACTCTGCCCGACTCGATCCGAACTTCCCCTTCTAGCCCACATCCGCAGCGTAAATATTGACGACAAGGTCCCCCTCGAGATGGTTGCTGCCGGCGAGTTCTCTGTGTTGGTAGCAAATCGTTTTGCACCGCTCGGTGCAAATACCGTCTATCTGATCTCGCTCGAAGGGTGGAACTACTTGCTCGACGCCCCGAGCGCTGCACAAAAGGCTTCGCGTGTACGACTCATCACCCTCGCGAGTTGGAACTTCGTCAATGATCCGACTGGACATGACACGTTTCCCGGGTTGATGCAGCATTTAAAGAGCAACTCGTCTGTGTTTGGCGCGAACCTCGCGGTGAGTAGTGGTTCGCCCTACGTGGACCAGGCGCTCAAACGTGGGTACGTCCCGCTGGATTACAAACCGCTCGACAGCACGCCAACCTTCGCGTGGTATCGCGGACCTTTAGCGCCTGTCAAGAGAGATCTCGTCACGACAAACGTTTTCGAAGAAGCAGATGCAGCAATGATCTTGGATCAGGACCGCGGCATCATCGATGTGTCGTATGCGGCGGCATGGGAACTCGGCAGATTGCTGGCGCTGTCGTCGCCCGCGTTTGTAAAAGGACTCCGCCTGTTTGTCCAACGCCGTCAGAACGCGAGCGAATTTGCCGCCGAGATTGAAAAGTTTGTCGAGTCGCATCGATCCTCTTTCAGGCAGCCGATCCCGAAGAACCAGCCGCAACCTGTGAAGGAACAGATCACGTTAACGGAAGACCTGGTCGAGTGGATCGCGAGCCTCATACTGCTTTATCCGGTGCCGTTTCATTATCTCGTTCCGCATCAGTTACTCCTTCCACCTGAGTCGCTGCGTTTCTTTCATCTCGACGACAACTGGGTAAACGCGTTGGTCGATGGAGCATTCAGCATCGCCGTGCGGAGTATTGACGATCCAAGTGCCGCATCGAGATTAGAGCTGCAATCGGCGCTCTCGAAGATTGTCTACCAGTACCGGCTGCGATTGCTGGGCCAGCAGCCGGAATGGAATCCGAAGGAGAGCTACATGGATATTCCGAAGTCGGGATTTCTGTTGCGTTCACGAATGGTGAGCGGCTGGCCCGGTGTGGAAGTAACGGCGAAGACCTCCGCGACTCAGGATGAAACGCTGCCGAAGATTCTTCGTTTCGATCAGATCGCGGAGGGTGTTTTGTTTTGTCTGGCGCGCGGCACGGTCGATGAAGTCACGTTTCGCGAGCCGTGCGAGGGACTCACGTTTGGCGTTGCGAGTGACGGCACGCTCAAAGCTACAAAAGCGAAAAAGTCTCTTGAGCTAAAGAAGAACTTGCTTCGCGCTGGTCCTATCGACGGAGTAGTTGATATTTCCAAACTTCAAGTTGAATTGACCACCGCCGGCTCCGCCGAACTGGCCACCGAAATGATCCGCAAACCGGAAGAGCAATCGATCGCCTGGATTCAAGAGAGTTAAGAATCGTTATGGACTCAAACCATCTAATCGTCCCGATCAAAGTGCAGGCGCTCGTTATCGACGGTGAGTTCAAAGACAAGACCGCCGTCGTCAACAAAGGAGGAAGGTTCGTCGCCAGCGACTATCGCTGGTCGCCACTGACGTACGACTATCAGCAAGTACCTCGTTCGCTTACTCCGCCGGGTCCGATGCCGTTTTATGGAGCCGAACACAAGTATGGCGGTGCTCCCGCGGATCAATTAGTACTGCCGAAGGATACGACTGCGTTTCCAACCAACAACGACCGCGGCGTCTATTTACATTGGATCTTGCCGGCGGGTTTACGTCAGGCTCACACACCGGGACAATTCGACTTCCCTGCCCTACCCGATCATTGGTTGATCGTGCGCTTTTCTCACCAGAATGCTGGGGTCAAAACGCGCGCGTGGTTTGTTGATGGCGGCGCGATAGTCAGTGAGGAAAGCGGTAATCTCCTCTTCGTTGAAGAGAGTAAGTTCATCGCGAGGGGCATCGGTAAAGTAACTCCTTTTGAAGAGTTCGCTACTGCGAATTTTTCAGGCAAACGGATGGATAAGCCGATCACTGCACTCGGTAACGAGACCACCGGCTCGCCAACGTTCACTGCTTTCATCGCTGAAAATCGCAACGTCTTCTCCTGGCACGATAAACTCGAAGACCTGCGCCAATCTGACAAGATCACCGACGACACAACGCTGACTTACCTAGTGTTGGGTTGGTATCGCACTCCTGCGCAAGAGCCGCTGACCGCAAGCGCCATTACCGTAACGCCGCATCATGAGAAGGACGAGTTGCTGGGCTGGCTGATCGATCCGCCAGGCTGGTTTGTTGACAAAGACTCAGGCGCGGTCGAACTGCGCAATCGACGTTCGGTCTTTCATGGAATGGTCGCGCACATCAATTACTGGAGTGCGAAAACATATAAAGGACAGATGCTCGGCTATCCAGGTTCACCGGCCGTTGAAGGTGTGCTGCAAGATACGCCGCCGTCGTTCACGATTGGCGTGGGCAACAACGCCGAGGATGCGCTCGTGTCGCTCGTCTCGAGTTCTTACAGTGCAGAAGCGGAAGGATCGATCCTCGCGGAGAAGCAGCCGAACTTGTGGAAGGCGTTAGAGGCTGTTATCTATCGCCAAACGGAGTCGCTTGTTAAGAGCTGGAACATCACATCCCGCGACATAACTGTTCACGAGAATTGGTTCGCTACTCGAGACGCCGGGAAGATCTGGTACTTACGTCCAAAGTCTAAAAACAAGGCTGAGTACTCACAGAATGCGGACGAAGCGATCCGCGAAACCAAGGTTCGTCCTACAGCCGATCAACTCACCAAACTAAACGAGCTCAATCAAGTGCAATCCGAAGCAGATGCGATAAGCCGTGAGATGTCGGCGTTGCAATCGGATCTCTATGCGCGCTGGTGGAAGATGTGC
>DASYPN010000119.1:0-6709 GCA_036006625.1 Pyrinomonadaceae bacterium | reverse complement strand
TTGACCTTCTTCACCGTAGGCGCGTTGTCCAACCACTTCGCCATTCAGGATGCAGGCTGTGAGCCGGTGATAGATCGCCCCACCATCGCGTCGAAACTCACGCGTCGTTTGCTCGATAATGTTTGTCGGAATGTCCGACTTGAGTCGCCTCATCCAGCTCAACTAGCCCGAAACCAGTCCGCTCTGTCAAGGCCAGATCGTCAGTACGCCTCGACTGTCTACCCACCCGTTACCGCAGGTGGTACTGACTGTATCCAGGTAAGAACTGCGTTCCACTGCTGCAAATCCACCGCTCACAACAATCTCAGCGCAGTTCACGGCAAATATGAGTCGAGACGTCCGCACACCATATATAAAGGCGAGTGCATTTGATCCACAAATCCGGAGGTGTTGTGTGAACAATGGAAGAGGTTTTCTTGATACGCTCAGCCAGGACGTTAGATTTGGACTGCGAGTCCTGCGCCGGAACCCCGGCTTTACACTCACCGCCGTAATAACTCTCGCACTCGGTATCGGCGCCAACACCGCGATCTTCAGCGTGATTTACGGCGTGCTGCTTCGCCCGCTTCCCTACAAGCAGGGCGACCGCCTAGTTGTCGTGAATCAACAAGCGCGTCTCAACAACGCCAACAGTCTCGGCTTCTCAGTCAAGGAGTTCCAGGACTATCGCGATCAGAACAAAACGATGGAGATGGTCGAGCACCATGCCATGAGTTTCATCCTATACGGCCGCGACGAACCGCAGCGCGTGCAGACGAGCGTAGTCTCCGCAAACTTCTTCGATGTGCTCGGCGTGAAGCCGCTTCTCGGCCGAACGTTTGTTCCGGATGACGAAAAGCCCGGCGGGGATGCCGTACTCGTGCTCAGCTACGCGTACTGGAAACAGAGTCACGGCGGCGATCGGAATATCGTGGGCACCGTCTTCAGAATGAACAATCGACCCCACACAGTCATCGGCGTGCTTCCTCCGATTCCGGAGTATCCATCGCAGAGTGATGTCTACATGCCGACAGCGAATTGCCCCTTCCGGTCCAGCACCGCTGTGATCGATAACCGGCGCGCACGATTGCTCTCGGTTGTGTTTGGAAGACTCAAACCCGGCGTTGAAGTGGCGCAGGCGCAGGCCGACATCGCGGGCATCGCTGCGAATCTACAGACAACTTATCCGGACATTTATCCCAAACACATTGGCTACGCCGCGCAGGTCGATCGACTCGATACAGTGCTCACACAGGAAGCGCGTCCGACATTTCTGATTCTTCTTGGAACAACCGCTCTTGTCCTATTAATCGTCTGCGCCAACGTTGCGAATCTCAATCTCGCACGGGTTCTTCAGCGACAGTCGGAAGTTGCGGTGCGAACCGCGCTCGGAGCGAGTCGCGGAAGACTCGTCACACAGATGTTGACCGAGAGCATACTCCTCTCCCTCGCCGGCGGCGCGCTTGGTCTGCTTCTGGCCTGGGTTGGTCTTCCATTGCTCACATCCTTCGCCGGCCGCTTCACAACACGCACGGAAGAAATCCAAATTGACTCATCAGTGCTGCTCTTTACTCTACTGGTGTCGGCATGCACTGGTCTCGCGTTCGGTGTCATTCCTGCGCTCTCATCTGCTTTCGATTCGCGGAAGAATCTTGCGACCACGCTAAAGGAGTCTGGCAATCGCTCGAGCTCAGGTGCGAAGAACCGCATCCGCGGTCTGCTCGTCGCTTCACAAGTCGCGATCTCTTTCACGTTGCTCACCGCAGCGGGCCTGATGATTCAAAGCATGATCAAACTTCAGCGCGTCGATGCGGGCTTCAATCCAGAAAACGTGTTTGTGATGAGACTACAGCCAAACTGGTCAAGGTTCACGGACCCTGCGACTCTCACTGCACAATACCGCGACTATTTCCGGCGGCTCCTCGAAAACGCGAGTCAACAACCCGGCGTAGTGGAAGCAGCCGTGTCGTCCACGTATCCGCTGAACCCCGCAGGCATAACACGCGGTCCAAACAACGTCACGATTCAATTGGAAGGACGTCCGGCGGAAGAAGCGAACAACGCGGCGCAGGTTGATCCGCGTGCCGTCAGTCCGGCCTACTTCAGTGCACTTGGTATACCGCTACTCCGCGGGCGAATGTTTACCGACGCTGACGACGACAAGACTCCGCGAGTCGCAATCGTGAACGATGCGGCGGCGCGGCGTCGCTGGGGCTCCGAAGATCCAATCGGCAAACGATTTTCGTTCGACAATGGGGCCACGTGGATCACCGTCGTTGGCGTCGTGGGCAACGTGAAGCAGTACGGATTGGACAAAGAGCCGGCACAAGAGATCTATGGACCAATCGCACAAATACCATTCGGATCTTTCCTGGTGATCAAGGCGCGAGGAGCAGCGTTGCAGGAAGCAAGACTGATGCGCGACGTTGTGCACAAAGTCGATGCTGAGACTGCGATCGATCAGGTAAAGACTCTTCAGCAGGCGGTCGACGACTCCGTGGCATCGCCGCGCGAGACGACGTGGCTGCTCGGAGCGTTTGCACTTATCGCACTCGTAATCACTGCAGCCGGGCTTACAGGAGTAATGGCGTTGGCAGTGACGCAGCGGACCCGTGAAATCGGAATTCGGATCGCGCTCGGCGCCACGAAGGCTCGGATCTTGACGATGATGATGCGGCAGGCGTTGATGTTGATGCTGTTAGGACTCGCGGCTGGAGTGGCCGGCGCGTTGCTGCTCAACAGAGTGATCACTTCACTGCTGTTCTCAACTCCGAGTGTAGATCCGCTGACATTCGCAGCGGTGGCATGTCTGCTGACTGTGGTCGGCGCGGCCGCCTGTCTGTTCCCATCGTTGAACGCAACCAGCATTGACCCGACGTTGACGCTGCGGAAGGAGTGAAAACGCCGAAGGCGTTCGCTAATTTCAGCCCAGGGTTGGAGCGCAGCGACAACCCTGGGAATCAGATCAAAAGCATGACTCAAACCCTGAAAGGGTTCGCCAAGTTTCAAACTCTTTCAGGGTTTGATTAGAATTTTAATAACGCAAACCCTGGGCTGAAATTAGCCAACGCCTTCGGCGTTCAAACCTCGTAATCCAGCACATTGACGCCAATTTCTAATTCTAGTAGAGTGGCGCGGCCTTACAACAAACGAATCACGATCGAAGCGATGCACGCATCGCAACGGTAATCTGGGAGAGGTAAGACCCGATCGATTTACTTCCTCTCTCTCACACCAGATAAGGGGGAAAAATAATGAGTCACATCAAGTTGTTTGTTTTTGCCGCGTTGTTAATTGCGGTCCTGGCTGGCACCACTTTGCTGCGGTCTACATGGGCCGCTGCGCCCAGACCATCAGCCTCGGGCCATGGAACTATTCTGCTGCAGAATACTGAAGGTAAAACGGTTCGAAGACAGTTTTCGTTTAGTGCGAGAGTGAACGCGGATGGTTCCGTTTCGGGAAGTGCGGTGATCCACAATCCGTCTTTTGATCCGAAGTATGACGCCCAGTTCAACATCACCTGTCTTCAGGTTGTAGGAAACCGAGCCAGCTTCGGCGGCTCAGTCAGGAAGACAAGTGATCCGGTTTTCAACGATGAGTTTGACGCAGCCTTCTTTACCGTTTTTGACAACGGTGAACCAGGTAACGGCAACGACACGATTAGCGAAATCTTCTTCGATAACGTTGTCGAGCCGAGTGCTTGCCAGTTCATTGGTGCTGACGACTTCCCACAGATACCAATCGAATCCGGCAACGTACAGGTCAGGTAGCAGTACCGATGAATTATCGAGTTGCGGGTGCGACGCAACACGTAAGGCAAAGACGAGAGGCTCGTAAGATCATGAGCCTCTCTCTTTTTATGGCAGGCGGTACGGTGACAACTTTTTACAACTCCGGTACGAATGATTAGCAATTCTTCTGTAGAATCTGATGTCTGTTCCCTCCCGGTATGCTTCGAGATGCAATCAAAAAGCTCTCGCTTCGAAAGAAGTTAACGATACTCGCCTCAGTAGGCGTGTTACTTCCGATCTTCGTTTTAACTTATCTGCAATACCGATCACTCTCAGAACTCCAGATCAAAACTAAAGGCGCATTCAAGGACAACGTTCGACAGGGACTCGTTGCCGTAGAGCTCAAAATCAAACAACGCCTCGAGGACATCGCTGTTCAAACTTTAGAGCCACTCGGCAGCATGCATTCTTCGTCTAAAAGTGAGCTCGAAAAATACTTTGCAGCGGTAAAGCGTTCGCATCCTGAGATCGAGGACATTTTTGTTATCAACGATTCGGGTGAGGAGAGAACGGTGGATATTATCATTGCGTCTCTGGCGAGCAGGGCGTGGATGACTCAGAATTTTCTCGACGGCAATCACAAGTATTTGTTCCTGCATGATTCGTCGCCGTCCGACAATGTGGCCCAGGCGACATACCTGTTCCATCCCTTGAACGCGAACGACTTTGCAGGTGTGCGGCTAAGCGAACGCTTCGTCAACGATGACTTGATTGCCGGCTCCATACAGGCAGTCGGCGCCACACACACCTCGTTTATGACGATCACGGTCAGCGACGAATACGGCCGCGTACTTTATTCAAACGGCTCGCCGCAGAACACTGACCTGCTCGAAACCAACTTTGATCGACCGCTCTCGAGTTGGAAAGCACGAGTGGGCCTGAAGAATACAAATCTCGATCAGCTCGCGCGTAACGGTTTTCTGCATAGCTTCGGCGCAACTGTCCTCGTGCTACTCGTCTTGCTCGGCGGCATTGTTCTCACCGTACGCGCCACCGACCGCGAAGCGCGTCTGGCGCAAGCGAAATCAGATTTCGTCGCAAATGTCTCTCATGAATTAAAGACACCTCTCTCGCTACTCAGCCTGTTTTCCGAAATTCTCGAACTGGGTCGCGTTAAGAATGAAGAGAAGAAGATCGAGTACTACCGGATCATGCGTCATGAAAGCCTGCGTTTGAACAAGATCATCGACAACATTCTCGACTTCTCGAAGATTGAGGCCGGCAGGAAGACGTATAACTTCGAGGAAGGCGACGTGGGAGAAGTGATTGAGAAGGTGCTTTCGAGCTATCGGTATCAGATCGTCAATTCCGGCTTTGACATTCAGACAACCATGCAACCTGATCTGCCGCCGGTCTTGATCGATCGAGAGGCGATGTCGCAGGCAATTTCAAATCTGGTTGATAACGCAATTAAGTATTCACGCGATGTGAAGCAGCTTTCGATCACGACGAAGACGAGCGGGACCGATCTGTCGATCGAGATGGCGGATCGCGGGATTGGAATTCCACGCGCGGAGCAGGCAAAGGTGTTCGAGAAGTTTTATCGTGTGGGCAACGGGCTCGTGCACGATGTGAAAGGCAGCGGCCTCGGCTTGTCTCTGGTCAAGCACATCATTGAAGCGCACAAGGGAACGATCTCCGTCGAAAGCGACGTCGGCAAAGGGACGCGCTTTACGATCCGTCTACCGTTGGCGAGCAGTGCGGCCAATGCTCAAACACAGTCATAAGACAAGGCTCTGCGCTCAAACAACCGAGCGTGTCGTCGACCGGCTTAGGAGACACACAACGTGGTCAAAGTTCTGATAATCGAAGACGAGCCCAACATGGTTCTCGGGCTCAAAGATAGCTGCGAGTACGAGGGCTACGAGGTCGCCGTCGCACGCGATGGTAAGGAAGGTCTACACAAAGCCTCGACCGAGAAACCCGACATCATTCTGCTCGACGTGATGCTCCCGTTGATGAGCGGCATAGATGTCTGCCGCACCCTGCGCACGCGCGGCATCGAAACCCCGATTCTCATGCTGACCGCTCGAAGTGAAGAAATCGACAAAGTGGTCGGCCTCGAAGTCGGCGCAGACGATTACGTGACGAAACCATTCAGCATCAAGGAACTGCTCGCACGCATCCGCGCACACTTGCGCAGAGCCGCAAAACAAGTGGTCCAAATCGAGAGTTTTGCCTTCGGCGACGTCGAGGTTAACTTCAAAAAACACTCAGCCCGCAAAAAAGGACAGGCATTAGATCTCTCCGCTCGCGAATTCGAGATCCTGCACTACCTGATCCGGCGTCGCGGAGAAATCGTCACACGCGACCAACTGCTCGACGAAGTTTGGGGATACGATAGCAGTCCGATTACGCGTACCGTCGACAACCATATCGCGAGGCTGCGTCAGAAGATCGAGAAAAATCCTTCGGAGCCTCGACACATCATCACCGTCCATCGAATCGGCTATCGCTTCATCGAATAGACCAATCCGCTTCCCTTCGTTACAACTTTTTACAATCTAGTTACAGCGTGTGGAGACTTGTGAGTTTCAAAACGTTAGGCTCCGATCCCTGGGAGAATAGCAAATGAAACCAAACGTCATGCTGACTATCTCGTCGCTGCTCACGCTCCTATTCGTGTCGCTTCATCATGCGGACGACGTCGTGCGTGGGTTTGTGCCGGGGAAGTTTACGAATCTCATTCCGATCGTCGTCTTTGTCATCTGGCTTTACGGTTCGAAGCTGGTGCTCGACGAACGCAAGTCCGGATACATTCTCATTCTTGTCTTGTGTTTCCTGGTGGCGGGCATCCCCGTGGTCCACATGACGGGACCGGGCATTTCAGGCGGGAGGATCGCTCATTCTCATGGGGCCTTCTTCTTCGTCTGGACACTTCTAGTGATCGGCGCGACGTCGCTCTTCTCCGTCCTGCTCGCTGCACGCGAACTGTGGAG
>DASYPN010000118.1:0-5547 GCA_036006625.1 Pyrinomonadaceae bacterium | reverse complement strand
CTTTTTCGAATGGGGTCGGTTCAACCGAGGGCGGCCACGGAGGGCCGCCCCTACAAAAAAGACACTCTGTCGCTCGGAAGCCGTGTAATCCATTGTTAGATATCGAATCCCTGTGGTGTATTCTTACTGAAGTCCATTTTTCGGAGCCACTGAGATCGGAGTCAGGAGAGAATGAGGATCTTGCCGCGCCTCAATATGCCGACGCGAAAAGCGGCGCGCCGTATCTGGCGGCACACCAAATCCCACCTCACCCTCAAACGCATCTATTACTCAGTCGAAGTTCTTCTCTTCGCCGTCGTGTTCTTCTTAGTTTTCTCAGGCAGCCGGCTGCGCTTCATCGACACGTGGGGCGGCCGGATGGACACGATCGTCTCGATCTTGCTGCTTGCGATCTTTGTCATCACTCACGTCGTCGCTCATCGCCGGCTGTTGCCTAAAATCCAACGCTATTACGCTCCCGCGCCTTATGACGAGCGCAAGATCTTTTTCGATCTCGGCCAGGGCTCACAACAGGTCGCCAGCATCGATCAACTCTATCAACGCGTCGCTGAGAAGGTCCGAATCGCACTCGATGCTACCAACGCCGCCATCTTCATTCGTGACGACAACAGTGGAAACTTCAACCTCCGTGTTCTAACCGGTGCGGGAGAAACCACCTGCTCCGGAAAACCCCTGCAGTTGAATAAGCGCGCCTTCGTTGTGCGGCGACTAATGAATCTCTCAACGCCGCTGCTGATCGAGCCGAAAGAAATCGAAACCTGGTCGCAGGCGCTAAATTCCGTCTTACCTTCAACTCGCGAAGAACGTGCGAACGAGCATGAAGTACTGCGTACCGTGATGTCGACCTTGCTGGTCCAGATAAGACAAAAGAACGAGCTGGTCGGAATACTCTCGTTTGGTCCAAGACGCGGTGGCTTTCAATACGCCGTTGCCGATCGAGAGTTACTGATGTCGATCGCCGCTCAGCTGGCGTTGATAATCGACAACGCGCGACTGACCGAACGCATGGTGGCTCAGGAACGAATGCGTCGCGAACTCGCCCTCGCAGCAGAAGTCCAACAGCGTCTTCTTCCATCATGTGCGCCCAAAGGCGTTGCGATGGAGGTGGCAGGCTTTTGCGAACCCGCGCGCGGCGTCGGTGGCGATTATTACGACTTCATCAACTTCGATAACAGCACCCAGCTTGGTCTAGCCATCGCCGACGTCGCCGGTAAAGGAATGCCGGCCGCGTTGTTGATGTCGACAGTGCAGGCCACGTTGCGGAGTCTGACAGCGAGGAATGGTTCGAGCAGTTCACATTCCGAGTTATCGTCGATCGTTACCAAGCTCAATCGTCTGCTATTCAATACCACAAACGGAGAACACTACGTCACGTTCTTTTATGCAACGTTTGATGAAGCAACGCAGCGACTTACCTACGTCAATGCGGGTCACAATCCGCCACTCTATCTTGAAGCCGACTCCGATTTCGAAGTTCGCCAACTAACCTCGGGCGGATTGGTAGCCGGCGCGTTTGAGCATTCCGCCTACGAACAGGAAACAGTGCAGATGAAAGCTAACGATCTCCTGTTCCTGTATACAGACGGTCTGAGCGAAGCGCTGAACATCGAAGGCGAAGAATTTGGAACGAACCGCATCATGGACACGTTGAGATCGATCAAGACTTTATCGGCCGATCAAATTCGCGACGTGGTTGTGCGACGCGTTAAAGAGTGGTGCAGCGGCATGTCACTTTATGATGACCTTACCTTCGTGGTGATGAAAGTTAAATAGAGCCACAAAAAGCACAAAAGCTACAAACAGCACAAAATGATCGGAGAAGCGGACGCACGCAAATCAAGATTGTCTTTTGTGCTTTTTGTGCCTTTTTGTGGCTAAAAAGGAGTTGTGACATGAGGAACTTCATCCAGGATTTGCGCTATGGCATTCGCATGATGGCAAAGCGACCGGGCTTCACTGTAATCGCTGCGCTCACACTCGCGCTCGGCATCGGCGCCAACACTGCCATCTTCTCCGCGGTTAACGCAGTGCTTCTCAAACCACTCCCGTTCCCGGAACCCGGACAGCTCATCGATCTTGCCGAAACGTTCAAACCCGATGGCTTTGGCTCTGTGTCAGTGCCGGTACTGGAAGACTGGAAGAATCAAAACACAGTCTTCGCAGGCATCTCGGCATACCAGGGTGCGAGTTTCAATCTCGAAGGTGGCGACGCACCGCAACGCATTTCGGGTTTGAAAGTCGGCGCAAATTATTTCGACATCCTTGGTATGAAACCCGAATTGGGCCGAGGTTTTCTAACCGGCGAGGATGTGGCCGGCCGTGATCGAGTCGTCATACTCAGCGATCAACTCTGGCGTCGCAATTTCGGCGCCGATCCCGCAATCATCAATCAGACAATTGCCGTGAACGGTCAGAAGTACACGGTGGTTGGCGTGATGCCGGCTGCAATGTCGTCTTTGTATCGCACGGTGCAGATGTGGTCGCCGCTCGTGTTCACGGAGAGTGAGCGTATAGCCCGTGAGGACCACAAATTTCTCGTGATTGGCCGGCTCAAATCAGGAATAACGCTCGCGCAGGCGCGTGACCAGATGAACGTGATCGCCCAACGTCTTGAAGCGCAATACAAAAACGGGCGCGGCATTCGGCTGATGCAGATCGAAGAGCTGTGGGTCGCCGGCGTACGTTCGACTCTTTTGATGATGATGGCCGCAGTCGGCTTTGTGCTTTTGATTGCGTGTACGAACGTTGCCAACCTGCTGCTTGCACGAGCCACCGTGCGACGTCGAGAGATCAGTATTCGCGAGGCGCTCGGCGCCGGACGCGCCAGGCTGGTCCAACAGTTTCTCACCGAAGGTCTGCTGCTCTCGTTCATTGGAGGCGCGTTGGGAATCGCGCTTGCCTGGTGGACCATAAAGATGCTCGGCAAGATCGCGTTTCCTTTTCTGCCTCGTTCGCAGGAAATCGGGATCGATGGCCGCGTGTTGCTTTTCACGTTGGCTGTATCGGTGTTAACGAGTGTGATCTTTGGACTGATTCCGTCAATACAGGCCGGAAAAACTGACATTCAGGAAACGCTGAAAGAAGGCGGCAACACAGTCTCAGCCGGCGTCGTTGGCGGCTGGCTGCGTCCGACTCTTGTAGTAGTCGAAGTAGCTGCTGCTGTTGTTTTGTTGATTGGCGCCGGACTGATGATTCGCAGCGTGCTCCGAATTCGCGAAGTTGAACCGGGACTAAGAGCGCAAAACCTTCTCACTGCAAAAGTTTCCTTACCGCGCGAGAGATACAAGGATATTGAGTCGACGATTGGTTTTTATCAACAAGTGCTCGATCGATTGAATCATTTACCAGGCGTGGAGTCGGCAGCACTGATCTCACACCTGCCGATTGAGGAAATGGGCTACAACGCCAACGTCACTGTCGAAGGTAAGACTTATCCGCCGAACGAATCTCCTATCGTCGAATTTCGTGTGGCGAGTGAAGACTATTTCAAGACCGCCAACATCCCTTTGCTGCGTGGTCGCCTGTTCAGCAAACAGGAAGGTGACGACAACCGGCCGGTCGTCGTGATCAATGAAGCGATGGCCAAACAGATCTGGCCGGGCGAAGATCCGCTCGGAAAGCAGCTTAAGGATGATGTCCCAGTGACTGTTGTCGGCGTTGTTGGCGACGTCAAGAACTATGGGCTATTGCACCAGGCGGTTCCTGAGATGTATGCGCCGTATACGTACAAGAGTTTTTGGCCCGACATGCGTTGGAACATGCGACTGATGGTGCGTTCGGCGCTCGACAACAACGATATTGCTGCGGCAGTGCGGCGAGAAGTTCTGGCAGTCGATCCGGCGCAGCCGATTTATGCAGTGCAAACGATGAACCTTGTGATCGAGAACACTGTTCGCGATAAGAGTCTGAACACGACGTTGTTGAGTGTATTTGCCGGTGTCTCGCTGTTGCTGGCTGTGATTGGCGTTTACGGTGTGATGAGTTACACAGTCGCGCAGCACACGCGCGAGATCGGAATTCGAATGGCACTCGGCGCGCGGCCGCGCTCGATTCTGAAGCTCATCATGGGCCGTGGTGCTGTGCTTGTGAGTATTGGTGTTGTCGTTGGAGTGTTGGCGTCGTTTGGTTTGACGCGCTTCATCGAAAACATGCTGTTTGGAGTCACGCCGACAGATCCGCTTACGTTTATCGCGATCGTTACTATCCTCAGCGTGGTGGCTCTCCTCGCGTGCCTGATTCCCGCCCAACGCGCCATGCGCGTCGATCCCATCGTCGTCCTGCGCCACCAGTAAAGAATTAGCCACAAAGAGGCACAAAAAGCACAAGCATTCATTTGTGCTTTTTTGTGGCTAACTCTTTTTGTGCTTTTTGGTGGCCTGGTTTAAATTCACGTTATGGGAATGCGCGTGTTGCAGAATCTTGTCTCGGATTACATGGCGATAGACATGGGATCGGCCTCGACGATCATCTCTGTGCGTGGCCGTGGTGTGGTTGTCGACGAACCGTCGTTGGTTGCTGTCGACAGCGTGACCGGCGAGATGATCGACATCGGTCATGAAGCAAAACAGAAGTACGGGCGCGAAGCGCGTGGTGTGACTGTAATCTCGCCGATGCTCAACGGCGTTGTTGCCGACTTCGAGAGAACGAGGGGGATGCTGGCGCACTTTGTCCGCAAGGCACGTGGTGGTCTATCACATTTCAGTCGTCGCGCGTTGATGAGTGTTTTCTCCGACGTGACGCCGGTGGAACGACGTGCATTGCTGAGTGCTGCGCAACACGCACACGTTGGTCGCGTGGGGATTATTGAAGAGGGACTCGCGGCGGCTTTCGGTTGCGGCATCCGTCCGGACGAGCTACGTGCATCTGCTGTTGTCGATATCGGCGGTGGCACGACAAACGTCGCTATCGTCGCGAGCGGTAAGATCGTTCGCGCTCGCGCCGATCGAATTGGCAGTTCGAATATCGACGCTGCGATCATCAATCACGTTCGCCGTCATCGGGGCTTGTTGATTGGTGCGCGAACTGGGGAACGTTTGAAGCTTGAACTGGCTTCAGCAACTCTGCCGTCAAACCTCGGACAGGAGATTCCGGTCAGCGGCAGCGATGTGCTGACACGAATGCCGCGTTCGATCGACATCACTGCGGGTGAGATCTATCCAGTGGCGCAGGAAGTCATTCGCCGGATCGTGGAAAGCGTTAGTTCAACGCTGGGCGAACTCGCGCCGGAAGTTGCGGGTGACATTTACGAGCGGGGAATTATTCTCACCGGCGGTGGGGCGCTCTTTGGTGGTTTGGACGATTATCTTCGTGAGGAAACAAAACTTCCCGTCCGCGTCGCCGACGAACCGCGCCACGCCATCGTCCGCGGCCTCGAACAAATGTTCGACGAGCCTCTCCTACTGCGCCGCCTCATGCGCCAGGAATCCCAAATCTCCCTGGATTTAGAAACTGAACCGCTGTAAAGCTACTCGGAACGTACTGTAGGGGCGGCCCTCCGTGGCCGCCCTCGGTTGGTACACGCAATTCAAGGAACGATGACGTCGGGAT
>DASYPN010000117.1:0-10608 GCA_036006625.1 Pyrinomonadaceae bacterium | reverse complement strand
GAAAGGCAGAGATTGATGAGCGCAGCTATCGGCAAAAAAGTCGGACAAAACAGTGTCGTTTCCCCCGCCGTTTCACCCCGTCGAAGGTCGCAGCAGCTCGGGATCAATGCCAGAAAAGTAGTTAGCAAGCGGTATTCATTGAAGGATTCAAAAGGCCAGCCTTTTGAGGAGTGGGCTGACATCGTTAAACGAGTAGTCGGGCACGTTTCCAAGGCTGAAACGGGCGAAAAGCGCGACAAGTTCTTTGCCGCGATGAGCGAGGTGATGCTCGCGCGTGAGTTCATCCCCAACACGCCGTGTCTTGTTAACGCCGGCAAGCCCAACGGCCAACTCGCCGCCTGTTTTGTACTCGATGTCCCGGATTCACTGACGGGAATCATGGAACACGCAAAGGCCGCAGCGACGATTCACCAGACCGGCGGCGGCACGGGCATGACTTATGAATTCCTTCGACCGCACGGTGCGATGGTGAGCTCGGCGACTGGTGTTGCGTCTGGTCCAGTGTCCTTCATGAACATCGTCAATCAAGTGACTGATGTTGTGAAGCAGGGTGGTGTGCGACGCGGCGCGAATATGGGAATGATGCGCGTCACACATCCCGACGTGCTTCGCTTCATTCACGCTAAGAACGATCAGCATTCATTGACGAACTTCAACATCTCTGTGAACGTCACGGACAAGTTTTTGAAAGCGGTCGATAACAACGAGTGGTTCCAAACGGAATTCAATGGCCAGCCATGGACCGAGTCTATTCACGATCCCGTTCGCGGTGGCGATTATGTTGTCTACCGGAGCGCGGATGGATCGACTGTGACCTTCTGCGATCGACAGGCGTTTCTCGCGGCTGACCTTTCGAGCTGCACGATCGAAGAAGCACCGCGACCGGGAATGATCTTTGCACCGGATATTTGGAACCGGATTGTTGCCAGTGCACACAAGTACGCCGAACCGGGTATCGCGTTCATCGATGAAGTGAATCGTCACAATCACATGATGAAATCGATGGGACCGATCTACTCGTGCAACCCATGCGGCGAACAGTTTCTACACTTCTCAAACTCATGCAATCTGGGTTCGATCGATCTCGCGAAGTTTTACGATTCCGAAAAACGGATCGATTGGGATCATCTGCGTGATGTGACGCATCTCTGCACTCGTTTTCTCGACAACGTGATCGACACCTGTGCGTGGCCACTGCCAGAGATCAATGACGTCGTCCATCGTACGAGACCGGTGGGTTTAGGCATCATGGGGTTTGCCGATCTCTGTTTGAACCTGAATATCACTTACGGCTCGCCGGCGTCGATTGACTTGATGGACGAGGTGATGGGATTCGTGCGACGCGAGTCCTGGATGGAGAGCAATCGTCTCGGCGCAGAGAAGGGGGCGTTTCCGGAGTTCGAACCAAACCGTGAAGCCTACACCGACTTTCTCTACAACCAGATCGGAATTCCGAAAGACACGCCACTGACACCGCGTAACTACGAAGTGACCACCATCGCGCCGACCGGAACGATCTCGTTGGTTGCCGAAACGTCTTCCGGTATCGAGCCAAACTTCTCCTGGGCCTACGTTCGCAAAGACACGCTCGGCACACGCACGTACGTACACACCCTCGCGGCGCAGGCGCTTGGTATTGATGTGGACCAGAATGAGCAGGAATCGATAGATGCGGCTGCAGCTTACGTCGTGGAACACGAGCAGGAACTGCCGTCACATTTCATCTCGGCGATGAACATAAGCGCTGAGCAGCACGTTCATGTGCTCGCGGCTGCTCAGCGCAACGTCGACAACAGTGTGTCGAAGACTTGCAACGGTGCGGTTAACGACACGGTGGAGTCGGTGGACGCGCTCTATCGCCTCGGACGTCAGCTTGGCTGCAAGGCGGTCAGTTATTATCGTGATGGTTCACGCGACAATCAGGTGCTCACGTCGATGAAGGCTGAAGAACCGAAGGGTGAAGTTGCATGCAATCCGGAAGCGGTAGTCGAGCCGTTGGAAGAAGGTGTGAGTGCTGCTGAAGCAACAGCGGCTGACGATGCCTCGGCTCGTCAGGAAGCGATTGCGCGCGAACACTCGGAGACCATCAAAGTTCCGGCTGTGACTGCGATCCGAATCGAACGGCCGCGTGAGTTGCGTGGCGCGACCTGGCAGATTCCATTCGACGGCCAGAACCTCTACGTCACGGTTAACCACGACGGCAAGATGATTCAAGAAGTCTTCGCAACTGGTCCAATCAGTGGCGGCGTGGGCTTACTGGCGTCGAAGATGCTGCGTGGCGGCTTCGATGCAGCGGAAGTCGCGTACAGCTTGAACAAGGTGACCGGCACACACGCGGTGTGGTTCAACGAGAGACTGCTTACTTCACCCGAGCAAGCCGTAGCCGAATGCATCATGATCACGGTCCGCCGTGTCCAGGATCTTCCCGATTCCGCCCGCGCGGTAGCGAGCAAACAACATCACCCTCAGAAAGCCGTCACCGGCGCCATCATGTCCAACATGATCGGCATCTGCCCCGAATGCCACGGCCAACTCGAACACGCGAGCGGCTGCGACTTTTGCAGGGACTGCGGGTACAGCAAGTGTAAGTAGTCGAGAAAATATTTAGCCACAGATAAACGCGGATTAAGACAGATCGATCTGTTTTTATCCGCGTTAATTTTTGGGGAAGCTTATCGAATCAGATAATCGCTAAGCCTCCAGACCCGTAGCGCTGAAATCAGAATCGGTTGATGTGATCACTTCGTCAAAGCCTCTGACTTCCCGGTGTAACTGAGTACTAACACCACACACAAGCACATCTCGATAAGGCGGCATTTCTCTGAGAAAAATGGCTGGACGATTTTTGATGTTCCCGTCGGCTTGAGGGACGGGAGTGAGGATTACATCACCTTGATTCATTTATCAGGTATTCGATTTCTTAATCAGGTCTAAAGGGTATTCTTCTTCCTCTTCGGCATAAGCCTCTTCAAGACGGTTCGCGGAGAGAGCGCGCCAAGCGTCTACATCCACATCCTTCGGTAGCACGGTAACCAACAACTTTGTATTGGGCTCGAGTTCCACTGCCTCATCAAGGAGGATATGCTGGCCATCAAAGTGTGCGGGTATCGTTTGGCTCATATTGAATCCCTCGGGATTCTACACGTTTAAGCGGTAGGCAAACCAGTCCAGACAACAGAACCAAACACGCGTTGACTTTCAGACGCCGACAGGAATATTGTGGAATTCAAGAACACCTTGCGAGCTTGGGTTCGTACACCGCGAACGGAGGAGTCACCTGAGCCATCAGAAGCGATCTCCTCATCACTCAGACAGCCTCGTCACCCCAGAAGGAGAATAAAAATGGCAACAATCAGATGTTTTGACGATCCCGAAGGGATTCTCACCAAACCGTTTTGTGTTAGCGCTTTATCTAAGGACCTAAAAGGAAAGATGGTGCTCCGTAGCAGCAAGAAACAGGAGTGCAAGGAACCGAAATGCGTAACGCTTCGCACCCTTCACGAGATGAAAGCTACTATTAAAGGAACCAACTGCGATTCAGCACTGGCGAAGTCCTTTAACGGCGGCCTTGAATTCGGCAATCTCTCCACCGCTTTCGATACCGACGGTATGCATCGTGGCTTTCATGCGGCGGACTTTGTTTGGTTTGGAGTTAATGGGCTCAAGGTCGAGGGACGCATGTCAGGCGTCACCAACGAAGGTTCCCACCGACCGCCCATCAAGGACTGCCAAAAGTGTAGTGACGTTGGAATCATGGAGGGTCGACTGTGTGGACAAGTCACAGCCACACAAGACCCGGCACTCAAAGGATGCCAGGTAATAGCCGCCTATCGCATCAAGTTCGACCCATCAGTTAAAGGAGGAAGTGGTGCCGTAGTCGGCACGATCGAGGGCGTGATTATTTGCCCGTGTCGTTAAGAGCATGTGATGCGGATGGGAGTCGTCTTGAGTCTCGCGAGCAATTGGCTAAGATGGGCTTCTATCCGTAAACCTACCAAAACCAGAATCTCCAACACGAAAACTCCATAGTTGACGTCTGATATACACCTCAATAATATATCGCTATGCCATATAAGCTTTCGCAGATGCTTGACCGTGAGCTGAAGAAGGGGAGTGCGGAGTTGCTAATACTCTCCCTCGTCGAAGACCAGCCGCGGCATGGGTATGACATCGGGAACTTGATTGAACGGCGCTCGCGCGGGCGGCTGCGGTTCAATGTCGCTTCGCTTTATCCGCTGCTGTATCGACTCGAACGCCGCGGTTGGATTCAGGGGCGCTGGGTCGAGAAGGCTGGGCAGCGTCGTCGTCGTTATTACCGTTTGACTGCCGAAGGACGAAAGGTGCTGGCCGCACAGCGCAATAGTTGGCAGGAGTTTGTCGAGGCGATCAATCGCATTACCGGAATTGAGCATGCCTGATTGGAAAGAAGAAGTTCGGCGGCGTTTGGCTCGACTCAATCTGGAGCCCGCGCGTGAAGCCGAGATCGTCGAAGAACTGGCTCAGCATCTCGATGACGTTTACGAGCGCTCACTCAAAGCCGGACTGTCTGAAGCCGAAGCAAAAAGAGCGGCACTCAAAGAGCTCGCCGATACGGAGTTACAAAGAGAAATGCGGCGCTCGCAAAAGCCGGCGAGTGAGGCGCCCGTTGCCGGAAGGGGGAGAACGAACGTGTTAGCAGATTTCTTGCACGACCTGCGTTACGCCATACGTCAACAACGAAAGAACCCAGCCTTCACGATCGTTGCCGTTATCACATTGGCTCTGGGAATCGGCGCCAATACAGCGATCTTCAGCGTTGTGAATACAATCCTGCTGCAGCCGCTGCCTTACAAAGATCCGGAACGATTAGTTCTGGTCTGGGAAGAGAATGCGAAGCAAGGCTATCCAACCGATACCCCCACGGCCGCAAACTTCGGCGACTGGCGTGATCAGAACCAACTGTTTGAAGGAATGGCTGCAATGGCCCCTGACAGTTTTAATTTGACTGGCTCAGGCGACCCCGAGCGATTGGAAGGAAGGCGTGTTTCCGCAAGTTTCTTTCCGCTGCTTGGCGTAGATCCCCACATCGGACGTGCGTTTACTGCCGCAGAAGATCAACCGAATTCAGGACACGTGGTCCTGTTGAGTTACGGACTGTGGCAACGAAGATTCGGCGGCGATGCCGGCGTTGTCGGTAAGACTTTGAATCTCAACGGCGCCGGTTACACGGTAGTTGGTGTGATGCCACCGCGTTTTCAATTTCCTACGCCGGATGATGAGGTATGGGTGCCGATAGCTTTTACTCAAGAACAGGCTGCGGACCGCAACAGCCATTATCTTAAAGTTCTTGGGCGGCTCAAGCCCGGCGTAACATTGGCCCAGGCTCAGGCCGAGATGAGTACCATTGCGACGCGATTACAACAACAGTATCCGAAAACAAACACAGATCTGGGCGCAGTAATTACGCCATTGCACGAACAAATCGTGGGAGACATCAAGCCTGCGTTGCTGATCCTGCTCGGTGCCGTTGGTCTGGTTTTGCTGATCGCTTGTGCGAATGTCGCCAACCTGTTACTGGCGCGAGCTGCAGTCAGACAGAAAGAGATCGCTGTTCGGGTAGCGCTGGGCGCGCGTCGCCGCCGGCTGATCCGGCAGTTCCTTACTGAAAGTGTTTTGCTGTCGACGCTCGGTGGCCTCGTCGGTCTCGCTATAGCTTATGGTGGACTGGTCGTTTTGAAGTCGTTTATTCCTGAAAATATTTCCCAGGCGCGCGCGATTTCTATTGATTACAAAGTTCTCGGTTTCACTTTGCTTGTGTCGGTGGCGACAGGTTTGGTCTTTGGTTTAGCGCCGGCAATTCAAGCTGTTCGTTTCAATCAAATCGAGACACTCAAAGAAGGCGGGCGCGATGCGGCGACAGGTGGCAGCGGCAAACGTTTGCGTAGTTTGCTGGTGATGGCGGAAGTCGCTATCTCACTTGTGTTGCTGATTGGTGCTGGACTGCTCATCAATAGTTTTCTGCGACTGCGCAATGTCGATCCGGGCTTTCGCGCCGAGAATCTCTTAACTATGAAGATCGTACTTCCCGAACCGAAGTACGAAAAGTGGAAGATGAGGTCGACGTTTTATTCAGATCTGATCCAGCGAGTTCAATCACTGCCCGGCGTCAAATCGGCAGCCGTTACGACAAACCTTCCTTTGTACAGTCAGGGAAACTCTATTGGCGTCAGCATCGAGGGGAAGCCTGAACCACCGCCGGGACAGGAACTGATCGTTACTACGAGAATTATCAGCAACGGTTATCTCGACACGATGAGTATTCCATTGTTGAAAGGACGGCAGCTAACCGATCAGGACACAGACAATTCACAAAACGTAGCAGTCGTTAGTGAAACTATGGCTCGTCGCTTTTGGCCGGGTGAAGAAGTGGTCGGCAAACGGGTTTCGATCGGCAAGGTCAGATCACAGGAGGATTGGATTCAGGTCATCGGCGTGGCGAAAGACGTGCGGCAGTTTGAGTTGAACGACGATCCGAAACCGCAGATGTATTTGACCTACCGCCAGTTCGGATTCTTCGATGCGCAGGATCTCGTCGTTAAAACGGATGTCGATCCCGCAAGCATGGCGAGCGCCGTTCGTAAAGCAGTTTGGGAGATTGATAAGGACCAGCCGATTTCGAACATTCGAACTATGGAAACGATTCTCGCCGAGTCGATCGCACGACAACGTTTCAGTATGTTGCTGCTTGCGATCTTCGCGGGCGTCGCTCTCGTGCTTGCGGCGGTTGGCATATATGGCGTGATGAGTTATTCAGTGGCCCAACGAACACATGAGATCGGCATCCGCATGGCACTCGGAGCGCAGACTATGACTGTACTCAAACTCGCTATCGGTTATGGCCTGAAGCTCGTGTTGGCAGGCATCGCGATCGGGCTGATTGCTGCGTTTGCCCTCACGCGGGTAATGTCCACGTTGCTATTCGGCGTAACGGCGACTGATCCAACGACGTTCGCGCTGATATCGCTGTTGCTGATCGCTGTCGCTGCGATCGCCAGCTACATACCGGCCAGACGTGCCACGAGAGTAAATCCGATCATCGCGCTACGGTATGAGTAGAGCCACAAAAGGCACAAAAAGCACAAAAAGCACAAAAGAAAATTAGGCGGTATCGAACTTTAGTAGCGTGTGGAGTAATACGTTCGCGCCGTTCGCGATGTCGTCGGGTCGGGAAAACTCGCGTGGTGAGTGACTGATCCCGCCGACACTCGGAACGAAGATCATGCCGACTGGTCCAAGCCGGGCCATGTCCTGCGCATCGTGACCCGCGCCGGACGGCATCAGCTTTGTTGTTAGACCAAGATTGCGAGCCGCCTCGGAGATCAACGAGCGGAGTTGTGGATCGGTGGGCGCCGGTATGTTGACGTTGATCTCTTTGAAATCGAACTTAGTTCCACTCTCGGCAGCGATCTTCTGTGCCTCAGTCTGAATCTTTTCGAAGAGCATGTTTATCTTCGCGGCGTCGAGATCGCGTAACTCGAGACTCAAAACAACTTTTCCGGGAATTACGTTCGGCGCGCCGGGCAGTGCATTGATTCTGCCAACTGTGCCTACTTGTCTGCCGGGCACGCTCGTCACGACACGATTCACGGCTTCGATAAACTTTGCCGCCGCGAGCAGTGCATCCTGTCGATTGTTCATCGCAGTTGTGCCCGCGTGATTTGCAAACCCTTCGACGGTGACGTCCCACCAGTTGATCCCGACGATTCCTTCAACTACTCCGATGTTTATTTTTTCCTTATCGAGAATTCCGCCCTGTTCGATGTGCAGCTCGAGATACGCAGCAATGTCGCCTTTTTGTCGTCGCACTTCCGCAAGTTTTCCGACGTCTCCACCGATGAACTTTATTCCGTCGCGAATTGTCTTGCCACTCCGGCTAACAAGTTCGAGCTCTTTCTCAGTCAACTCACCGTCCATCGCACGGCTGCCGATGAGTCCGCCCTCTTCGTTCTGAAAAATGACGACTTCAAGCGGATGAAGAGTCTTCACATTGTTTTCAGCGAGCGTTTGTGCAACCTCGATCGCACCAATTGAGCCGACAACGCCGTCATAGTTGCCGCCTTCAGGGACCGTATCGATATGTGAACCGATCAACAACGGTTTGAGGTTACCGGCGATTCCGGCACGGCGACCGATGAGATTGCCGGCGGCATCGACCACGACGTCGAGTTTTGCATCTCGAAGTAGGCCGAGTACGTACTCGCGGCCCTGCTTATCGGCATCGCTATACGCGACGCGACTCGCACCGCCTTGGGGGTTCTTGCCAAACTCCGCCAGCGCACGGATGTGGTCCATGATCCGCTTGCCGTTGACGCGTAACGTTTTCTGTGCTGGGAAAGGACGAAATGCTAACGAGCCAACACTAATAACCAATCCGTAGTTGAATTCGCGACGATTGATGTTCATGGGATTGTCCGGAAAGCGTTGCCAGCCTATCGTAATGTCCCTGGGCGGGCAACTTGAGAGTGCCCGCGGACAACGGTAGAATTCACGCGCCCGACCATCCTGCAACATTCATCATAGGGGAGATTCCAATGAAACGACTGATTTGCTTCTTTGTGTTGACGATGAGTCTGCTGACGGCGTCGCTGGTATTGTCGCCCAAAGCATCGGCGATCACTTACGGCTTTGTCGATTCGAACAATACGTATCGCAACACCGGTGCTTTCATCGTCAAGTCGCCTACCACCGGACAGATTTTTCCGATCTGCTCCGGCACGATGATCACTAATAACGTCTTTCTTACTGCCAGCCACTGCACGATTTTTTACACGCAGGATCTCGCGCCCGAGGGATACGTCGCCTACGTTAGTCTTGATCAATCGATACCGTTCGGCGATTTGACAAGTAATAAGACAACTCTCCTGGCGGTGTCCCACGTTGTTACAAATCCGAACTACAACCAGGCCCAGAGCGACTCCGGCGACATCGGTGCGTTGATCCTGGCGCGGAACGTTAGCGGCGTTACGCCCGCGGTGCTGCCGAGTTGTGGTCTCCTGGACCAACTTGCAGCTCAAAACGGATTAAAAACGGCGACGTTCACGAATGTGGGATATGGCGTGCAAAACCGCGTAGTCAGCGGAGGCGTTCCGTTCTTTCAGGACATCAACCCGATTCCACGCATGTTCTCGTTTTCGAGTTTCAACTCGCTGAACGGCGGCTATCTACGTTTGTCGCAGAACGCATCAACCGGAAATGGTGGGACGTGTTTCGGCGATTCAGGTGGGCCAAACTTCATGACTCTTAACGGACAGCAGTTGATTGTTTCGATCACAATCACCGGCGACTCTGTCTGCCGTTCAACGAATGTTGTTTATCGCCTCGACACGCTTTCTGCACAGGGATTTTTAGCTTACGTAAATGCGGCGTTCGGAACGAGTATTCCGGTTTCCTGCTGACGAAGATCAGACTGCACTCTCAACTCAGAGGAACAAGAACCTTGAAAAACCTGAGATCTGTTTGCCTGGCATTGGTGCTGATCCACTCAATGTGTTTGGTGGTCGTGTCTCAAATCACGCCACAAGCTCCGATCGGGAAGGGCATAGTTGTTTTGAAAGCTGCTCGATTGATCGACGGTACGGGCGCCGCCGCGATCAATAACGCCGTTGTCGTTGTGACTGACAACACGATCACCTCCGTGGGCACCGCGGGATCGGTGAACATTCCCGCGAATGCCAAAGTGATCGATCTTGGCGATGTAACTCTCATGCCCGGCTTTATCGATGCACATACTCACCTGGTCGGACGTGTGCTGGGTGATCCGGCAGGTGAGAACGCTCCATTTCGAGACTTCGAATCGTTTGCGGCAATTCTCAGCGTCGAGCATGCGCGCGCCACGTTGATGGCTGGCTTCACTACTGTGCGCAATGTCGGCGCAGCGGGAAAGTTTGACGACATGGCTTTGCGAAAGGCCATCAACGAGGGTTGGACGCCGGGTCCACGAATCATGACTGCGGGCCATGCGCTCGGCATGCGTGGAGGGCATTGCGATGAGAATGGTTTTCGACCCGGATTGTTTGACCCTGGAATCGAAGAAGGGATTGCTGATGGACCAGATCAAATCCGCGCCGCGGTTCGTTATCAGATCAAGTACGGCGCTGATGTGATCAAGACGTGTGCGACTGGTGGTGTGTTGTCCGAGGGAGATGCAGTCGGCGCGACTCAGTATACGTTTGAAGAGTTGAAAGCGTTGGTGGATGAGGCGCACAAGCTCGAGAGGAAAGTAGCTGCGCATGCGCACGGGACTGAAGGAATCAAGATCGCCGTGCGCGCCGGCGTCTCGTCAATCGAACACGGTTCGTTTCTCGACGAAGAAGGCGCGCGATTGATGAAAGAGCGCGGCACGTTCCTCGTGCCGACGTTATCCGCGGCTGAGGCGGTTGAGCGAGCTGCGAAGTCGGGTGTATTGAAAGGACTACGTGCCGAAAAAGCGTTGGCGGCTGCAGCCGCAGTGCGTCACGCAATCAAGCTCGCTGTTGCCAACCAGGTTCCAATCGCGCTGGGAACTGACGCAGGGGTCGTGCCTCATGGAACAAACGCGCACGAGTTTGTATTGATGGTCCAATGGGGCGG
>DASYPN010000116.1:0-11175 GCA_036006625.1 Pyrinomonadaceae bacterium | reverse complement strand
CGTCGATGAACGCGGCCGCTTCACCAAACATGAAGTCGACTCGTTCCTTGAAACTATCGATCGCCCCTTCAGCAGTAGACAGCGCGGTTTTTAATGCTGTCAGCGCCTCACTCAGCACGGCTTTGATGGCGTCCACCAGAGATCCAATGAACTCCAGGGCCTGGGCCACAGGCTGAAGGACCTGGCGGATTACATTGCCGAGTGACTCGAACGGCAGCGCAGCAACGGCATCGCGCAACCGGCGCAGTTCCGCTTGTATCGCCGTGCTGACCTGCGAGATAGCTCCGCCAAGCATGTTCGGAATGTTGGTCACCGTCTCGATGCCGGTGATCAGCGGATTCGTAAACGAGCTCAGGTCAAATTCGGTAATGCTGGCACTGATCTCCGCGGTACGTCCCTCGATGGAGGAGAGGAGGGTTTCGAGTGAGAAAACCGGAACACCGGATAGATCGACTGTGATTGCGGGTGAGAGGCGCGAGTTAAGCCAGCGAAGTGACTGTTCGAACGAGTCGAGATTGGCGGTTCGAACAATGTCTGCGGCATGCGCGACTTTTGTTTGCAGACTCGGCATGTCGAGGTACAGGAGCGTGGCTTCACCAAAGGCGCTGCCCTGGCTGACGAGGTCCACCAGTTCGGTAGATCGTTGCGCGCAAACATCGATCGCAGTTCGAGCCGCACGAACCTGGGCCGGGTTTGTCACATCGATACTGCCGACAAATTGAGCGAGAGAAACCGTGCTCGTATTGAAAGACGCAACGAGCGCACTGCGCCTTGCTTCCACCGCGTTCCGATCAAACTGAGTGGACATGATTCTCGTTAGCCGTTCTGCTTCGGCGAGGATCGATTCGAGACTCATCAGTCCACCGACTGTCGTCACTGCGCTTTGGATCGCCGGCAGGATGTCGGGCATTTGGAGCGCATCGCTGGGCAGCGAAACATTCGCCACCTGAAGCAGACGATTCAGCAACTCCTTTAACTTTGCTCCTTCCGACGACGAACTCAAGACGTTGCCGAACTGGACCAGCAGTCCCATGAATCCGTCATCACTCTGGTTATCCAGAATTGCGCCCAGCCGTGTAGAAAGATCGGTGAGTTGTCGTTGCAGATCCGTTTGGTGAACGCTTTCGATCAGTTCCAGAGTGGCAGTGATTGGTCCAAGAACGTCTTGGGCAGGTCGTATGCTTTGGAGGAGTTGGGAAATTCCTTCAGTTACGTGGCTGACACTGGAATCTATGCCCGCGGTATTTACCGAACCTGCTGTTCGTTCAGCTTCCGCAAGTTGGCCGGCGCCGGCCGGTGCGCTAATCGTATTAAGGCCGCTGCGAGCATCATTCACACCATCAAGCAGAGTGGTAACAACACCGTCGATATTCAGTCTGGTACTCAGTTCAGCTTGTAGTGTCACCAGTTCCCTTTCGTCTCTCGATTTCTCTGGGCAACCTCAGTGTTCTCTGTGCCTCTGTGGTTATAGGAATGCACGCTACAACAACCACAGAGGCACAGAGAACACTGAGGTTGCACAGAGAAGAATTCAAATTTAGGTCACTACCCTTGATTCGCTCTTATTGACTTCTGGCTACGAAAAACCAGCTTTCGAAGACACCGCCAGGCACATGTGGTGAGTCGAATCCGTTTACTGCATCAAGTGCGGCCGAGAACGGACGTTTGTCGATTGAAAGCAGAAATCCACAATGAATTCTGATCAGCACTCTGCCACCCGAAATCATGGTCCGTTTCACACTGTCTGGACCATCGGTGCCTGCCCAGGTAAGGGTCGTTTGAGCACTCTTCAGATCTCCATGCAAGACGATTAGAAGACTTGGCGATGTCGCACTTTGCGGTGGCGCTCCGGCGGTAAGAGGTGAGCCGGCCTCGAACCATACCTGAATTACCTGCTGATTGCTTTTGATTGCTTGAGGCAAGAGCGCGTGAGACAGCGTGGCCTGTATCTCTTTCAGCGCCTGCATGGTCTGGTCGAGGTTAAGAGTTGCACCATGTCTCCAGTTTATGCCGTTGATGAACGGCCATTCTTGGTCGAAACCAGCGCCTCTTTCTCCCCTGTCGCCTTTGTCTCCCTTCGACCCAGTTCCCGGATCACCTTTGTCGCCCTTATCTCCCTTATCGCCCTTCGTTGCGATACCCGGATCACCCTTGTCACCCTTGTCACCTTTGTCGCCTTTATCTCCCTTCGTTCCTGCAGTACCGGTATCACCCTTGTCTCCTTTATCGCCCTTGTCGCCTTTGGCGCCTTTATCACCTTTGTCGCCCTTAGTGCCGGTTCCTCCCGTTCCACCACCACCTCCACCACCAGCCAGCTTTGGTCCATCGTAATGCCAACGACCAAACTCATCCTGAATAAATTCTCCCGAATGAGAGTGATTACCGGTAACACTGAAGATTGCCGGATCCTGCAACAACTCAGGTTTCGAATCAGCTAGCTGCACCTTGCCGATTACGAGCGCGTCTGGTCCGATTTGAGATTCATCATCCGGCTCCACGAGCGGAGTGGTTACAAGATTGATCAGCGTAGGTTGTTCGGCGACACGTAACGACTCGCGATCGACTTCCGAGGCTCGCAGCAAAACCCGCCATGGACCAGGACCAGTCGGCAGATTCAAATTTGCCGGCGAGTCGATGCTGAGCCGTACACCGCCCGCTGAAAACGCGACGCCGGGGTTGATTAGAATCGCGCCACCGTCATTGAGAAAAACTCGTAACCCCCACGCGACCCGACCCAGTCCAACCGCCCGACGAAGATCGAGGACGGCCTCGCGTAAACGGTCCTGCGAGTGTTGCAGATGATCGGCGGTAACTCTCAGGCCGTCGATAAATTGGGTTCTGGCATCATTTGCCATTGGACTCTATCTTTCTCTTACCTATGCGGTCGTCACCACGTCCAGATCACGCAGAGTTACATTCCCGGCAACTCGGCTTATTACTCGCAGATTTGTCGAGCGTACATTCGGAGTAAAACCACGACTCGACGTCACGCCCTTAGCAGAGGGCGTCACTTCCAAACTTTGTTCACTTGATTCAACGCCGACGATGAGCGGCGCTAAAGGCTCGTCCTTGGGCGCGTATCCAATCACGCGAAGACGGCCTCGAACCGATCCGAGCGCGGAAGTCGAAACTTGAAATGGTTTCGGCAAAAGCTTCCACGGGCCAGTGGGTGCGCCGCGCCGGATAACGTGAGCTGCAATCGGATCGCCTGGAACTGTAACGGCGCCCAGCCGCCAAATTACCTGGCCACGAGAAACCGACAGTGCGACCCACGGAGGCGCTTCGTCGTTGATTGGAATGGGACGTTTGAAGGAAAACGTGGTCCAGATCTCAATTTCAGTATCTGTCGCCTCGAGAGCGACAGGCTCGCTCACGCCGTCGGGCATCGCTTCAAGCGGCTCCTGAGCGGGAGTTTCGTCGGGACGCCAAAGCAGTAAACGAATTTCTGCACCATCGCTGCCGGCGATCAAAGGCAGACGAATGCCGCTGATCTCAGCCAGACCCGTGTCGGATCTGAGCCGAACGCAGGCGGCATGATCAGGACTGAGTAACAAGTCGGCAAGATCAGCATTGTCCGGACCTACCGGAGGAACAACTCGCTCTGGTGGAAGCGTTCCACTCACTGTGAACCGGATTTCCTCGATGACAGGATTTGACGGCAACGACGAAAGGAGAATCTGCTGTACGCCTTCGGCTGGAAATACAAGTTCCTTCCCCGTGTCGTCGCCGTCAAATCGAACGCGACGGATGAAACTCATCTGAGGAGGGCGACCAAGCGCCGGTACTCGTGAATCGCTCGGCACGCGACTACGCAACACTTCCATGTCCAGCTCTCCCGGCACGCGGCTGCTGAGCACGAGCTTGAACGTCGTCTGCGCATCATTGGTCGGGTCACCGGTTAACTTCGCGAGGGCATCACCGAGGTGCACGATGCGTTTGCCCTCCTTGTTCCAGGTTTGATCAGTTAGTGTGGCGTCCGCTCCCGGTTGTGCTGGTCCGGGAAAAGTTGCAACCGGGGCTCCGCCATCGATGCGAATCTCGAGATCGCCTGGCGACTCTGGTAATAGCACGCCCATCCCGGACCACAACTCCGGTCCCGAAGGTGTCCCTGTTACTTCGACGAGGAGTCGTTCAGTTCTGATCTCTTTGCGCAGTATGACGAGTTCCGAGCGGCTCGAATCATCGCCGGCGGGAAATACTTTCTGGTTTGCGAACGAAGCGCCAATCCAGGGAGTGATGCCAACAATAATCAACGGCGCCTGGACCAGGACGCCACTTACCGTTCGCGGCGTCCCAAAGTCCAATACGATGGATGCCGGAGTTGAGCGTTCAGCCGGCAACGCCCGAACCTGGGCCACCCTTTCGACCGCGGTAGCTCTGGCTCGATCAGCATGAACTACGACGTCATAGACACGCACGAGGGCATTGCGAGCGAGGGTGACATCCATCGCAAATGACACGATGCCATCGGTGCGTAACTGCGGACCAAACTTGAATTGCTTCGTAACTTCCTGGAAGCGTCGGTCCTGCAGGAAGAACCCGCTTGATTCAGTTTTTCCTATTGTCGCCATTGACGTCTATCTGAAAGCCGCCGCACTTCGGACGCTGTTGAAAGCCTTCTCAAATGTTTTCCCGGGCTGGTTATCGTCAACCACAATCCCCTTGGCCTGAAGCGCAGTGACGAGCGTTTTTTTCTCGTCAGGAGTGACAGCGGCGGCTGATTCACGTTTCAAAAGCACCTCACGAATCGTCGTGTTTTCAACCAGGTCATCAACGAAATCGAGAGTCTTCGGGGTTAGACTTTCGTGTACCGCCGTGAAGATATTGAAAGGTATGTCGGACTTTGGCACGACGACGAAATCGATGACGGTGCCGGGCGTAACCCTGGTTCCCGCAGCGATACTTTGTGAGACCACTCGCGGCATTGCCTTTGGTGGCACCGTCACCAAATTATTGATCGTGAATTCCGCTTGTTTTTGTTCGATGGCAACCGTTGGCACTTCAAAGCCCTCTCGCACCACCTTTGCCTTCTTGGTCTTTTCGCTGAGATCGATGAGTTCAGACCGCTCGATTCTCTGGCTGAATATTCCCGGGTTTCTAAAAATTCTTTGTGACATCGCTTTGGATCTCCTCTATTTCAATTCTTCTTATCCTTTTTGTTTCGTCACCACTTTACCCATCACCAAACCAATACCTTCGAGCGCCTTCTGTGCTTCGTTAAGCGTGAGTCCGGCAAACGAGGGCACCTCGATCGTGGGTTGCACCTGAAGCGCAGCCGCAATCACTAATTGGGCGCGGGCGTCCGGAGCCACAGGCGTTCCGGCTTCAGGAATCTGGGCCAGTACGATCGAACTGGTATATTCAGGCCCAGGATTAGCAGGCGCAATGTCGTGTCCGATCACGTCCAGAATTCTTGAGACTCCGATGCCCACATTCTGCAATTGAAGCAGCGCCGCTTGAAGTGTTGAGCCGAAGACGAGCGGCATGAAGGCGCCGTTCGGCGTAAGCGTCAGCGTCACCTCTGCGCTCGCCGGAGTTGTGGCTGCCGTCGTGGCGGGTGAAAATCCGGGGGCTTCGGCGCGGATGGTATACGAACCGGGTCTTAGTCCGGAGAAAATGAATGTTGTATCTGGCGGCACGGGATCCACGGCTTCAAAAGTAACGCCGTCATCGCGTGTCGCAGTGACGCGCGCATACGACATCGCTGGATCGATGTTGGTGAGTTTCACCTTCAAGCTCGTGCCTTCGGTGCTGCCGAGATAATTCGTTAATGCGAGTATGGCCTGGACGATCACGTTCCAGCCCTCGGCAGTGACGGGCTCGCCGGCATTCACGGTCTTTGGGATATGTGGATTAATTGCCATACGGTCCTTTCACTGGTGCACTCAATCAGGTGCGGACCACAACAACGTGCCCGAACGAAGCAGCGTGATCGGATCGTCCGATTCAGCGCTAATCAATTTCGCTCCACCCAGAATCCATCGATCGTCGATGAATTCCACTCGTACGTCGACGCCCGCGGGTTGAAAGCGCTTCACCGCTTGCGCCACGCGCTGGCGAACTTGCACTCCCTCAGGATCATCTTCAGTCGCCAGGATCTGAAACCGCCGCGGAATCAGCAGTCGCACGACGAACGCCCGATGTTCCAACCATGACAAGGAGACGAGCGCAGACTGCGGTTTTGACTCACCCGGCGCGGCCGCAAACACTGAAGCATCGAGAAACCCGACGGCCGTTCTTGGTGCAACCGCGAGTAAACGCTCGCTGCCCTCCACTTCTGCAAGGTTTGAAAAATGGGCTTGCTGTACAAAGAAAGCGAAACGCGTTTCTCCGATGTCAATTCCCGGCATCGGCAAACTCTTGCCGGCATGTGGAAAGACGAAGTCAAAATTCAGCGCGCCCGCCGGTGTGGTTTCAACAAAGCGCGCACGTCGTTCGGGTGTTACTCCTGGTCCATCGAAAACAAAATCGGTGTTCCGTCCAGCGGCGCCGGCGAAGCAGGCGCCTTTCCATGCATAAGCGAACGAAGTGACATCCGAGTTGTCGAGCAGCACACGACCTTCTTCAGTGAAGACGAGTTGGCTACCATCAGGAACGGCTCGCGCATAGCCCACTCCGTGTCCTTCATCACGATTGACCACCATGGGTCCGACAGTGAATGTTTGCTTACCTGTAATTTGGATTTGCAGCACTACGCGCTCAAAGCCACGGCGCAACTCGGAAAACAGTTCGGTATGCTGGCGTCCGAGTTGATCGGTGCTGATTCGTTCGATCGGGTTCTCTTCGAGTCCTATTAACTCGATTGCTGGTTTGACTGGCTGATCCACCTGATGCGCAGGTATGGAACCCGAAGCTGGTTCGAGCACCGGATGCATGATGCCGAACCTTGTCTGCACGGTGGCTGCATGCCAAAACCGATTGTCGTGATGGAACACCTCGATGATGTCAAAATCAAGCGCATTGGCTGCGCCGCCGAGCAAGGCGCCGATGGTCCCATTTCCGGAAACGTGAATACGCGAGATGTTCGCGATCCGTTTACGCAAAGCGTCTAGCAGGACATCGTTAGTAATCGCTGCCGTGCCATGTTGAATGAGTCCCGTTTGGGCCACACTCAGATCAGGAGTTCCGCCTGCTACTGAAGGAACTGCAAATAGAGACAGACGCGGACGAGGCGCATCAATGGCCCATAAGTCACAAAGCTTTTCGGCGGCCTGATCCCGCGCCTCGGGAGTGGTGGCAGTCGATAAGTCAGACAGCAGCTTCTGCGCGAGACTAAACCTCGCGAACAGCAATGCAAGTTCTGCCTGACTGATTCCATGAAGTGCGGCGATCAGCAACAAGTCGCGCAGTTCGCCGGCGTCGGCAAGCCGGTGCGAACGTCTGATTCGAGCCATGATTGCTGACTGTTCATCCAGATTGGTCGCGAGCGCGTCAGTGACGACGGCCAACTGCTTGCCTGTTCGAGCAGCTTCAAAGTGGGCCGGAAACCGGTTCAGGATTCTTTGCGAGCGACCGGTCATAAGGCTTCCACTCTCACTTTCCGCACCCACAACTGCTCAAGCGACGTCAGAGGTAATTGGATGTCCTGTTGATGAATCCGAACTCCGGCTTCCTGGTATTCGACCTTGTAATGCAGTTGCGTGACAGTGTAATTATTCATGGTCAAGAGACCGAGCAAAACTGCCGGCGACAGCGCTGAAATAGAATGCAGGTTGAAGGTAGTGCGTAACTTCGACTCGATTTCCTTGGCGGCTGTTGCGGCAGCGGTTTCCGTACTCTCTTGCAGGCCCGCCTCTTTTCTTTTTACGGTCACCGCCAGGTCCAGCATCACGAGCGCGCCGCCGACTTCGACCGTTATCACTCCCTCAACCGGACGAACAGCCGGGTTGTCAGCTACCACGTTCTTGTTATTGAATTGCTGGGCTTTGCCCTGAGGAAAGATCTCGAGGGCCACGTCGAGCACTCCCTCAATATTCATCAACCGCTCAATCAGCCGGTTGTAAACCAGAATCTCTCCGATTCCTGCCTCCGCGAGGAAATCGCTGATCGTCTTTCTGCCTCGCTCGATCAGATCGTTTCGCTGTTGCGGCGTTAAGGAGAGTGTCGTGGGAGCGAGTTGAGCGATCACGTCGACGAACATGAAGATGTCGCCGGCAGGCACCTCGACAGTGGTGACCGGATCACCGCCGGTGGGCGTCGCCGATCCGGCGCCAGGACTCGCATCGCCTAGCGGACGAGGCGCGTCAATGTTGTGGAGAATACGAACGCCGACGGGACGTGTCTGCTCGATTAGTTCTACCGCCTGACTAATGATCCTCTTTCGCTCGGCAGCGAAATTTGCTCCTGCTTTGATTGGCGGCAGCGCGACGTTGAGTTTAACTACACCCGGGTGGGCCAGCGGATCCTCTGCGATTTGGATGTCCTTTTCGCGAAGGCCCGGAATCGTGGTCAGTGCCGCGGTCAAGGCGCCGGTCGTCGCCAGGCCTGCTCCCTCGAGCGCACGGCGAACGCGGCGGCGAAGGCCCTCGTCATTCTCGACAGAGTCACCAAAGCTGGTGGGAGTTGAATTTGTGACCGTTTCGATTCCGAGGATCGGTCTATGGATCACGCCGATCGCGTTCGCAGCCACTACGCCTTTGGAACCTGTGACCAAAGCCTGTACCGGAACTTCGACACTGAGATTTCCGCGGCGCAGCGTTTCCCCCTGGATGGTCTCGAACATCACGGGCGGTGGCTGTGTCGTCGAAAGCCTCGCTCCAGCAGGGATAAAAATATCGGCGGGCGACGGCGTCGAACGCGCGAACACGACAGCGCCCGAAGCGAACGTAACACCACGGCGCGTAACTCCGACGAGCATCGCAAGCTGGTCCAAATCGCGGCCGCTCGCAGTGTCGATAAAACCAGCACGATAGACCGATTCCAACTGGCGTGAGACGACTGCAAATTCGCGCGCAAAACTCTCCGCAATGAGTCGAGTTACGCTGCCGGGATTTCGATCAGTAAGCAGCGGCGCTGGACCGGCTTCGGAAACTGTTTCGAAGTTGACATAAAAAGTCGTGCTCTCGTCGGGCCAAATGGCGTCAGCCTTCCGCGTGCCGTCGGCGCTCTTCTTCCACTGGATGGTTGAATCTTTTCCAAGAACGTAATCAGTCTCGGGACGAAACCGGCGATAAGTTCCATCGGCAATCCCAAACACCTGGACCGTGCTCGCGATAATCGGATCAGGATGAGTGAGACGAAAAGGCTCGAGCTCTTTAAGGAAAGAAAACTGCTGCCGAATGACGCCGCCGGTCAACGCCATCAACAAGTCGTCAACGAATTGTGCGTATGGCTCGGCTGCGTAACTCAAATTTCTACCCCCAAAGAAAACGGAACTACGAGATTCAACGGCGCTGGCTCACCGATGACCCGAACGCTCAGGTCGATTCGCACCTTGTCTCGCGGCGGCTCGTGCTCGGCGTAAACCTTAACGGACAGCACGCGCTCGATGCGTGGTTCACTGCGCAACGCCTGTAGCACATAAAGCTTGATCAGGTTTCGAGTACGATCGACATTAGGTTCACCAATTAACTCGTGATGGCGCGATCCGTAATCGGGATGGCCTAGCTCTGCGAGTTCGCCCTTGCGAGTCTTCAACCGGTTGGCAATCGCTTGAGTCAGATTATCGATTCCCTCGCTGATCAGCAGATCGCGTCCGCCGCGAATTGCTTTGAGTGACCGCCCGCTTTCGAGATCGGCATCTTCGAAGAACCCGGCGCTGCTGCCATAAAGCAGCCGCAGGTCACGGCCGAATAGCGGAGCTAGTTTTTGCCCATCACGATTAGCCATCAAGGAGCTCCCTGGTCAGTGACGAACGGCGCTGCGGGTGGTCCAAGTATCATCAGCACTCCCGGACCGGACGGAATTTGATCTCCCATTCGCACCAGCGCCATGCCATTGATGCTTACCGATCCAGATCCGCCGTTGCCGATTGGTAACGGATAAGGAACACCGGAGACTGAGTTGACCATCTGACATATGCTTCCGATCGTTGCCAGTTGCATGCCGTTGGCGGTCGCGATCGTCTGTGTGATCACGCTGATAAAACCGCTGTCAGGTGGACCCGCCGCGCCGGGGCTGAGTACTACCGCGCATCCCATACCGACTGGTGGTCCAGGCATCGTCACTCCTCTCTCACTGAGCGCTGAAACTCGTCATTCCTGCTAGCGTGAGTGTCGGACCTTTGAGCTTTGCGTCTGCTTGCCCTTCGACTGTCGTCGACTGTCCCTTGATCGTCACGCTTTGTTTTGCCGCGAGCTGAAGATTTCCGCCCGCGTCGAGAATGATGTCGCCGCTCGATTCAATACTCACCTTGGCGGCGGACTTCACGGTGACATCTCCGTCCTTCTCGATCACAACCTTAGTGTCGCCGCTTTCAATCTGCAGCTTGTCGTCATCCATCGTCAGGGTGCTGCCGCTGGCGAGTTCCACATGCAAACGGCGAATCGATGAGTCTTCATCTCCAAACGGTTTGTAAATAGTCTCCAGCGGTCCGGCCTTCGGAGCCTGTTTCTCGTTGTCGTAGATCGCGCCGATTACCACCGGAACATTTATGTCGCCTGCTACAAAAGCGAGCAGCACGAGATCACCGACTTCCGGCAGCATCGAAATTCCCATCCGGCCGACGCTGACCGCGGCACGCTTCAATTCGACTCCGGTCGCGCGTAGACGCACGCTAACCTGGTGATTGTTCTCATTGCCGTCGCCGGGAAAGACTTCTGTCACGATTCCCAGTTCAGGGCTGCGATGATGCGTCAGCTCCTCTCGCACGATCGCGCGCAGCATGGTGACAACGTCGCTCATATCGACAACCCCGGTACACTCGCCCCGCCGCCTTCCACCGTCAGATGCGTTAGAAAACCATTGGCATCGAGAGAGTGTCTGACTGCGAGCACCCGCAATGGTCCAGGATCATCACCGGGAAGATCACTGATGCTGACAATCTCTCCGGGCCGAACCTTCGCGTCGCCCACCACGCGCAGCCAGCCATTAACCGCACTGCGTTTTGCGCGCGCAGTGAGAGACTTGGCGAGGTTGTCCGCCGCATCCCGACTGTGAAACGTCCCAATCACACGCGACGGTTTGTCCGCGGACGCGAGCGGGTCGTGCAGCGCCCAGTGCCATTTTGTCTGACCG
>DASYPN010000115.1:0-24572 GCA_036006625.1 Pyrinomonadaceae bacterium | reverse complement strand
GATACGGCGCCGGTAATCCGACACCAGTGAATCAGAAACACCCAATACTGCCGCTACTTCCAGTTGCGTCGCGTGATCCGGGCTCAGGTAACAGTACCAGAGCACGCCGATAATGCGGTTGTATTGCTTAACTTTGCCACGAACTGCTTCGTTCAAACTCGCCAGAAACTGCTCTACAGAACCCGCTGCTTCCCGCTCAGATTCGCGTCGCATCAATCCCTCTTCAGGGTTCTCGCGTTTGTCTACGGGCTCGTAACTGTTGCCGTTCTCGTTGTCGCTGTCGTCGCCATCGAGTGGGACAAGGTAGATGTCCATCACAGGCAGACGCGACATCACGAGACTCCGGAGGGTGCGAACATCAACCGGCGAATCGACCGCGTCCAGCACCGACACGATCAAATCTTCGAGGTCCGCATTGCTGATCACGATCTGTGAATCACCAGTACAACCGACCATCCGAGTGTCTCTTTGCCGCACGGCGATTATCTGCACGCGCTGTTCGACTTCATGCGCGCCGCGTCGGGATTTGTTGTCTTTCCACTCGCTCAGACCGTATACACGATCTGCAAGACGGCGATGCGGTTCGTCGTCGATACCACTCGAATCAAAACGACGAAAGTTCGGGCTCGATTGGATCAGAGTGGAAATACGACGGGCCAATCGATAACTCTCCGGGTGACGTTTGCGAAGTTCGGCCGTCAGCAGATTCGTCAGCTCGATCTGGCTGATCTCACATTCAATCTCGTAGTCAGTCATTTCCGTTTCGAGATAGTGTTCGAAACGGTTTTTGCTGAGTAGTTGGACGAACAACTCCTGCGTTAGATCGGTGTAGGCTGCGCCCCCGCCTTCTTCAACCAGCAGGCCGGCACTGCGTGAAGCTCTGACCAGTGGATGATACGAAACTATGCGGTGCAGGTCGGTCCAGAGACGATTGACGTCGGAGGACTTAAGACTTTCCACCCATTTCGCATTCTTTCCGTGCCGGTCGCGGCGCTCTCTGGGGATGGGGCGATTCTCGCCCGGCTCGAGGTCCGCTATCTTTTCAGGATCTTCACTTATGGATTTCACAGGATTGTCCGTGTTGGCCCTAGGTCGTCTGGGAGTTTCGTCACTGAGAATTTAGGCGGGTGAGTCCGGATAGGTTTGTCTCAAGAGTCAGAATCTGACTGGATACAGTCAGCACCACCTCGCGGTAGCGGGTGGGTCGTTTCTCATTTTTGCCAGATTTTTTACCGCGGGATAGCGGTGGTGCTCCTGGAGATGCGTCAGATAGCCGGTCCAGCCCTGACTGACAGGCGTCATGGTAACATCAGTTTAAATAACGAGCAACATCTTTTTACGCCAAGAGGAATGTGCAAAAACGTTAGGAAAAAGATGAAGAAACCTCTGGAAGGTGAGGTGAATTGTGCGTTTTGATACGTTGAAACCTCAGGGACGATGGGAATGATGGCCTCAAAGACGACAACCGCATTTCTGAAGACTGCCGCGTGTCCAGCTTCAGCGACGCTACTCTCATTTCGCTCTGAGACGATCGCGACCGAAGCTAAAACTCTCGTCGCAGAGCACCTCAAAGTCTGTGACTTCTGCAACGCCGAACTACCGCTGCTCGCGCATTTCGATCCGACCTTAACGCCGTCCAAAACACCTGAGATTCCCATGGATCTCCGCATATTGGCCGAGTCTATTTTAAGCCACAGATAAACGCGGATTAAGAATACAGATCTTCGATGAGTTCGCCGTAGCGATCGTCGATGACTTTGCGTTTGACTTTGAGGGTGGGGGTGAGTTCGCCGCCATCGATCGTGAACTCGTGCGGCAGTAATGCCACTTTTCTGATGCGCTCGTAGTCGACGAGCTGTGAAGTGAGCCTGGAAATATCTTGCTGGATGATCTTGATTGCGGCTGGAAACTTGCTCAGCTCGGTGTGACCTTTCGGCGCCTCCTTCTCACCTGCTTCGGCAAGCGCGTGATTGAGATTCTCCCAGTCAGGAACAATCAATGCCACCGGCTGCTTTCGGCCGGCGCCGACAACAACCACCTGGCTGACAAACTCGCTTTCCTTCAAAAGACTCTCAATCAATTGTGGCGCGACATACTTCCCGTTGGAGAGTTTGAATAGATCTTTCTTGCGGTCAGTGATGTAGAGATGACCGTTCTTCGCGATGTAGCCGACGTCGCCGGTGTAGAACCAACCATCCTTCAACACTTCCGCAGTCGCTTCCGGTTGACCGTAGTAACCGCGCATCACGTTTGGACCACGAACGAGGATCTCACCGTCTTCCGCGATCTTGAGCTCGATGCCGTCGAAAGGAATTCCAACCGAACCGACGTGATTATTTCCCGGGCGGTTCGCCGAAACGATGCACGTCTCTGTCGCGCCGTAGCCCTGCAGAATCGGTATGCCGGCCGCGAGGTACGAGTAAGACAAGGCCGGCGAGAGCGGCGCGCCACCGGAAACGAAGTATCGCAAACGCCCGCCAACTCCCGCGCGCCATTTCGAAAACACGAGCTTGTCGGCGAACTTTTGTTTGACAGCCAGGCCAGGCAGGATCCACTTACGCTTGTCTTTGAGTTCGCCGTATTTTTGACCGACCTCGAGCGAGCTCATGAAGATCGACTTCTTCATGCCCTTTTCGGACATCCCCTTCTTAATGATCCGGTGATAAACCTTCTCAAAGAGACGCGGTACAGCGGTCATCACGGTCGGTGCTACTTCACGCAGGTTCTCACCGACTTGATCGAACGACGCAGAGTAATAAACCGATACGCCGCAATAACAGAAAACGTAAAATCCATCGCGCTCAAAAATGTGCGACAACGGCAGGACCGACAGCGCCGTGTCGGTCGCAACTATCGGCAAACCCTTCGCGATCGACTGCACGTTCGACATGAAGTTGTTGTGCGTCAGCATCACGCCCTTCGGCTCGCCGGTAGTGCCGGAGGTGTAAATGATCGTGGCCAGGTCGTCGGGTCTAACCGCCTGCAGGTAAGCGTCAAACGCGCCGGGACGTTGTTGAGCCAACTCGCTGCCCTTCTGTTCCAACTCGTCCAGCGAAATGCCGTGTTCGATGTCTTCAGCGACTTCTGGTTCGAATAAGATCAAATGCTCCAGCCGTCTCTTGGCGAGCACTGGTTGCGCGTGTTTGTAGAGTCGTCGGGTGGAAATGAATATTGCGCGCGCGCCGGAGTCGGAAAGAATGTAATCGACCTGCTCGAGTGCCTGGGTGGTGTAAATGGGAACGTTAATCGCTCCCAGGCTCAGAATCGCGAGATCAGCAATCGACCACTCCGGCCGATTCTCGGAAAGGAGTGCGACGCGATCGCCGGGACGGATGCCGAGTGCGGCCAATCCGAGCGCCACACCTTTCACGCGCTCGACGAACGCCGCTGCGGTGATGTTGTGCCACTTACCGTCGCTGCGGTAGTTGAGGGCATCTTCTTTGTTGTGACGTAAGACAGCCGAGAGAATTAGTCCCGGAACTGAAGAAGCTTCCCGCGAAAGTGGATCGTCTTTGGTTTTGGCTTTGCTCGCCGAGGCCATTGGATTCACGGAATCATACTACAGTGGAAGAATCTGTGGAATCTGTGGATGAAGAGCGTTTTTTCTTTTGGCGCGGTGCATCCTCGACGCGCCCATTCATCGTCGCGATTGCGGCCAGCACAAGAAACAAGAGCGCATTCGAAGTCGTGTGCAGCGTGAAATCGAAAAAGCTGTGCACGAGTACGGCAAAACATCCACTCAGCGCCGCTAACGCAACTCCGCGTCTGAAATCGTCTCGCGAGCGCGCACGCGAAAACCCTTTGTAAAACAGAAGCAGGACAAAACTCAGCGCGAGCACCCCACCAACAATTCCGGCATCGGAAAATATCTGCAGATAATCGTTGTGCGCCTGTTCGAGCCGGTAAAGACCGTTGCGTGAATCGTAGCGCGTGTAAATCACACCAAACGCACCGAGCCCCGTGCCCAGAAACGGATGCGCTTTGATGATGTCCACCGTCACCGACCAAAAGTGTGCACGACCAGTAGTCGGGTCATCCGTATTCACACTGTCGATGAAACGATTGATCGAGAACTCACCACCCAACAAAATCACGCCCAGGAACAATCCAAAGAGCAGCGCGCCTGCCATGCCGAGACGTCCGGCCACGCGCTTGAACTTGTGCGAGCGCTTCACTCGTCGTCGCCTCTCACTCGGCTTTCTCCAGATCGCCGTCGCGACAACCAGAAACAGGACTTCAGCCACAAGACTGATAACGCCGCCGCGAGATGCCGTCATCACGAGCGCAACACCCATTAAGCCCGCGATAAAGAGATAGATAATCCGTTTCTCTTTATCGACCGCGCCCGCGAACAGCAAACCCAACGGCAACGCGATCGTCAGTTCCATGTAACCGGCAAAGTGGTGACGATTGATGAACGGACCAAACGCGGTGCTCTGGTTAAGCTCGCGAATCCAGTAAACCTTTGTTGGACTCGTGAACGACTGTGTCAACCCAAAGATCGCCAGCAAAAAACCAAAGACCATGATCGTCCGCACGAGTACACGAAGACGATGCGGCGTGTCGGTAAAGACGAGTGTGGCAGCGAAATAGATCAACAGCGACGCGAGTTGGACCAACACCAGTCTGGTTGAATTTGGATCAAGCGAAAGACTGTTCGCGAGTGCCAGGTCGGTGGCGCCGCCGGAAGTTACAGCGCGCAGTGGCAGCAGTTGAACCAAACCGAGAACTATCAAGCCGATCAAGGGCAGTTGCAGTGCATTACGATTGATTCGGAAACTTCCCAGGGTCCACGCATCCACGACCCAAAGCAGCAGGACCGTCACGCCACCGATGTTGAAAAGCGCGAGCGCCCAGTAATGAACTGTTCCGTATGCAAGCGCTGACAGAACAATCGCAATGCAGATCACGAGAAATGCGAACCGGCTCGCGAGCGTGTGCCGAATTCGATAGACGCTGCGTTGCGAAGAGCTCTTCTCAAGCTCCTGCGGCGCATCTTCGACAACGATCACGCTAGTTTCTTCGTTTGAGAGAGAAGTCGTCATACCAAACGGAACCAAAAATCGGACACACCGGATTCTGCTCTACGTCACCGCACTTCACGCGAACGATCTTGACCGCGATGGCTTCAGTCTTGTCGGAGGTTTTGAAAGAGGCGTTGACGCGAGTCCAGTCGTTCGTGCCACCCGGCGCCATCGATGAATCAAACAAGACGACGCCGGTGTTCGCGTCAAGAATCTGAACCTGCGGCGCACTCCCTGTCTCGAGTTTGTCAGTCGCTACGTAGCACTCGAAGTCGTAATCCGTGTTCGGCTGAACCGGGACGAGTTGCGAGACATTGATGCTGTCCAGATTGGCACGAACCTGGAAGAGTAATCGCAAACTGCGCGAACCACTGTGACTCTTATTCGGATCGATCGCGATGTGCATTTGTGGCGCGTTTTTCACCTGCCAGCCAAAAACAGTGTCGGAGGCATAAGCAATCGGTTCTTCAAAACTGCCGTCGAAGATGTCGCCAATCTTCGGCCGAAACATCTCACTGGCAACGTCGTTCCAAACATTGAGCGCGTCGTGAAACTTCGACTCATTCTTCAACGTGGTTACGATCGACTCCGCTGTTTCTTTGTTCGCTCTCTTCTCGTCGCTCGTGAGCACGTTCCAGAGACGTATGCCATCGTCGAAGCGCTTCTGAGTGAGCAGGTAGAGTGCAAACTTCGCTCTCACTGCTGAGTCCTGACCGACTGAGTTCTTCAACGCTTCCGGATCGGCGTTATAGATTTCCCAACTCAGATTGAAGAGTTGTGGCAGCAGATCGGAATCAGCTTCAGCGGCACTACGCAACTCCGCAAAGGCTTCGTTGTAGCGACCGTTGCGCAGGTAGAGATTGCCGAGATACCAGTGTGGGTAAGCGTATGCCGGCGCGAGTGCGACTGCTTGTTTCAGGGCGAGTTCCGCTTTGACTGGATCGCCGGATTGTTCGTGAGCTGTTCCCAGCGACATCCAGAAGCGATAGTCGTAAGGCGACAGGCTGACGGCCTTCTCGTACTCGGCGATCGCGGCACCCTGTTGGTCCAGCGGAAATGTTTTCTGTGTGACCTGCGCGATGCGCCAGTGTGTTAGCGGATCGTTCGGCGCCATCGACTCCGCCATGTTTGCGACGTGAATACCGCTGCCGGTCGGACTGAAATACTCGGCCAGCGTGTTTCCGATATACCAACGGACGACGTAGTACGACCAAACTCCTGCACCCAGCAGCAACAGGATCAGCAGAATCCTAACCGGCACTCGTCGAACGCTTATGTGAACTACTTCCTGTGGCATCTATAACTGCGACTGCGCCGCTTTGCGTGAATAATATCCATCGCCGGACGACAACTCCTCCATCGTGATCCGCATGCGCTTCACGACGATCTGCTTTTCCGAGCAGATGCGCAACACTTCCTGAACACGTTCTTCAGTCATCTTCAAACTCGAGATCACAACCTCCTGGACCTCGTGCTGGGAGCAAACTGCACTCAGATCACCATTCCCTCCAAACACTCGCAACCCGTGAATTACTTTCCCACTCTTCGCCGGATCGTCATCCAGAAATCCAATTGGCGATAACTGGAGCTCGCGATTGTTTCGCAGCTCGCGTAACAACAACTCACCACCATCCCCCGCACCGTAGATCAACACGCGGCGCCCGCCGTTACTACTGACCGACGGGAGTATCTGTCTGAACAACTTGAACGCCATCCGGCTAGCGGCGAGACAAGAGAACATCAGCACCGCATCGATCACAAAAATCGTGCGCGAGTAACCCTCAAACCGAAACGCAAACAGTATCAGCATCAAACTCGCGACAGAGCTCAACACAACGGCCTTCGCAAACACGATCAGATCGCTCATGCTCGTGTAGCGCCAGAGTCCGCGGTAAACACCCATCACCAGAAACACCAACATCTTGACGAACACGAGCACCGGCAACGTGCGGATAAACAGCTGCCACGCCTTGCTGTCGGGCGGAAAGCGGATCGCGTATGACGCCCAGTACGACAAAATGATCAGCACGACATCGAGCAGCACTTCGAAGATGCGGCGCTTGTAAGAAACATCGATGAGAAACGCGTAGAGTGGTTTCTCCTTGAGCGCCAGCACCTCGTCAGTCTCGTCGTAAACCTTGACGCCCGCGAGATAAACGCCGACGAGTGTGAGCACAATGGTGAAGCCCGCGATTGCTGCAAGACTCACATCCAGGCGCGCTCGTTGCACCAGGATCGCCAGCAGACCCGAGAGCGCCGCAAAACCGTAAAGCATCAGAACCGCGTGTCGTTCAGACATTCCGAGCGCGACGAGTCGATGCGATGTGTGATCGCGACCGCCCTGCGAAGCCGCGCGTCCTGAAAGTTTGCGCAACACGGTGACGAACGTCGTGTCGAAGATCGGAATGAACAGAACGAGAATCGGCACGGCCAGCACCGGAAGAAGACTTCTCGTGCGACCGCCGCTCAGATTGATCAGTGCGGAACTCGCGAGGAAGAAACCGACAAACATCGATCCGCAGTCGCCCATGAAGATCGAAGCGGGATTCGAGTTGTAAACAAGAAAACCAAGTAGGGCGCCGGCGAACACCAGCGAGATCAAAGCTGCGTTGTATTGACCAGTGTTGACAAAACTCAACGCCAAAAATCCGGCGGCAATCACAGCGATGCCTGACGCGAGCCCGTCCATGTTGTCGAGCAGGTTGATTGCGTTGGTAATACCGATCAGCCAGAAGATCGCGAGCGCCATGTTGATGAGGACAGAGCCGGTCCATGGCAGCGACAAACCGTAATAAACAACAAATGCGGAGCCGAGAATCTGCCCGATCAGTTTCTGGTACGGCTTGATGTGTATGAGGTCGTCAACGAGACCGACAAAAAACAGGAACGTACTTGCCAGCAGAATTTCTCTTCCGTACGTAAGCTTGAGCGAGAACGCGAGCGAAGTAATGATGACGGAAAGCCAGATCGCGGCGCCCCCGAGCATCGCGGTCGGTTTTTTGTGCCAGCGATCGATTTTGGGTTTGGCCACAAAGCCAAAACGACGGGCGACCGCGCGCACCAGCGGCGTCAATATGAGTGCTAAACAAAATGATGCGGCGACCGCCAGCAGCGTACGCGGGCTAAAGGGCAAGGGCATGATATGCATCCACAGATTTCACAGATTACTCAGAACAGCCAATCTGAGCAATCTTTGAAATCTGTGGTTAACTACTCTCCAGCAGCACGGCGACGACCGATTTGGTAATCGACGACTCGTTCGAGGATCCCATCAAGACTCATTTCCGGGCTGAAGCCGACAAACTCGCTCACCTTCGAAATATCGGGAACGCGGCGCGGCATGTCTTCAAATCCCTCTTCGTAGGCCTGGTCGTACGGGACAAAGACGATTTCAGAATCGGATTTCGTGATCTGTTTGACCCGTTCGGCGAGGTCGAGAATCGAGATCTCGATGTTGGAGCCGATGTTGAAGACCTGGCCGACAGCATCGGGGTGTTCCATCAACTTCACGAGCGCTCCGACAACGTCGCCGACGTAACCAAAACAACGACTCTGTTTGCCGTCGCCATAAACCGTAATCGGTCTGCCTGCGAGTGCCTGTTTCACAAACGTCGGAATGACCATCCCGTACTGACCGGTCTGACGCGGACCGACAGTATTGAAGAGTCGCACGACAATCGTCGGCAATTTCTTTTCACGCCAGTAAGCAAGAGCGAGAAACTCATCGATCGCTTTCGAACAAGCGTAACTCCAGCGACCTTTGGTCGTCGCGCCCATCACCAGATTACCGTCTTCGCGAAATGGAACGTCGGAGCTCAGACCGTAAACCTCTGACGTCGACGCAATCAGCACCTTTTTCTTTTTCTTGTTGGCGATCGACAAAACTACTTCAGTGCCCCGCACGTTGGTTTCGATCGTGCGCACGGGACTCTCGACGATGAGCTTGACGCCGACGGCTGCCGCCAGATGGAAAATCACGTCGCACTGATCGATCAGTTCGGCGGTGACCGGATGATTGTGAACACTATCGATCGTGTAATGAAAACGCGGATGACCTTTGAGGTGCTGAATGTTTTGGATCGTGCCGGTGGACAGATCGTCGATCACGTAGACCTCATCGCCACGCTGAATATAGGCATCACTCAAATGCGATCCGATGAAACCAGCGCCACCTGTGATAAGTACTCTCAAACATTTCCTCCTGCGGAATCACAACCGAGTTGCAGTAAGCATTTGTGCTTTTTGTGCTTCTTTGTGGCTCAACTCGTCGTATAAATCTTTAATGTCTTCGAACAATCGTTCCTTCGAGTAGTTTACTTCTACAAACTCCAGACCGCGCTCGCCTAATTCCTGTCGCAGAGATCTGTCGCGGATGATGCGGCTTAGTGCCGAAACAAAGGCTTCTTCATCGCCGGCGTCGACCGCGATTCCGCGACGACAAACCTGATAAGGTCCATCCTCAACCACGTCACCCAAAAGATCGACGACTCCACCAACACTCGTCGCTACGACTGGTCGTGCATTCGCCATCGCTTCGATCAGCGTCAGCGGCGTGCCTTCGTTGTGCGACGTGAGGGCAACGACGTCGAGCGCGGGATAGAAGTACTCCGGATCCTTTCGACTGCCGACGAAGATCACGTCCTTTTCCAGGCCCAGCTCTTCAGTCTGGTATTCGAGACCGTCACGCAGACCGCCGTCGCCGATAACGATGAACCGCACCGCTCCTTGTCTCCAGCACGCCGGATCGATCTCTTTCAATCGCGCCACGACTCTCAAGAACATCTGATGGTTCTTGATCTCTGTCAAGCGACCGACGATGCCGATCAGAATCGTGTGGTCCGGAATGCAAAGCTCGTGTCGGAACTTTGTGCGACGCGACGCGTGATCGGCGAAGAGACCGAGATCCAGTCCCAGCGGAATCACTTTGATCTGTCCACTGCGCCCGACGCGGAACTTCTCACCGATCTCAATGCTCTGCTGTTTGCTGACAACGATCAAGCGATCCGTAACGAGTCTCGCCAGGAGTCTTTCGACCGCGAGAAACAGTCGCGTTCGACCGCGCCCGTAATAACTGTGAAAGACGTGCCCGTGATACGTGTGCACAAACTTGCACTGGCGTGGCTTGCCGATGAACACACCCGGGGTTAGCCATCGATACAAGAAGCCGGCCGTGCGTCCAACTGTGCCGGCCTTGGCCGTGTGCGTGTGCACGATGTCGGGCCGTTCGCGAAGAAAAAGGCGATACAGTTTCCAGACAGTGACGGCGTCGTTCAAAGAAATCTCGCGGCTCATTTCGGAGAAGTAGTGCGGAATGACGCCCATCTCAGCCGCGAAATAGCTCATGTCTTCTTCACCTTCAGGAACCTTGCCGGTTACGAGCAGAGTGTCGAAGCCGGAATCCTTCAAGCCTGAGGTCAGCCAGACAACATGCTTTGCTGGTCCACCCACGTTCAAGCGAGCAATGATTCTGATGATTTTTGTATTCCCAGACATAGGTCCAATAGGACTTATATGACCTATTCATCATCCATCCGATAAGCAGTGTCGCCGTCGTTTTCGTGCCGGATCTCGTCTACTTCCTCTTTCCGTCCGGCGCCGCGATAGAGCCTGTTGGGACAATTGATCACGATGCCGTCAATGTCGCCGACATTCTGATACGCATGCACCACTCCCTTTGGGATCAACACGGTGGCGGGATTGTCCTGGCCGACAATCACGGTGCTTCGACACAGAAACGTCTCTGAGTCTTTGCGATTGTCCCATAACCGCAACTTGAAATTTGACGGACCGATGAAGCAGAAGTAGTCGGCCTGATCCCAGTGTTCGTGAGGTCCACGAGTCACGCCGGGATTCGTCGAAGAGATATAACCCATCGCCGGAAAAAACTCTTCGTCCAATTCATCGCTGCGAAAAATTTCCGTTAACCAGCCGCGCGAATCGAGATTCCTTACCAGCTTGCGAACTACTACGCCATTGATCTCGCCGTCCCTAAAGCTGTCGGGCATTTGCAGCTACCTCTTCCGGTTCGAAGTACATCTTGTTGGCCCCTGTTTCCGCGACCATGTTTGACGCGCGTAGCAAGCTTTCAAACGTGCCCGCGTCAGTCCACCAGCCATCCAGCTCTTCCCACGTCATCGCATCACGCTCGATGTAAGCATTGTTGACGTCGGTGATTTCGAGTTCGCCACGACCGGACGGCTTGAGAGAACGAATGATGTCGTAGACCGTTTCGTCGTACATGTAAACGCCGATCACTGCGTAGTCTGACTGTGGTTTCGCAGGCTTCTCGTCGATACGAACGACACGCTTGCCATCGAGACGCGGCACGCCGAAACGTTGCGGGTCGGGCACCTTCTTCAGAATGATCTTCGCGCCACTTCCCTGGCTTCGATAAGCTTCCACTGCGGCACGTATGTTTCCCTCGATGATGTTGTCGCCCAGCACTACACAAACTGGACCATCGGCGGCGAAGTGTTCCACGAGCGAGAGTGCATCGGCGATTCCGCCTTCGCCTTCCTGATACGTGTAGTTGAGATGTTTGAGCCCGAAGGCTTTGCCATTGCCGAGCAGGCGCAGGAATTCGCCGGCGGAACTGCCACCAGTAACAACCATGATGTCAGTGATACCCGCATTCACGAGTGTCTGAATCGGGTAATAGATCATCGGCTGGTTGAAAACCGGCAACAGATGTTTGTTTGTGACGGAGGTCAGAGGACGCAGTCTCGTCCCCAGTCCACCCGCTAACACTACACCTTTCAAATTGTCCTCCTGAAATGAACCACTAAGAATTGATGCCACAAAAAGGCACAAAAAGCACAAAAGAGAAGCTACCGGATCGCGTAAATCTTCAAGGTGTCGCCCAGGCGCGTGATGTTGAGTGCGCCATTCACAAGATCCTTTAATGCTCGGCGCGAACGGCTCTTCATCAAAGATTCATTCAACTGGTAAGCGGTCGTTACTCGATCAAAATGCTGGTCCGCCGTCTTTGGTGCGTCTTTCCTGTAACCCATCGCATGAATGATCTCGATGGGATTGCCGCCCGTTGTGCGGACGCGAATTTCTCGAAAGCCAACGTCGCGGAGCAAACCCTTCAGGCCGTTGGCCGAGAATAGCTGCAGGTGCTCCGGCGGCCAAACGCAGCGCCACTTCAAACCCAACACACGAGCCGACAGTCCACGCGCATGTGGTGTGGTGGTCCAGAACAAACCGCCGGGTCGAAGCAAGCGTGCGACTTCCTTCACGAGCGCACGTGGTTCGCTCAGGTGCTCGAGTATCTCTGCCGCCGTGATCACGTCGAAGTGTTCGGACGGCAAGTGCGCCTGCTGAAGCTCGCCCTGAAATACTTCAAAACCCAGCGAGCGGACATGGTTCACTGCGTTTGGTGAAACGTCGAGACCGTGTGCGTTCCAACCATTCTTGCGTGCGGCAAGCATCAGGTTGCCGGCGCCACAACCGAGGTCGAGCAGACGATTTGTCTGCCGGTACGGCGCAAACTCCGCGGTGATCTCCTCGAGCCTCGTCTGAATAAACGGCGGCGGCGAAAGACTCGCTTCCGGGTAATAACTCACGTAGTAGTATTCGCTCGAGTACCACGGTGAGTAAGGCGTGTAAACCGTCGCGCATTTGCGGCACGAAACGATATCGAGCTCGTTCTTGATGCCGAGTGGTTGCGCATCACTTGAACCGCAAGCCGCACACGCGCGCCGTGTCTTCTCGGTGCGCGGATCCATCGCGAGGATCCGTTGCCCGGCAAACTCGTCGGCTTTTTCTTGTGCCTGCATAACCTCGGCGTTAGTCAATGAAGCGGTTGAACCACAACTCGAGCATCAAGAGTGTCCAGAGCTGATGCGAGTAATCACGCTCGGCGCGAACGTGCTGATCGACCAATTGCTTGACGGCGTCGGGTTTGAAAAGACCTCGCCCCAGCGCCTTTTCCGAAAGAATAACCTCGCGCAGAAACGGCTGCATTTTGCCACGGAACCAGTGACCGATCGGAACGCCAAACCCCATTTTGCGTCGCGTGAGATTCTCGCTCGGCAACAGCTTGCGCAAAACTTTTTTCAATAGATACTTGCCGGTCAATCGTCGCAGTTTCAGGTGTTGCGGCAAGCTGGCCGCAAACTCGATGACATGATGATCCAGGAAAGGCGAGCGCGCTTCCAGCGACACCGCCATCGTGGCGATATCAACTTTAACCAGCAAGTCGTTCGGCAAGTAAGTCATTTGATCCGTCAGCAACATCGTATCGACGACACCGATACCGTTCGCGCGCTTGAACCAATTCTCGAGAATTCCAGTCGCATTGGCGCCCAGTGTTTGCTGCCGGAACGAATCCGTATAGAGCGGTTCCTTCAATTCGTCGTTGAAGGTGCTCATCCAGTGCATGTAGCGAGCAGCTTTCGGACGCGCCACAACGCCAAGCAGTCGCTGGGCTGATTTGATCTTGCTCTTTCTGGTCGGATCAGTGGGAAGCATGTTGACGGCTTCACGAATCAACGACTCGCGAACAAACGACGGAATCCTGCGATACTTCTCGGTCAAACCCATCGCGATGTATCGTTCGTAACCGGCAAACGACTCATCGCCACCATCGCCATTGAGCGCGACTGTCACGTGCTTGCGTGTTTCTCGCGCAACGTAGTACGTCGGCACTGCCGAGGAATCGGCGTAAGGCTCGCCATAGTGATCCACAAGCATCGGCAGTATTTCCACCGCATCAGGACGAACTATGAATTCGTGATGATCGGCGCCTACGTGCTCCGCAACGCGTCGAGCGTGATGCAGCTCGCTGAAATCCTGTTCCTCAAAACCGATCGAGAATGTTTTGACGCGTTCGCTCGACTCCTGGCTCATGAGCGCAACCACGGCGCTTGAATCGATGCCGCCGGAAAGAAAAGCACCCAGCGGCACTTCCGACATCAAGCGAACCTTCACTGCGTCGCGCAGAATCTCGATCGTGCGTTCGCCAGCTTCTTCCTCGCTGATGTCGATCTTCTTAGTGAAGTCGGGTTGCCAGTAACATCCGGTCTCGATGTTGCCGTTGCGCCAACGCAGCCAATGCGCCGGTTCCAGTTTTCGAATCGCGCGATAGGCCGTCAGCGGCGCCGGAACAGCCATGAACGAAAGATAGTAATCAATTGCCTCCGGATTAATGTCGCGACTGACGTCAGGATGAAGCAGCAGCGCATTGAACTCGGAACCGAAGACGAGCTGCCCGTTCACGTCTGCATAAAGCAGCGGCTTCTTCCCCATGCGGTCGCGCGCGAGAAACAGCTCCTGTCTGCTCGTGTTCCAGATCGCGAAGGCAAACATGCCGCGGAGGTGTTTGGGACAGTCGGCGCCAAACTCGTCGTAGGCGTGAACGATGGCTTCGGTGTCGCTGTTCGTGTAGAACGTGTGGCCCAGGTTCTCCAGCTTCTCGCGCAGTTCGAGATAGTTGTAGATCTCGCCGTTAAAGACGATCCACGAGGTTCGATCCCGGTTGTGAATGGGTTGCTGGCCGCTCTTGAGGTCGATGATCGCGAGGCGGCGCATGGCCATACCGGTCGAGCCGTTGATGTAGAAGCCATCCTCGTCAGGACCGCGATGACGAATAGCGTCGTTCATTCGCGCCAGTAGCTCTTCGTCAACCGGTTTCCCGTCGTTTCGAACGATTCCTACTATTCCACACATAAGTCGCTTATATTAGCCAACCTGCAGGAGCCTGTCCAAAAGGTCATTAGACAGGATTTACAAGATTTGGCACGATTAACCTGTTCATCCTGAATAATCTTGTAAATCCTGTCAAAATAAATGCAGAAAACCCTGCCCGAGGAGCTTGAACGAGCCAAAACACTGCCCACCGTGCGTCTATCGGAACGTGCCATCTGTGATCTGGAACTATTAGCTGTCGGCGCTTTCAGTCCCCTCGATCGCTTCATGGGAAAGACCGATTACGAACGAGTCTGCGCTGAGATGCGTCTCGCGAATGGTCAACTGTTTCCGATACCTGTCACGTTGCCGGTGGCGAACGATGTGTCAATCACGCTCGATCAGGAGGTCGCTCTGGTTGATTCTCGAAACGACATCCTCGCGGTAATGACGATCGAAGAGATCTACGAGTGGTCTCTCATTGCAACGGCGCGCGACGTCTTCGGCACAAAAGATGAGCGGCATCCGCTCGTCGCTGAAATGCACCGCTGGGGCAAACGAAATATATCCGGCCGTCTGAAAGTGCTCCGTCTTCCGGCTCACTACGACTTTAGCGAATTACGATTAACGCCGGCCCAAACACGCAGCCGTCTCGAAGCAACCGGATTCGAGAAGGTCGTCGCATTTCAAACTCGAAATCCGTTGCATCGCGCGCACGAAGAGTTGACCAAACGCGCAGTCGAAGAAGTTAACGGCGTGCTGTTGTTACATCCGGTGGTCGGCATGACCAAACCCGGCGACATCGATTACTTCACGCGCGTCCGCACTTACAAAGCACTGGCAAGCAAGTATTACGATCAGAATCGAATCGTCCTCTCGCTGTTGCCGCTCGCGATGCGAATGGCTGGTCCACGCGAAGCGTTGTGGCACGCGCTGATCAGACGAAACTACGGGGCCAATCACATGATCATCGGACGCGATCATGCTAGTCCCGGCAACGATTCGACCGGCAAGCCGTTTTATCCTCCTTACGCTGCGCAGGAACTTGTTCAGAGTCTCGAAGAAGAAGCCCGCGTCAAAGTTTTGCCGTTCGGCGAATTTGTTTACCTGCCCGAAGAGGCGCGCTACGAGGATGTGAGAAAGATCGGACCCAGCGCTGTGACCGCACAACTATCGGGCACGCAGGTACGCGAGTGGTATCGAGAGGGCGGAGCAGAACTGCCGTCGTGGTTTGCGCGGCCGGAAGTCAGCGAAGCGATTGCGACAACGTATCCGCCGCGTCACAAACAAGGTTTCTGTATTTGGTTTACGGGACTGAGCGCGTCGGGAAAATCGACAACCGCTGAAATATTGACTGTATTGCTTCAAGAGTTCGGCCGGCAAGTGACGCTGCTCGACGGCGACGTTGTTCGGAATCACTTATCGCGGGGACTGGGTTTCAGTAAAGAAGATCGTGATTCGAATATTCGGCGGATTGGTTTCGTGGCTGCCGAGATCGTGAAGCACCAGGGAACGGTCATCTGCGCGGCGGTGAGTCCCTATCGCGCTACACGCAATGACGTTCGGAACATGGTTGGTGGTGAGCGGTTTGTCGAGGTGTTTGTGAACACGCCGCTCGAGGAATGTGAACGGCGCGATGTGAAGGGAATGTATCTGAAAGCTCGCCGTGGTGAGATCAAAAACTTTACCGGGATTGATGATCCTTACGAAGCGCCGGTAAACCCGGAGCTCGTGATTGATACGATCGCGAATTCCGCGGAGGATAATGCGCGGTTGATTGTGCAGTATCTCAGCGAGCGCGGATTCTTAAAAATATAGGTCGTATTGGTCCTATAGGACCTATCCTGTCGCAGCTTTGCGGCGCGCAAGCACGCGGGCGGCCTGGAGCTCGGCGAGTTCCTGTTTCGCGAGTTGCTGCTGTCGCCGTCGATCTTCCGCTCTCTCCTTCAGAATGATCGCGCCCACCGCGACGAAAATAAAGTAGAACACCAGCAACTGCGATCGCTGTCGATAAGCAGTGCCGACGTTTCCCTGAAACAGCGAATACGCCAGTGTCAGCATGGTGGTGAAGATGATGATCGGCGACACCTGCCGCAGACGATGCTTGATCGAATACCACAGCCCGAGCACAAGCAGAGGAAAGACCATCCACCACACAATCATCTCGGGTAACGTAATTGTCTGCCTCAATGTCGCAAAGTCCCATGGAAACGGCGCGAACATCAGATAGAGCAACCCGATCGGAATCACCGTCAACGCGCCTTCAGTGGTTTGCACGTCAACGTCTTTCATAAACCCGGATCCCGCTGCGGCCAGATCCTCACGGCTCGTCTGCACCATCTTCAGGTTCGCGTATCGCTCAAACTGCACACTCGCACCCTGCAGCACACCGAACCACGTGAACGCGAGTCCAATCGCCGTCACCGCGATAAATCGCTGCATAAATCCCTGCGCGCTGAATGCCTTACTCCCGAGGAAGAAACTCCCGGCAACTGCGGCACACATCATGTAGAAGATGTAGAACCGCAAACTAAACAGCGCCAGCAGCGCACCAATCAAAACCACTACATAACCAATTTTGATCTTCTCCATCAGTCGCAGGGTCGCGAAGATCGAAAGCGCGAGAGCCAGAATAATCAGACCGTCTTTGAGCGCTTGCGACGACCAGAGAATGAGCGACGGGAAGAATGCAACCAGCACCGCTGCGAGTTTCGAAACACGCGCGTTGCTGAATAGATTTTGGGCGACGTAGTAAACAACGATCGCCGTTGTCGCGCCGATCGAGGCGTTGATCAACTGAATCGCCAGCATGTTCCGGCCGATGACTTCGTACACAACCGCCACGAGGTAAAGCATACCCCAGGCGCTGGCTCCCGTATGCGTAAAACCCGCGAACTTACTGGCGTGATATGTGTCGCCATGCCAGGATGCCACCAGTGATTGACCGAAGATGTCGTACGTGTTTGCGTCGCCTCCGAAGAACTCTTCCGCGTGGCCGACAAAGATGGCCATGGAGAGCACAATCCTGACAACTACCGCAATCAGGAAAAGACGCATGAGAAAGGTGCGGTGCTCGGGTGCGCGAGCCAGGACAATAATCGTCGGCACCGAGGTAAGCACGCACATTGCAAGGGCGCCCGGACCTTCCTCGGGCCTCACAAAAATCACGCCGCCAAAAATAGCCAGTATTGAAGCGATAATAACGATATTCATAACGCAAGTACTTCAAACGTCGTCCGGCAGGTCGGGACGCGTTTTTCGTTCAATGAGAAACTGATCTTCCTGGCTCAATTCCTTGATCGTTTTGGCCGGGACACCGGCAATCAGTTTACCCTCTTCTGTCAATGCAGCGGTAATCACCGAGCCGATACCGACGATCGATCTGGCCGGAATCGAGCTGCCGGGCGCCATGCGAATCTCGGACCCGATGTAGACGAGAGAGCCAATCGTTATCGGGAGCGTTCGTTGGCGATTGTGTGTCCAGATGGACGAGTTGCGGCCGCCGAGGATGACGCGCCGTCCAATTTCAACCCGATCCGTGAAGTCGATTTTATGACCGGTGGTGACGATGCTGCCGTCACCGAGAAGAAAGACTGGATCGATCTTGTTGACGACTTCGGGATCAGGAATGGAGTTGATCTCGTTCATGCGAATGATCTCGCAGTATCGGCCGAGGCTGACCTCATCTCCGCCTCGAATGATGTTCAGGTGACCAATACGCACATGATCCTTGATCGTGAGTTTCTGCACGCGCGTGACGACGTTGAAGTGGCCCATCCGCACGTCGTCGTCAATAGTGCATTCGCCAGCATCGATGATGCTAACGCCGATGCGAACTCGTTTGCCGATCTTGTAACCGAAGAAAAGACGATAGAGAGGGCGTTTGAGGAACGAAGGCAAAACCGCGAATATCGCCAGCATCAGCAAACGAAATTTGCTTGGTTTATGCATGTAGAGGACAGAATAGGTCCTATCGGACTTTATCGGACCTGTTCTTTCTTATCGAACCAACTGCCGGCTCTCGAGCTCCGCGGTGGCACTCTCAACCTTGTCCTTCGCTGCTTGCTCACGAACCCACGAGAGTAGCTCTGGAATTCCACGCTCGAGAGAAATCTGCGGTTCGTAGCCGAGCAACGACTTCGCCTTCGAAATGTCGGCGACGCAATGTCGTATGTCTCCCTCGCGATACTTGCCCACAATCTCCGGCTCCAGATCGAGTCCCAAACCTTCAGCCAGTAAACGACTAACCGCACGGATCGACGTCGCCACACCCGTTCCAACATTGATCGCCTGGTAATCCGCGGCGTTCGTCTCCAACGCCAGAAGATTGGCGCGCACGATGTCGCTGACGTGTACGAAGTCTCGTGTTTGTTCACCGTCCTCAAACACCATGGGCCGGTTGTGATTGAGCAGACGAGCCGAGAAGATCGCACACACGCCCGTGTACGGATTCGAGAGTGCCTGCCGTGTGCCGTATACGTTGAAGTAGCGCAAAGCAACCGCGGGTATTCCGTACGAACGGCCCACCGCGAGACAAAACTGCTCCTGGTCCTGTTTTGTCACCGCATAAACCGACGTCGGAAAGAGAGGCTTCTCTTCGGAAGTCGGCGCCGGCGCGAGTTGTTTACCACACTTCGGACACAACACTTCCCACTTCCGTTCGAGTAGTTGCTGCGCTGGACGCAGTTGAGGCGCGACGAGTCCACAGCTTTCACATCTGTACGCACCTTCGCCATAGATAGACATCGACGACGCGACAACAAGCTTTTTGATCTGCGGCCGGCGCGCGAGAATCGCTTCGAGCACAACCGCCGTACCGAGATCGTTGGCACGAACGTAGCGCTCGATCTCGTACATCGATTGGCCCACGCCGACTTCAGCCGCTTCGTGGAAAACCACATCGATGCCTTCGAGTGCTTTATCGACAAGCTGTCGATCGCAAACGTCGCCCTGAATAAACTCGGCGGCGGAATTCAGATACCCAGGAACGGCATTCTCACCATGAACCTGTGACACCAGCCCATCGAGCACACGCACACGATGCCCACGATCTACAAGCGCATCCACGAGGTGAGAACCTATAAAACCGGCGCCACCAGTAACCAGCACATTAGCTTTTTCCAACAATTGACTCCTTGTTCCCTTGTTCTTGAGCTCTATTAGCCACGAATCTCCGTGGCTGCCGATCGCATTACAGATTCAACCGGCTCTTTAGCATCCCGTAGAACGGATTTAAAGATTTCATAGACACGGGGCGTTTGGATTATGGCTGAGTATTTCTCTTCTACAGTAACACGGCCTGCCTGGCCCAACCGCTGGCGGAGCTCGTGCGAACGCAAAAGACGGCTGAGTTTGTCGACCCACTCGTCTTCAGTTCCGGCGATGAAGCCGTTTTGATCGTCCTGAATGATGTCCGTATTAACGCCGACCGGCGAGCAGACTGTTGGAATTCCGAGGGCCATAAACTGGAGCGCCTTCAGACCACACTTTCCTTTGCTCCAACGATCGTCAGGCAGCGGCATCACGCCGATATCGATTGCGGCCAGGTCTTCGAGCTCTGTCTCAGCACGCCATGACATCGCTTCAACCTCAACCGGCGGGCACTCGTAGGTCGGAGTTCCGATGACTCGCAAACGAAACGATTCACGTTCGGCGAGTTTCTTCAAAGCGCCGCGCAAGGTGTCGAGATGCTGGACAGTGCTGTAACTGCCGGTCCAACCGATCACTGGTGGACCACTCTTTTCCGTGCGTGGCGGGAGGCGATATTTTTCCGTGTCGATCGTCGTGGGAATCACTGTCACACGATCGTTGACTTGTCTCGCATACTCCGCCAGGTAAGGATTGCCAACCATCACATGCGACGCGATCCGGCAGATCGTTTTTGTCTTCGACGCAAACTTCAGATAGCTCAAATAACCGTTTGAAGGGCTGCGATATGAAACAAAGATCGCGTCGTCAAAATCGAAAACGATTGGAACACCTCGCTGATGAATCAACTTTTCAAACACCGGCGGACCAAGCAACGCGGCTTCACGGAGAATGTAAACGAGATCGTAGTCCTTTACTTTTCTGATCAGTGACAAGCGTCGCTTCAGACCGCGCGTCACGAGTTGTAACTTCTTGCTGAGGAGACCGGGCTTGTAGAGCAGTCCGTGCAGTTCTTCGTCTTCAAACGGTGCATAAGTAATTTCAACGCCTCGTTCTCGCAAGAGAGGTTCCCACTGTTCAAGGCGATAACGCTGGCCTGGCGAAGTGTCATAGAGCGCTGGCACCAGGGCGAGAACACGCATCCGAGTTTGGGGAATTAGTGGTCTGGTATAGCTTGCCGATGTTGAACTGGCCTTCCGTCCGGTCGCGAGCCAACCAAAGTTCTCACCGATGCTTGCATCTTCGAGTGATGCACGCGTCAACCAGTCCTGCACGTCAGCTCGTGTGTATCGATTTTCAATCGGCGCCGACAAGCGATCGAGCTGGTCGTTAACGCAAACGCGAAACGGCAAGTTGGCGTATTGCTTCAACGGAATCTCTTCTGCGACGCGCTCGAGCGCCGGTATCTTTTTCAAAATCCTATAGGGCCAGACAAAAAACGCAAACGCGACCGCAGCCGTCGGATACGCGAGCATGTGAACGGTGCTGTGCGGCAGGCGTGTGGTTACTTTGCGAGCCGCCGAAATACCCGACAACATCGCCGCTTTGATCGGCCGTCGCTCCGGTTTCCAGTAGAGATAGATTTGCACCACGCCACCGGGCTTCAAGAAGCGCAGCAGATTCTGAAATGCTTCTTCGGGATCGGGCAGGTGATGAAGCACGCCGATCGAATAAATGAAATCAAAACTCTCGAGCGCAAAAGGCGGATTGTGCAGATCTGCCTGGACCACGTGAACGTTTCTCGACTCCGTGTTTCGACGTGCAACTTCGACTGCCGGTCCGAGATCGATGGCCCAAACTTCGGCGCCATACTTCGCGGCGTAGTAAGCGAAGCGTCCATTGCCGCAACCCGCGTCGAGAATTTTCTTGCCGGGGAAGAAGTCGGCGGCGTGCGGTTGCATGTAGTCGAGAAACTGCTTCTCCCATTCCGCGTACATTTCCGGAAACCGATGCCACTCGTAACCAAAACTCAACGCCGTTTCGGCTTGAGTCTCGTCGTGTCCGGACGGTCTTCCTTCGCCCGTCAATGCATCACGCATGTTTGGGAGAAGCAGTCGCGGGATGTCGTCGATGATGGGGTACGAGTTGCCGCAGCGAGTGCAGGTCAACTCCTGCGCAAACGAAAGCTCCGCCCGACAACTCGGACAGCGCAGCGTTTCCAGTAATGTGTCTATCGCGTTAGCCAATCCTGTTAATCCTGTCCCAATACTCGCTCGTAAAGCGCCGCGTAACGTTCTGCCGCAATCTTCAAATCAAAAACTTGCCCCGCCACAGATCTCGCATGTGTTCGTGCGGTTGGCTCACGCACTACGGCATCGACTTCGGTTCCCGCTTCCGCAAATGCTGCGTCCGTAAACTCGTCAATCAATACGCCCGCTTTCCAATCATTTATGAGCGCATCCGAATCACCAACGCCCGCATTTATCACCAGCGGCAACCCACAAGCAAGATACTCACCATTCTTCGTCGGCGACGACGCAAGCTTCGAAACGCAGCGCTTGATGAACGCCAATCCGATGTCGGCAGCAGCAAGGTACGAAGGAACGTCCGCAGACGCAACCGCGAGCACGCTGAAATTATCTTTCCCGATATTCCGGGCCGTCATCAACTCCCTCACTCGATCGTGACTTCCGGTCGTCAGCCAAAGCAGATGCGCCTTTCCGTTGCGCTTGAGATAACTCGCAAAGAAGTCGGCCATCTCTTCAGTCAAATACCAGCCATCAAGCGAGCCGCTGTAAACCATCGTGAGTCGATCATCAAGACCCAGCTCAGCACGCCGCCGCACTCGATCTTCAACATTGAACTCAAATAACGAAAGATCGACGCAACACGGAATCACTTCATGTTCGACAGCACGGCCACGCAACCCTTCCCACTCCTTAATGATCGGCCAGATGCGCTCAGTCAGCGTTACGATACCATCAGTTGCAGTAAAGATGCGGCGCTCCGCGGCCTTCGTGAGACGATACGGAACACCGCCCTCGCGCCAGTGTTTTGCGTCTCTGTACTCCTCCGCCATCAACCCGCGCAAATCAAAGATCATCTTCGTTCCCAAACGCCGCTTCAGTGCGAGTGCAATCGTGGCCGGGATGTGGCCGCGAGCGTGAACCATCTCGATGCGATTACGTCTCACGAGGGTAGCAGCTTTGCGATAGCCCGCCATCACGTCGTAGATCGTCGCGGGTATCGAGGGTCGTTGATGATAACGGAGCCAATGCCATTCGATACCCTGCGCTTTGAGTTTCTCTCGTAGTTGTTTGCACTCCAAAACGCCCGGCGGCTCGAACGCTTTGGCCCGCTCGAAACTCAGGAGGGTAAATCTGACGCCTCTGTGCGCAAGCTCGCGCAGGTATGGAAGCACCTGGCTCTGGCCAAGCGGATCGAGCATTCCATTGTAGGAGATGAATAAGACGCGACGGCCCTCAAGCGCCATTGCCAGCCTCCACCGGAGTCTTTCTGCTCCAGCGAAAACAATCCAGCAATAACCACTGAATGCTGCCGATAATCGCAGCCGCATCCAGCACCGCTATCAACGGCATCACCATTGCCCCACGCGCTACGTTCTGAAGAAAAGAGGCAGGATAACAAAAGCGATTGCGCCTGATCGCAACCGCCGCGCGCGCCGCTAGTAGCAGCACCCAGGCGGCGATCGGAAACCACACGAGTGATGGTTTGAAGATCAACACGACCGCTAGCAGGATCGCGAGAACCCCGTAATACTTGAAAATTGTCGCCTGCCACTTTCGAAACAATCTGGCGCGAATGTTGTTGCGAGAGTAAACGACGAATCTCTTGAACGTCGACCAGAACGTTGGTCTGAGATCCCAGTGCACTTGCGCGCGTGGCTCAAATACATAACGGTAGCCTGCGTTCTCCACTCGGTCCATGAAGATCAAATCTTCAGCCGAGCGAAGCTCTTCGGGAAAACCGTTCACCGCGCGCCATGCTTCGCGACGCAACAACGTTGAAGCGATGAAGCGCCAGTGAATGATGATTCCATCATGCGAAATGGACGGAGGCACATAAGTGATGGCTGCGCATTGTTTGAAAAACGTATCGGTCACCGGCTTGCACGAGCCATAAACAACGTCGACGCTGTCGTCCCCTTCGGCTTTTGCGACGAGCGCTTCGAGCCAGTTGTTTTCGAGTCGAATACCGGCGTCAGTAAAAGCGAGCCATTCATGACTCGCCTGGGCAGCGCCGAGATTGCGGCCGCGTCCAGGCAGTGCTGCGCCAGCGCGAATGAGACGCACCGGCGCTCCCTTGTGAATGTACTCTTCGATAATTTGCGGCGTGGTGTCGGTCGAGCCACCGTCGGTGATCACGATTTCATCGGGCGGGCGCGTTTGAGTGAGCAAGCTGTCGAGCAGCTCGCGAATAGAATCCTCTTCATCTCGCACCGGAACGACGACACTAACCTTCATATCAGGCATAAATCAAAGCAGGTTTTACGCAAAGGCGCAAAGAGTCAAGGCAAAAGGCGCAAAGTGTATCTCTCTGCATCTTCGCTTTTGACTTTGCGTCTTTGCGTGCAACTCTTCATCGACCCTTACTTAATACAAAGCTCTCTAATACAAGGTAGTCCATCTCGGTGCGCATGAAACAGCGATAACTGTCGGCCGGAGTGCGGACGATCGGCTCGCCCCGGACGTTGAAACTCGTATTGACGATCACCGGGCATCCTGTCAGCTTACGAAAAGCCTCGATGATGTCCCAGTAAAGCGGGTTTGTTTCGCGTGTCACAGTTTGAATTCTTGCCGAGTAGTCGAC
>DASYPN010000114.1:0-3088 GCA_036006625.1 Pyrinomonadaceae bacterium | reverse complement strand
GGGCATCACGCACAAGATTGGCGAGGTGCACGAGGGTACGGCGACCATGGACTGGATGGAGCAGGAGCAGGAGCGCGGTATCACCATTACCAGCGCTGCGACGACCTGTTTCTGGGAAAGAAACGGCGTCGATCACCGCATCAACATCATCGACACTCCGGGCCACGTTGATTTCACGATGGAAGTGGAACGTTCACTGCGTGTCCTCGACGGCGCTGTGGCCGTGTTTGACGGCGTCGCCGGTGTCGAACCGCAATCAGAAACGGTCTGGCGTCAGGCCGACAAATACGGAGTCCCGCGAATCTGTTTTATCAACAAGCTCGATCGCGCCGGTGCGTCATTCGATCGCTCGTTTGAGTCGATCATCACGCGTCTCGGTGCAAATCCGGTAGCACTGCAAATCCCGATCGGTCTCGAAGATCAGCTCAAAGGCGTCGTCGACTTGATCGCGATGAAGGGCTTGATCTGGAAAGACGAAACAAAGGGCTCTGAGTACGAAGTCACCGACATCCCTGAAGACTTGAAGGATGCGGCTTCTGCTGCACGTGAGAAGTTGATCGAAGCTGTTGCCAGCATCGACGACGACTTAATGCACAAGTACCTCGAAGGCGAAGAGATTTCCGAAACCGAGATCCGCAAAGCTCTGCGCGCGGGAACGATTAGTTTGAAACTCGTGCCGGTCGTGACCGGTTCTGCGTTCAAGAACAAGGGCGTGCAGACGCTACTCGATGCGGTTGTCGACTATCTGCCGTCGCCTCTCGATGTGCCTCCGGTTGAAGGCATCAATCCAAAGACAGATGCAGTTGAAAGTCGTCCTGCGGAGGCTTCCGCGCCATTTGCCGGTTTGGTCTTCAAGATCATGGCTGACAAGCACCTGGGCCAATTGTCGTTTGTGCGCATTTACAGCGGCACCATTAAGGCCGGTTCCTATGCTTACAATCCCGTCAAGGGCAGCAAGGAACGTGTTGGCCGGTTGATGCGAATGCACGCCAACAAGCGTGAAGATATTGAAGATGCGAGCGCTGGTGAGATCATCGCCATCGGCGGCATGAAGCAGGTCACTACCGGCGACACAGTTTGTGACGAGAACAAACCGATCATTCTTGAGAAGATGGAGTTTCCGGCTCCCGTTATTCGTGTTGCTGTGGAGCCGAAGACGCGACAGGATCAGGACAAGCTAGGCGTCGCGCTGAATCGTCTCGCCCAGGAGGACCCTTCCTTCAACGTTTCAACAGATCCGGAAACGGGCCAAACGATTATTGCCGGTATGGGTGAGTTGCACCTGGAGATCATCGTCGACCGCATGAAGCGCGAATTCAGCGTTGAAGCAAATGTCGGCAAACCGCAGGTGGCTTATCGAGAGACCATTACGCAGGCCGCGCCTGGTAAAGAAATCTACAAGAAGCAGACCGGCGGCCGCGGTCAGTTCGGACACGTGGAACTCGAGATAGAGCCGGCACCGGGCGAGGGCTTTGTCTTTGAGAACAAGATCACAGGCGGCGCAATTCCCAGGGAGTACATCAAGCCCGTCGAGAATGGTGTCAGAGACGCGATGGAGCGTGGATTTCTCGCCGGCTATGAGTTGGTGGACATCAGGGTGCGCCTGGTATTCGGTAATTACCACGAGGTGGATTCGGATGAGCGATCGTTCCACATCGCGGGTTCGCTCGCTTTTCAGGATGCAGTGCGAAAAGCAAAGGCCGTGTTGTTGGAGCCGATCATGCGCATCGAGGTAGTAACTCCTGACGACTACATGGGTGCGGTCAATGGTGATCTGATGCGCCGGCGTGGCCAGATTGAGAAAACCGAGCCGCGACCAGGTGGCGCGCAGGTGATCACGGCTTTCGTGCCGCTTTCAGAAATGTTTGGTTACACGACCGACTTGCGGTCGGCAACGCAGGGCCGCGCAACCTCAACCATGCACTTCGAGCGTTATGAGCAGGCGCCGAAGAATATTGCTGAAGAGGTCATTGCAAAGGTCCAGGGGGTTGCAAAATAACGGGGCAGGAGTGGCACAGGCCTTAAAACGTCTGTGCTTTTTCTTTTCAAAGCTTAACGTGCTGACAGGATTACAGGATTAAACAGGATTTACATGTCAATCCTGAAAATCATGTAAATCCTGGTGAAGCAAACACGGGGATAAAAAGATGTCGAAGGAAAAATTTGACCGTTCCAAGCCGCACGTGAACATCGGGACGATAGGGCACGTGGACCACGGCAAGACGACGTTGACGGCAGCGATCACGAAGGTTTTGGCGAAGCACAATCCGAAAGTGCAGTTTGTGGCCTTCGATCAGATCGACAAGGCGCCGGAAGAGAAGGCACGCGGCATCACGATCGCGACCGCACACGTGGAGTATGAGACGGCGAATCGTCACTACGCCCACGTTGATTGTCCGGGTCACGCCGACTACGTGAAGAACATGATCACGGGCGCGGCGCAGATGGACGGTGCGATTCTGGTGGTGGCCGCTACTGACGGTCCGATGCCGCAAACGCGCGAGCACATTCTGCTGGCGCGTCAGGTCGGTGTGCCGGCGATGGTGGTCTTCATGAACAAGGCTGACGCGGTCGACGATCCGGAACTGCTGGAGTTGGTTGAACTGGAAGTACGCGAGCTGTTGAGCTCGTACGAGTTTCCGGGTGACGACATTCCAGTGGTGCGCGGCAGTGCGTTGAAAGCCCTCGAAGGCGATCCGGAGTGGGAGAAGACGGTTGACGAGCTGATGGCGGCAGTGGACAGCTACATTCCGACGCCGGAGCGCGACATTGAAAAGCCGTTCTTGATGCCGGTGGAAGACATCTTCACAATTCAGGGTCGCGGCACGGTGGCGACCGGTCGCGTGGAGCGCGGCAAGGTGAAGGTAAACGAGACGGTGGAGATCGTCGGCATTCGGCCGACCACGAAGACGGTGGTCACGGGCGTCGAGATGTTCAAGAAGCTGTTGGACGAAGGGGTGGCGGGCGACAACGTTGGTTTGCTGCTGCGCGGGATTGAGCGCAAGGACATCGAGCGCGGGCAGGTGATTGCGAAACCGGGTTCGATCACGCCGCACACGAAGTTCAAGGCGGAAGCTTATGTGTTGAC
>DASYPN010000113.1:0-2064 GCA_036006625.1 Pyrinomonadaceae bacterium | reverse complement strand
CGGCCGCTCAGGTCTGGGACCGACGAAGCTCATCTCCCCCTTCAAGATGTTCCAAAACTGGGGAATCTCATCGACTCTGATCTTGCGAATGATGCGACCCACGCGGGTCGTGCGATTGTCTTTCTTACTGGCCCACACCGGACCCGATGTTTCGGCATCAACTCGCATCGAGCGAAACTTGGCCAACAGAAAAGTGCGCCCGTTCTTTCCGACCCTTTCCTGCCTATAAAAAACTGGCCCCTTCGACTCGAGTTTGATCAGCACAGCCGTGACCAGAACGATTGGCAACGAAAGAATTGCGCCAACCAATGCCAGCAGCCAGTGAACCACGATACGAGAGAGCTCAGCGATCTTCGCCTGGCGTCCACGACCGGTGAAGATCAGCCAGGAAGGGCGCAGCATGTTCAAAGAAACTCGACCGGTGATTCGTTCATAGAACGACGCGCCCTCCTCGATATCCACGTGCCCCGCTAAGCTCAGTTGCAGCAACTTGTTTGTCGGCAGTTGTCCGCGACGTTCTCCCATCGCCACGACGATACGATCGATGTGCTCGCGCTTAACAATATCGTCGAGATCCTCTGTCATTCCGATCACGCGTGGATTGATCAAACTCTTACCGAGCAAGTCAGCGTCAGTCCCGACAAATCCGACAATGCGATAACCGGCATCTGGACGGTCCAACACTTCGCGAGCGACGTCAACCGCCAGGTTACCGGAGCCGACTATCAGGATGCGCTCACCAAATTCCGGATGGCCCAGCAACCAGTGAATCGACACGCGCCACAAAACCATCATCGTGAGCGCGATCGGCAGCGCGATTAGCGAGACACCACGACCCAGCATCACTGCTGGAAACGTGTAAAACGAAAAGGCAAGCACAATCCACGCAAGACCAAGCGCCTGGATCAGCCGGAGCACGAGCTCGCGCCGATCGTGCATCACGAGAAAATCGTAAAGATCAAAAAGATAGAAAGCCGCGAGGCAGAAGAAAGCAGCAACCCCGGCTTTCAAAAAACCATTCTTGTTTTGGAGCTCAAAAGCCGCGTCCGACATACCAAAGCGGACGTAGACGGCACAAACCAGCGCGCCGTAGACCAACGCCGCTTCGGCGAGGATCAAAAGGACCATTCGTCCGTTGAGGCGTACGGCTCTCAATTGACGGCTGCTACCTCCTCTTCAAGTCTGTCTGCCGGAATTGCCTGGACTTCATTCCTTCTTTCACGGTTGTAGTAGCGATGCTGGTAGTAGTAGTTGTTTGAATCCGGCTGCTCTTCTGTGCGATTCAGGACCACTCCGAGGAGACGCTCTTTCGGCATATGCTCCAGAAGCCTGTCTACAGCCGCATAGCGTGTCTTACCGGCACGTACTACGAGAATTCCGCCGTCAGCGCGAGACATCAACACATTTGCGTCAGTGAAAATTCCCAACGGCGGCGCATCGATGATGATGTAGTCAAACATGCGTCGCACTTCCGTAAGCACCCGGCCGTAGCTGGGTCCGGAAAGCAATTCGGCAACGTCGTCTCGCGGCCGTCCACCGGGCAAAAGGTGCAAGCCCGATGGTTCGAGACGAACAATGGCATCTTCAATACTCAGTTGACCGCCAAGAACTTCCGAGAGACCAACCGGTGCATCGATGCCGAGGTAGTCGGTGGCGCAGGGGCGGCGCAGGTCGCTATCGATCACGAGAGCGCGCACGCCTTCTGTCTGGGCCAGCAACCACGCGAGGTTGAGTGCCGTTAGCGTTTTGCCTTCGGCGACACCGGCGCTGGTGACGACAATCGCCCGCATCTGCAAGCGCTCGCCAGCCTCGAGAACTCTCGTGCGCAAAGAGCGAAACTGCTCGGTGTACGCAGAGCGAGGCTGGCTAACCGCAATCAGATGAGGCTCGACGCGCGACGGAGATACGTCGAAAGTGACGAATCCTCCGGCGCGCGTCGCTCCTGCAGCGCCCAAAGTTGCCCCAGCATCACGCGAAGCAATTCCGTCGGGGAGTGCCGACCCGCCGGGTACATCCGCAGTGTGCGCAGTGGACGCTGAACTTCGCACCGCTTTGCCGGGAACA
>DASYPN010000112.1:0-7966 GCA_036006625.1 Pyrinomonadaceae bacterium | reverse complement strand
ACCTCCATCAACGCGGAGAGGCGATAGAATCGGCGGGCGATTGCTTCGTTATCCATACACTTACGATTTCGATAGTATTGAATTGCGGAGGAGATTCCAAGTGGACGAGAAAAGACGACGACTTCTGACAGGACTTTCGTTTGCCGGCGCGGGTGTTTTGATCAATGCGTGCCGTAACACACCGACCTCAACGGGTTCTGCGACGAACGAGGAGAAAAAAGAGGGGCCCGCGCCCGGTGATGCGGAGTCAGTCGAAGTTACCGCGACTGAGGATCTGATGCGCGAGCATGGAATTCTGCGACGTGCGTTGTTGGTCTATCAGGAGTCGGCGACACGATTGCGTCAGGACGCGGCGTCAGTACCGCCGGACGCATTGGAAAAAACCGCGAACTTGTTTCGAGTATTCGGCGAGGATTATCACGAGAAAAAACTGGAGGAGACCTTTATCTTTCCCACTGTGAAGAAAGCCCCAGGCGCCGCGCCTACATACGTCGATATTTTGCTGGCTCAGCATGTCCGCGGTCGCGAGATTACTGACTACCTGTTATCGATTACAAAAGCAGATCGCATTCCTACAAACAGCGTCGAGACACTCGCGAAGACCCTGGAGTCTTTTGTGCGTATGTACGAGCATCATGCCGCGATTGAAGACACGATTGTGTTTCCGGCGTGGAAAGCCGCGGTGGGCCAGTCGCAACTGGACGAGCTCGGCGCGAAGTTTGAAGACATCGAGCACGATCAGTTTGGTGATGATGGTTTCGAAGTGGCGTTGAAGAGAATGGAAGAGATCGAAACCAGTCTCGGGTTGTCGAACCTGGAGATGTTCACCGCCCCGGCGCCTCCGGCGGCTAAATAAGAATTACTCACGCAACGGCGCAACGGCGCGACGTTTTCTTTGCGTCGTTGCGCCGTTGCGTGAGAGAATGCCCTCACCCACCTCAACGCTTAGTATTCGGAGGTCTCACAGCTCCCTCAGGCACCTCAAACCTTAACCTCTAGCCTTAAGGAGCCAGAAAAATGTCGTTTATACAATTTGCCGACGAACCGAGTCAGGAAGAACGCATCGCAAAACTTCGTGCCGAGTTGGAGAAACTTGGCGGCAGTACCACGACGCTCGAGTCGATGCCCGCCGACATGGAAGAAGAGTTTCTGCGACACGTACTCGAATATGAAACTGCGGCGCCGATCAGTCTGATGAGTTTACTCGCGAATGCGGGATTGGAAGTGCAGGCGCCCGAGCAACTCGATAAGGACACGTTGAGAATCAAGTTGAAAGAGATAATCGAGCGCGTGGCCTCACTCGGAGCTTACCTGTTGCACACGAACCATCTCTCCGATCGCGAGCTTTACGAATATCTCTACAACGATGCTTTGCGTGAAGAGGTGGTCCTGTTTCCTGAGAATCCGAGCTACGCCTACATGATCGACCTCACGGGAAGCGGCAGCGACGAGGACAATCAGATTTATCTCAAGTACTACGCCGACGAGGAACACCGGCATCAGTGGGCGCACGACTGGCCTGACGATCCTTTGCCGGATCACGAAGATCCGCCGTTCGATCGCGATCGATTCTTACCCCAATCTCCGTTAGGGTAACGAAAGTCTATCCACAGATTACACAGATAATCTGCGTAATCTGTGGATGGCTCTACGAAACGATCATTGTGCCGGTGCCTTTGTCCGTGAAGATCTCGGAAAGGAGGGCATTGCGTTTGGTGCCGCTGATGATGTGTGCACTGTGAACACCCCGTTCGAGCAACACGATGATGCTCTGTAGCTTGGGGATCATTCCGCCCGAAGCTGCACCGCTGCTGATCAATTCACCGGCTTCGGTCGCGGTGACGCGCGATACCTTTGTGTCCGGATCGCCGGCCGTCAGGTAAATGCCGTCGACGTCGCTCAGCAGGATCAGTTTTTCTGCCTGCAGTTGAACTGCGATCTCTGAGGCAATAGTGTCGGCATTGATGTTGAAGACCATGCCTTCGTCGTCTGCGCCGAGTGACGAAATCACAGGAAGATATCCGTGATCGAGAAGGACGGTCAGCAGCCTGGCATTGATTTGGACTACGTCGCCGACGTGGCCGAAGTCTACTTTGTCTTTGACGCCCGTCTCGCGGTTCAGGATCTCTTTGGGCGGACGCCTTTCGGCGTGGACGATGTTGCCGTCGACGCCTGACAGCCCGACTGCTTCGATTCCGCGATGCCGGAGTGCGGCCAGGATGTCGGTGTTGATTTTGCCGGCAAAGATCATCTTCGCCATTTCGAGCGTGGCGTCATCTGTAACGCGGCGCCCCTCGATAATGGTCTGTTCGATGCCCAGCTTATTAGCGAGGTCGCTCAGTTGTTTGCCGCCGCCGTGAACGACGCAGATGCGAATGCCGACCTGATGCAAAAGCGCCAGCTCCTCGGCGAGTGAGTTCAGATTTCCGTGGTTCTCAGTGACCTTGCCCGAGAGTTTGACGACAAACGTCTGCCCCTGGAAGCGCTGTATATACGGCAACGCTTCGCGCAGTAGATCCAGGCGAAGCTGGTCGTCGACGATGGGATGAGTGTCGCTCATTGTCTTGCGAGTATTGCCTTCTGTACGTGCAGACGGTTTTCAGCTTCATCGATCACGACTGACGCGGGGGAATCGATCACGCCGTCAGTCACGATGACGTTCCGACGGACAGGCAAACAGTGCATGAAGATCGCATTGTTAGTGCGCGACATCTTTTCTTCATCGACAATCCACTTGCTGCGATACTGTGCGCGCCCCGCGATGTCCTGGTCTGTGTTGCCGTAGAACTGTTTCGAGCCCCAGCTCTTTGCGTAAATGACGTCAGCACCTTCGAACGCAGCGTCGATGTCGTTTGTAATCTCAACATCCTCGCCTAAATTCTCGATCAGCTCTTCATCGAGATCGTAGCCGGGCGGGTGTGCGATCACGAGATCATGGCCCATCTGCGATGCTGCGAGAGCAAAACTATTCGGCACGGCCATCGGCAACGCCTTCGGGTGCCAGGCCCATGTGAGCACCACCCGCTTTCGTCCGGCGCCGATCTTTTCACGGATCGTCAGCATATCGGCGAGCGACTGGCAGGGATGGTGCATCGCCGATTCGAGGTTGATGATTGGCGCGGACGCATACCGTGCGAAGGCATTGAGCACCGGATCCGTCCGCTCTTCCTGCCAGTCTTTCAATGCCGCAAAAGTTCTGACGCCGATCGCAGTGCAATATCGTTCAAGCACACGGACAAATTCAGCAACGTGCTCGGTCTTGTCCGAATCCATCACAGTTCCAGCCCGATGCTCAAGTGTCCAACTCGTCCCACCCGGCTCCAGCACAACCGCATTCCCACCAAGCTCATAAATCCCGACCTGCATTGACGCCCGCGTCCGCAAACTCGGATTAAAAAACACGAGCGCCACAGACTTACCCGCGAGCGGCTTCGATTGATCATCGCCACTTTTGAAGCGCAAAGCCGCGTCGAGCAAACTCTCGATCTCCTGCCGCGACATCCCGATCGTGTTCAGCAAATCAGTTTTCATCCGTGGCTAAAACAAACTCATCGACATGCGCTTCCGTCAAACACAATGGCGGCAACAATCTCAACACTTTCGGATTACTCGACGTGCCGGTAATGATTTTTCGATTAAGCAAAGCCTTGTGAACAGTCGAGGCATTTTCCTTAAACTCGATTCCCAGGAGAAACCCGAGTCCGTGAACTGCCACGACGCGCTCAACTTCCTTCAGCCGATCGCGCAGATACGCCTCTACACGTCTGACATTCGCGAGCATTCCATCGTTCTCGATTGCTTCCAGCGTTGCAGTCACTGCGGCCATCGCCAGCATGCCGCCGCCAAACGTCGTGCCGAGATCGTTTTCTTTAATGCGCGATGAGATGGCTTCAGTGACGAGACACGCACCAACGGGAACACCGCTGCCCAGCGCCTTAGCGAGCGTCACGATATCAGGCACGACACCATCACCCGCTTCACTCCCCGCAAAGAACCATTGTCCGGTGCGTCCGACACCCGTCTGTACTTCGTCGTAAATCAGCACGATGCCACGCTCATCGCACAGCGTACGCAGCGCACGATAAAAATCGGGTTGGGCCATACTGACGCCCGCCATCGACTGAATCGGCTCAAGCATAATCGCGGCAACCGTGTCGTCCGCACGCTCGCGAACCGAATCGATGTTCCCAAACTCGGCCTCGATATGTCCCGGTACATTGGGCTTTCCGATCTCGCGGTACTTGCCGAGAAAGGTGGCGCTAATCGCGTCGGCAGTGCGCCCGTGAAAGCCGCCGGAGAAAGTGATGATCCTCTCGCGACCGGTAAACATGCGCGCCATGCGCATGGCGTTTTCGTTTGCTTCGGTGCCGGAGTTACAGAAGAAAGTTTTAGTGAGCGCGTCGGGCGCAATGGAGACAAGTTTTTCCGCGGCCCGCGCACGCGCACTGGAATAGACGAGGTTCGAATAGAAGATCAGGTTGCCAGCCTGTTCGCGGATCGATTCGACGACGTGAGGATGACAATGGCCGGTACCTGCGACGGCGTGACCGCCGTACAGATCGAGATACTTCTCGCCGTCGCTCGTGTAGATCCAGACACCGTCGCCGCGTTCGGCGACGATTGGCATCTTCTTGTACGTAGCCAGTTGAAACTGGTCTTCCGTAGCCACGGATAACACAGATTGATTCACGGATTTGTTCCTACGAGCTTTAGGCCTGTGGTCTCGTCGAGCCCGAACATCAGATTCATGTTTTGAATTGCCTGGCCAGCGGCGCCTTTAACCAGGTTGTCGATGGCAGAAAAGACGACAATCTGTTTTCCACGAGCCGCGAAACCGATGTCGCAGAAGTTCGTCGTCTTCACCCAGTTGATATCAGGCGAGCCCTGCACCAGCCGCACAAAAAATGACTCGCGATAATAGCCGGCGAAGATTTTGCGCAGGTCTTCGTCGCTCAGCTCGGTTTTAGTCTCAGCGTAGATCGAAGCAAAGATTCCGCGCGCGACTGGCAACGAGTGCGTCATGAACACCAGTTCGTTGGTCCAATCACCGACGTGCTCGAGTTCCTGTTCGATCTCGGGAACGTGCTGGTGCGTGAAAGGCTTGTAAGCGTAAAACGAATTCATCCGCTGCGGATGATGCGTGTTCGCAGCCGCTTTGGCGCCCGAGCCGGACGATCCGGTTTTCGCATCAACGATGACGCGGCCGTTCAGCAGATTGTTCGCGACGAGTGGCGCCAGGCCGAGCAACGTTGCAGTCGCAAAACAGCCGGGATTTGCAATCAGTCGTGAGCTTCGAATCGCCTCACGATTTGTTTCAGTTAGTCCATAAACAAACTCCGCCTGCGCGCTCATCGCAGTGTGTGTTTGTTTGTAGTGTTTCTCGAACGTCGCCTGATCGCGCAGTCGAAAGTCACCGGAGAGATCGATGGCTTTCACACCTCCGGGAAGACGCGGAACGATTTCCATAGCCTGCCCGTGCGGGAGCGCGAGAAAAACACAGTCGATACCGTCTAAATTCTCCGGTTCCTTTATGAAGTTCAGTTGCGTCAGTCCATTCAGATTCCGATGAACTTCACCGATCGGTTTCCCGGCCTGTTCATTCGCCGTCACAAACACGAGCTCGACGTGCGGATGAAACAGCAGAATACGCAGCAACTCTGAGCCGCCATATCCTGAGCCGCCAAATATTCCAACCCGAACTCTGTTCTGATCTTTCATCACTGCACGATTACCGGTTCGTTGAACGTTTCAACTTGCTCCATCACGAGTTCGAACAATGAACTGCCTTCACGCCGTGCATTCGCAGCCGGCACGCCAAACTCTGTCTTGACGTAATCCTCTCCCATCTTCGAATCCGTCACCGAACCCGAGATCACGTCGACTTCAACACCTCGCCGCCGCAATAGCTCAATGCCACCCCACGCGCCGACGTAATCAGACGCACAAAACACGATCGCAGCCGTGGCATCGAGTAGTTCAGAATCGGCAAAGACCGTGTCCACCGAATATCCGCCAAGAATTCCATCGCCTAGCTCGATCACGATCAAATCCGGATTCACTTCATTCAACTTCGCGATAATCGCCTTCGCTGCCGGTGCGAGATCTGCGACGTCGACAGTCGACGGCATGCCACAATCGAGAAAACTCGCCGTCTTCACCGCACCATGATCGGCCATATTCAACGTGTCGCGCAGACACGCGACGCCCGAAAGTTTTCCCGCGGCCACACGCAGACCAGCGCGCGTCGCTTGTTTGATCAACTCAGTCGCCGCGTAAGTCTTGCCGCTGTTCATACTCGTGCCCGCGATCATCACGATCGGCGCCGAGTCACCAAGACTCGTTCGCGTCGGCAACGCTGCATCGGCGATATTCTGCACACGGCCATTCTCATCGCACACGAGGCCAATCACTTCGAGCTTGATCGCATCGCCGAGACTCGAATGGTGTCCGGTGCACAAACCAATCACTCCGCCCATATTCAAAAGGTGAAGCTGATCGCCGCTCTTCATAGACGGCGGCACATCGCCGACAAAACCCTTCAAAGCGCGACGACGACCAAGCACGCCTATCAACAAATCGCCGGGATTGATCTTGGCGAGTCTGCCCGTCGGCAACTCGAGCATGTTGTAAGTGGCACTGTCAGTCAGCGCACGAACGACAACAACGTCGCCTGCTTTCGTTGACTCGGAACTGGAAACGAGCGCAACAGTCTTCGCCAAGCCGAGCGGTGACGTTGCCGAGCCGATCTTGTCGACGTCGATCACATTGATTTTAGTCATCGTCCACCTCCCAATCTGAGTCGCAGCGCGTTCAGCTTGATGAACCCCTCTGCGTCGCGCTGGTTGTAAACAGTGTCCGCCTCAAACGTGGCGACGTTTTCGTCGTAGAGTGAATTCGGCGAGCGCCGTCCCACGACGATCGCGTTTCCGCGAAAGAGCTTTAGACGAACGTCGCCGCTCACAGTTGCCTGAGTCTCATCGATCATTTTTCGCATCAGCTTGAATTCAGGCGCGAACCAGAATCCGTAATACACGCTTTCGGCAAACTTCACGCCGAGCGAGTCACGCAAGTGCATCACTTCGCGGTCAAGAGTGATCGACTCGAGCGCGCGATGCGCCGCCTGGAGAATCGTGACTCCCGGCGTTTCGTAAACACCGCGCGACTTCATGCCGACAAAACGATTCTCAACCAGATCGACACGGCCGATGCCGTGCTCGCCGCCGAGTTTGTTCAGCGTCTCGAGCAGTGCGACTGGATCGAGTCGTTTGCCGTCGATCGCTATCGGCTCGCCTTTGTCGAAAGAGATCTCGACGTACTGTGCTTCAGCGCTCGCGTTTTCGGGGGAGCGCGTGAGTTGAAAAATGTTCTCGGGTGGCTCGGCCCACGGGTCTTCGAGAATGCCGCCTTCGTAAGAGATGTGCATCAGATTCGCGTCGGTTGAGTAAGGCTTCTCGGCCGTCGCGGTGATGGGAATGTTGTGCTGCTTTGCGTATGCGATCAGATCCGTGCGTCCTTTGAAGTCCCACTCGCGCCACGGAGCAATGACTTTGATATCGGGTTGAAGCGCGTAGTAAGTCAGTTCGAAACGAACCTGGTCGTTGCCTTTGCCGGTGGCGCCGTGCGCGACGGCATCCGCGCCTTCTTTCTGCGCGATCTCGATTTGACGTTTCGCGATCACGGGACGGGCGAGGGAAGTGCCCATCAGATAGATGCCTTCGTAAACTGCATTTGCTTTGACGGCGGTCCAGACGTAGTCGCGCACAAACTCTTCGCGCAGATCTTCGACGTAGAGCTTTGAAGCGCCGGTCGCAAACGCTTTCTCTTCGAGACCCGACAGCTCCGCACCCTGACCGACGTCGGCGCAGTAACAAACAACTTCACACTGATAGTGTTCCTTCAACCAGCGCAGCATTACCGAGGTATCGAGCCCACCGGAGTAAGCGAGAACGATTTTGCGAATTTGTCT
>DASYPN010000111.1:0-10289 GCA_036006625.1 Pyrinomonadaceae bacterium | reverse complement strand
GAAAATATTCCAACCGCGCTCAGCACTCTGACTCAGCGCTGATTTATCGCCCGCCCGGTAGCGGTCAAACGGAGTGTTTCCGCCAATGATCGTTCGCTCATACGCTGAGATCGCTTTCATCATGTTGTCAGGCGTCGCGTCGCTTTGAAACACTTTTTGAAACTGCGTTTTGTAGCCCTGGAGTGCGTTTATCTTCGCCGCAATTTCGCCCGTCTTGTCGCCGGCACCCATGTTTCCACCCTTCCAGGCAGCCATGGCCTGCGCCTCGAGCGAATTGCTGCGACCATCCCAGTAAAACTCTTTGTGATAGCCGATGTTCCAAAGCGTCGGACTACTGCGCGGGAGTTGCTTGTTTCCGGGGCCGATCGCTTTCGGTAAACCGTCAGTCAATCCATGCTCACAAACGTGACACGAGTAACACGACTTCGAGCCGTCGATGCTGAGTCGTTCGTCAAAGAACAACTGGCGCCCGAGCGCAACTTTCTCCGGTGTCAAAGGATTGTCCGGTGGAATCGACATCGGTTCGTACGTTGCAAGTTGTGCTGGAAGTGGTTGAATCTCAGGAGCAAAACCGCCGCTACAACCGATGAACAATGTGATGGCAAAAAGAGGAAGACTGAAAACAAGCAGGAAGAGACGTAGTTTTCTCATTGATGATTTGCTGGTCCAGCGCGGATTCTTACATAATCTGTGTATTCTGTGAACTGCTATGAAGAGATTCAAAGCACTGCTGTGGATCATCGCGCTCGTATCATTCGGTTGTTCCGGCAACAATGAGAATGCGCACACAACCGCGACGACGTTTGTCTCACCGCCACCGCGACAGGTCTTAAAGATCGAAACAATGGCTTCAAAGAAACTCCCCGCGAAACCAGACGATCCGAAGAAGCGAGTAGACCCGACTCAACCGCTATTGCTCTTCAATTTCGGCAAAGAGAAAGACATATTCTTTCTCGGAGACTCGCCCATTATCATCGATTTTTCCCTGGCAAACGCACAGTTGAAAGGCGACGGCGGCCAGTTTCGCGTGCGCTACATCGTGGACGATGAAGATATGCGCTGGATCGATCGATGGGAATCGCTTTGGGTGACGGGATGGACCGCAGGCAAGCATACAATCCGCATGGAACTGATCGGCCCAGACGGTTGGCCTTATCGTAACGGCGACTACAATATCGAAACGCGTGAGTTTGTGTTCTATTAATGAAGAGTTCTCGAACAGAATCGTTTCACGAGTTAGCGGCAGAAGCGGCGGCGTGTACGCGTTGTCCGGCGATGTGTGGGCGCAGGGCAGTGCTAAGTGAGCTCAACGGATCCCCTGAAGCGCGCATCATGTTCATCGGCGAAGCGCCCGGAAGAAAGGGCGCTGATCGAACACGCGTGCCGTTTTCGGGCGATCAATCGGGCGCGAATCTCGACCGGTTTCTGAGCTCCATCAGACTCACGCGCAAAGAAATCTTCATCACGAGCGCTGCGCTGTGTAATCCACGCTCCGAGTCTGGAGCAAATCGCAAACCTACGCAGAGGGAATTAACTAACTGTTCCGCCTTTCTGAAGCGCACGATCGAACTCGTCGATCCGCGTGTAATCGTGACGTTGGGTTCCGTTGCACTCGAGTCGTTGAAGCGCATTCAATCTCATGAGTTGAGTTTGAAAACGTCTGCTTCTCAAATACACTCGTGGAACAATCGCCTGCTCGTGCCGATTTATCATCCGAGCCCGCAGGTGCTGGCGTCGCATCGAAGAGAAGCGGAGCAGTTAAAGGACTATCAGGTGGTGGCCAAAGCCATCCACAAAATACACAGATGAATGAATATGAAATAGTTCGTGACGGCGGAGCGGGACTCATTGATTTATCGGAGTTGCGTGGACGGATTCGGATTAGCGGGTCGGAGGCGACGATGTTTCTGAACGGTCTCATGACCAACGACATGAAGTCGCTCGCCGCAAATCGTTGGATGGCATCGGTGTTTCCGACCGTGCAGGGACGTTTGATTGGCGCTGTGCGTGTGATTCGCGGCGGTGATCCGTCGTTTCTGATCGACACGGAGACCCCGTCGCACGATGCGGTGCTGAAAACGATCTCGCGGTTTACGATGGCAGGCGACTTCAAAGTGTCGGATGTCACGGCCGAAACTGCTTTGTTAACAGTCCAGGGACAACTCGCTGGTGAAGTTATCGAGAAGGTGTTTGAAACACCTGCCTCAGAGATTCCAGTCAACGGTGTTTCAGAGATTCACGGAGTGATGATCATTCGCGCCAGCCACACTGGTGAAAATGGTTTCGACATCCTCCTCGACTCGTCGCGAAAAGCTGAAATGCTTCAGGTTCTCGAAACCGCAGGCGCACAACCCATCAGCGCAGACACGCTTGAAATCCTCCGCGTCGAAGCCGGCATCGCGCGCTTCGGACAAGACGTCGATGAAACGACTGTTGTTCCGGAAACAAATCTCGACGATGCGGTGAGCTACACAAAGGGCTGCTACGTGGGACAGGAAATCATCGTGCGGATCAAACATCGCGGTCATCCCGCGAAGAAACTAACCGGACTCCGTTTCGAAACAGACGCGCAGATTGAATCAGGCGCAATAATTAATTCGACGGAGAATCAGGAAATTGGGCGCGTCACGTCGGCGGTAGTCTCACCGCGAATGGGAAGTATTGGAATCGGCTATGTTCGCTACGAACATCTTGCCGAAGGAACACGCGTCGTCACGGCCGATGGGATTAATGCTACCGTTACCGGATTGCCGTTTGTAGAGACTAATGGCTGAAGACCTCGATTACGCACAAGCCCAACTCGCTTACTCGATCATTCAAGACCTGCTCGAGCACACACGCGTCGTCAGCGATCTGATCGCGATGATGGCCCAGGTGCTCGACGAAGACACTGTCAAAGCCCTCACGCAAACGCCGACTTGGACCGCTTATCTCGATAGCCGGCGCGCGCTCGAAAAAACCAAAAATGATGTAGAGAAGTTTGCGGCGATACTGAAAGAGTTGGACGCGGATGAAACGGATAGTTAACGGATCATCATAATCACCTGGCGCTCACGGCCGCCGTCGAACTCGCAAAGAAAAATTCCCTGCCAGCGTCCGAGCAGCAGTTGTCCATCGTGAAAAGGAATCGTGACTGAGGAACCCGTGAGGCTGGCCTTGATGTGCGCGTCGGAATTTTCTTCGCCGTGACGAAATCCCATTCCATGTTGCGGGATCAAAGTCCGCAGCGCGTGCAGCATGTCGCGCGGGACGTCCGCGTCGGCGTTCTCGTTAATAGTGAGGCCAGCGGTGGTGTGTTGCACATAAAGTACAACCACACCCTCACGCTGGCCTGATTCCCTGACTTTTTCTCGAACGAGATCGGTGAACTCTACTAGCTCTTCGCGGTTCCGTGACTTTACTTTTAGAACATACATCTTTAACGCGGACCCGAAGCTTTACGCTTGAGCAATGCCCAGCCTGTTGGAAGTACCGCGGCAGCAAGCGCGATCTTGATCACGTCACCGGCGAGATACGGCAACACCGCAATCTTGAAAGCTATGATCGGCGACGTGTTGGTCAGAATCGAATAGAAGCCCCAGCCGCCAAGCAAAATGATCGCTGAGCCAACCGCCATTGCCGCTACGGCTGTGTGATATTTCTTGTCCCAACCATTTTCGGCGAAAGCTCCGGTGATGAAAGCAGCCGCTGGAAAAGCAATCAGATATCCAGCAGTTGGTCCAAGAAACCGCAAAATACCCGGCGCTCCGCCTGGCGCAAAGAACGGTAAGCCAACTGCGCCTTCGATCAGATAGGCAATCACGGCTATCGCTCCCAAACGTGAACCAAGCAACGCGCCAGTCAACAACACTGCAAAGCTCTGCCCGGTGATCGGTCTCGGCCCGATGTGGATTGAAAACTGCGCCGCCGCCGCAATGAACAAACTAAAAACAATCACCAGCCCGGCGGAACGGACTGAATCGAGCGGCGCGAGCGCCGCTTCCATCAATGTGTCAGCTTTGACGTATGAGCTCATATGCGTAGTGTACCTTGTGATCAATCTCCTGCGACAGACTTCGCGACTTCAGTTTCCGTCGCCCGTGGCTCCATCGCCGTGGTGCCGATCCGCATTCCGTGGAAAGAGCGCCAGACGAAGAACACCGAGACGAGGAAGAACACGAGCGCCAGTATGCGCGTCAACGTCGCATTGCCGTTGTTGCGCGCCGTCAAACTTACCGCAAGCTCAACCGCGAGCAATCCAAAGAGCGTCGTGAACTTAATCACCGGGTTCATCGCGACTGACGAAGTGTCTTTGAAAGGATCTCCAACCGTGTCGCCCACGACAGTCGCATCGTGAAGCGGCGTTCCCTTCATCTTCAGATCGACTTCGACAACTTTCTTCGCATTGTCCCAGGCGCCACCGGCGTTCGCCATGAAAATCGCCTGGTACAAACCAAACACCGCGATCGAAATCAGGTAGCCGATAAAGAAGTAAGGCTCTACAAACGCGAACGCGAGGGTCGAGAAGAAGACCGTCAGGAAGATATTGAACATGCCCTTCTGCGCATACTGCGTGCAGATCTGAACAACCTTCTTACTGTCTTCAACAGATGCCTTCTCGACGCCTTCGAGCCGGATGTTGGCCTTGATGAATTCCACTGCGCGATATGCGCCAGTGGTCACTGCCTGCGTCGAAGCGCCCGTGAACCAGTAGATCACTGCACCGCCCGTGATCAATCCGAGCACAAACGGAGCGTGCATCAGCGACAACTTATCCACATCAGTCCGCAAGCCGTCAGTGAGCGTCATGATGATCGAGAAGATCATCGTCGTCGCGCCCACTACCGCAGTTCCGATCAGCACGGGTTTGGCTGTCGCCTTAAACGTGTTGCCGGCGCCGTCGTTCTCTTCGAGAAGATGCTTGGCGCGCGCGAAGTTGACGTCGATGTTGTGGTCCTTTTTCACCTCGGCTTCAACATCGGGGACGTTCTCGATCAGGGAAAGCTCGTAAACCGACTGTGCGTTGTCTGTTACCGGGCCGTATGAGTCGACTGCGATCGTGACTGGTCCCATGCCCAGAAATCCAAACGCCACGAGTCCGAAACCAAACACTGGCGCGACCACCGGATCCACCATCAACGCGCCTAAACCAAATCCCGCCTCAGCTCCAAGGTTCGTAAAAAAGTATGCGATTGCCATCAGGCCGACGATGCTTATGCCGAGCCAATACGCTGAGAAATTGCCCGCAACCAGGCCGGAGAGGATATTCAACGACGCCCCACCTTCTCTTGAAGACGTGACGACTTCGCTGACGTGGCGCGACTCGGTCGAGGTAAATACCTTCACAAGCTCCGGTATCAACGCGCCTGCGATGGTGCCGCACGAAATGATAATGGCGAGTTTCCACCAAAGCGTCGGGTTGCCGCTTAGCGTCGGAATCGTCAGTCTTGAAATGATGAACGTAATTACGACCGAGACGATCGAGGTGATCCACACGAGCGACGTCAACGGCGACTCGAAGTTCATCGAGTCAGCATTTTTGAAACGCGCCTTGGCAATTGCGTCGTTGATGAAGTAAGAGAGCCCGCTCGCGACGATCATCATCACGCGCATGACGAAGATCCAGACCAGCAATTGCACCTGAACTGTCGGATTCGAAACTCCGACGAGGATAAACGTGATCAGCGCAACGCCCGTGACGCCGTAAGTTTCAAAGCCGTCCGCGCTTGGTCCAACTGAGTCGCCTGCGTTGTCGCCTGTGCAGTCTGCAATCACGCCCGGATTGCGCGCGTCGTCTTCCTTGATCTTGAAGACGATCTTCATCAAGTCGGAACCGATGTCGGCGATCTTCGTGAAGATGCCGCCGGCGATACGCAGAGCAGCGGCGCCGAGTGATTCACCGATCGCAAAACCGATGAAGCACGGTCCCGCATAACTGCCCGGAATGAACAACAGGATGCACAACATGATCAACAGTTCGACGCTGATCAGCATCATGCCAATGCTCATGCCGGCCTTTAACGGAATCGCGTAAAGCGGAAAGGGTTTGCCCTCGAGACTCGCGAACGCAGTGCGCGAGTTGGCGAACGTGTTAACACGAATGCCGAACCAGGCCACGCCGTAACTGCCCGCGATACCGATCAAACTGAACGCCAGAATGATCGCGACGCGGAACGGCTCCATTCCCGAGAGCACGCCGAAGTAAAGGACAATCACGACGGCGATGAACGCTTCGAGAATGAGAATGAACTTGCCCTGCGTCGTCAGGTACGTCTTACACGTCGCGTAGATCAACTCGGAGATCTCGCGCATGGCGCGGTGCACCGGCATTTTCTGCAGGTTCATGTAAATGGCCAGACCGAAGCCGAGGCCAAGCACGCAGATGACGATGCCAAACAGCAGCAAATTGTGACCGGATATGCCGTTGAAGAAAGTAACCTGGGTGAGGTCTGGGAGTTCTAAGCTTGCTTCACCTCCCTGGTGCGATTGAGCGTAAGTTGGCAAGGCAAAGGCTAAAGTCGTAACGGTAGCCGCAATGATAATTGCTACCCGCCGCAGTGTCAGCGATAGTTCCACTTGGGCAAATTCCTTTCGATTTATCTAGATAATGGCGAGATACGCTTTACGAAAACGGGTATTATCCACAGATTACATAGATTTTTCAAAGACAGACGCTGAATCGGACGCCGCCCAATCAGGTGGTAGCCTCCTGAATCTGTGTAATCTGTGGATGCCTTCTTGTTCCCAGCCAGCGGCGAATCGAGTCGATCATAATGACAACCGCGGCAACCATGATGATCGCGGTTAAGCTGGTGTTGATGAGGCCCTGAAGCGAGGTCTCCGGTTTTTGCGCCAGCGGCCAAAAAATATCGGTAATTGACTTGAATCCGGCGACGAGGGTCGTCGTGCTGACAAACGCGAGCGGCAGAATCGTCACCCAGGCATAACGCGCTTTGCCTGAGTTGATCACCATTGTCGTTGCTACACACAAAGCCACGGCGGCCAGGAGTTGATTGGCGATACCAAACATCGGCCAGATCGTGGAAATTGAGCCCGACCAGATAAAAGCCGCCCATGACGCGACGACGAGCACAGACGTCACCACCGAACCGGGCAGCCAGTTCGGCTCTTCGAGTTTTTTATAGAAACGCCCGCCAAATTCACCCACCAGAAATCGCGCGACACGCGTACCGGTGTCAATTGTCGTGAGGATAAAGAGCGCTTCGAACATGATGGCGAAGTGGTACCAGTACTTCATGAAGCCACTGAGCCCGGGTATACCGTCGAAAATCTTCGCGATTCCGAGCGCGAGCGTGACGGCGCCGCCGGTGCGTCCGCGCAGATTCTTTTCGCCTGATTCCTGTTCGAGCCGGTCGATCTCCTGTGGTTGAAGATTGAAGCCCTGGGCGGTGTGCGAATCGACCATTTGCACGTACGCTGCTTTCTGCGCGTCAGTTTTTTGAGCAGTGTTGATAGCGAAGTAATCGCCCGGAAAAAGAGACGTAGCAGCAATGAGCGCCACCACGCCGACAATGCCTTCCATCAACATGCTGCCGTAGCCGATCATCCGCGTGTCCGTCTCTTTCGCGATCATCTTCGGCGTCGTGCCTGAAGAAACGAGCGCGTGGAAACCGGAAATCGCGCCACACGCGATCGTGATGAAGACAAACGGATAGAGCGCGCCCGGAATCACAGGTCCGCCACCGCCGGTGAATGGTGTGAGCGCGGGCATGTTCAAATTCGGATGAACCAGCATCACGCCGAGAATCAGAAACGCAATCGTGCCGATCTTCAAATACGACGACAAGTAATCGCGCGGGCACAGCAACATCCACACCGGCAACACCGAAGCGATGAAGCCGTACGCGGCCATGATCACGATCAGACTGTTGCGCGAGAGTGTGAACGTGTGCGCCCATGAGGAATCAGCGATCCGACCGCCGAGATAAACCGCGAGGAGCAATCCGAGGATACCGATAATGCTCGCTTCGGCAATTTTTCCTTTGCGGAAGCGATACATGTACAGACCCATCAGGAGTGCGAGTGGAATCGTGAAGCCGACAGTGAAAGTTCCCCACGGTGATTCGGCGAGTGCATTCACGACGACGAGACCCAGACCAGCGAGCGCGATCACGACGATGAAAAGAATCGCGATACCGGCGACGAGGCCCGATAGCGGACTGATTTCAGTGCGAGCCATCTCTGCAAGTGATTTGCCCTTGCGGCGCACACTGCCGGCCATGATCATGAAGTCGTGTACGGCGCCACCGAGACAAACGCCGATCACGAGCCACAACAGTCCCGGCAAAAAGCCAAACTGCGCCGCGAGCACCGGACCGATTAACGGTCCCGCGCCGGAGATCGCTGCGAAGTGATGCCCAAACAAAACCCACTTGTTGGTTGGATAGTAATTGTGACCGTCGTACATCGTCTGCGACGGCACCGGGCGTGAATCGTCAAGCGCGAGCACTTTTGCGGCGATGAACGCGGAGTAATAGCGATATGCGATCGCAATCACGCAAAGAGTGCCGATGATGATCGGTAGTGCGTTCATTGTGAGTAATTACTTGTTCGCCGCCAGAATGGTGTTCGTCCAGTTAATGGTAAACGTCTTGAGCTCTTCTACATCGGCTTCTGATTTATATCCTCTATACGTAGCAACCGAAATCATTCTGGTTTTGATATGCAAAATGCTCACCGTTCCCAACACCGGAAAAAACGTGGTCTTACCGTTCAGTTCACGCTTGAGTGTCGACGTTATCATTGAGCTATAGATATTGGGTTTATCGTTGAATGTTCCCAGGACGGCAGTTTCAGTGGGGGCTGTTTTAAAGTCTGTTGATAATTCCTTGCTAACATGCTGGCCGAATTCCTGGAATAGTTTCTGCAGTTCCGGCGACTTCGGATCGAGGATCTTTCCCGTATTGTTTCTAAGGTAGTCGGCCACAACAGCGAATTCCTCACGTGACATCGATACCTCCTTTGTCTGTCGAACCACTGCGATTTTTGCGTACTGCTGTAGAGCTGGCGGTTTCCCGCTTTTTAGCAACGTGTAATCGCTTGTGGTTAAGTAGGCGAGGAGCAGCTCATTTTGAGGTGGTTCTGTAGCCGCAAAGCGGGCTTTCAGGTTTTCAAATTCCGCCGTTACTTCCTCGTAACCAGTAGGAGTCGGGATAAGAACTACTTTGTCCCCCAACTGCAATGAGACAACTTTATTTTCGTGGTCTGTTTGCGCTTGAACAGAGGTACTGAGTAACAGCAGCACAACCCCGACAATCAGTGATTGGGTTCTCTTAAAGTTCATTCAGTTCCAACTTCCCGCCTGGTACCTACGACGATGCCGACGGCGGCACCCACGAGTCCGAAGATGATGATCAGTAAACCATATAACGTCTGATTATGCTGCTCGGCACTCGTGTCAAACGCCTCGGAGAACAGTTCGCGGGGAGCGACGTCGTGCGGTATCACAAACAACCCAACTGCAACCAGGATGAAGCACACGGCGGCGAACTTCAAACCCACCGGCGTCAGTTTCGGACGTCCCATCTTTTGACCAACTGCACTGCGCGTGTAACCGTAAGACATGTACACCGCAAGACCGAGCATCAGCCACCCGACAAAGCGCCAGTAGGAGCCTTCGGGCAGGAAGTAGATCAGCAGCGCACACGAGATTGCGCCGAGACCCGGCAACAGGTAAGGACCAAGCGGAACCCTGAACGGTCTGTGTCGACCGGGATCTTTGTGACGCAGAACCATCACGCCAACACACACGAGTATGAACGCGAAGAGCGTCCCGATGTTAGTCAAACTCACCATCTCATCGACAGTCGCAAACGCAGCGATACCGCCAACGGCAACGCCAGTCAGGATCGTGGTGACGTGTGGTGTTTTGAACCTTGGATGAACGCTCGCAAAGACTGACGGGAGCAATCCGTCACGCGCCATTGAGAAGAAGATACGTGGTTGTCCGAGCTGAAATACGAGCAGCACGGCCGTGTGTGCGACCACCGATCCAAACGCGATGACAGTGTTTTGCCACAACGCCTGCGGCGCCACAGTCTCCAGCGCCATCGTCAAAGATTCGCCGCGTTGTGCAGCGGTCCAGCCACGTACTGTTTCCCACGGCACCATGCCCGTAAAGACACCCGCGACGAGCACGTACAGAATCGTGCAGATAATCAGCGATGCAATAATTCCAACAGGCAGATCTTTGGCGGGATTCTTCGTTTCCTCAGCCACTGTGCTGACTGCGTCAAAGCCGATGTAAGCGAAGAAAACCACGGCTGCGCCGGTAAACGTACCGAACCATC
>DASYPN010000110.1:0-20752 GCA_036006625.1 Pyrinomonadaceae bacterium | reverse complement strand
GCCCTGTGCAATTCAAACCTAGAAATTAAGTGATTCCAATTGCCGATTGCCAATCGCCAACTTGTCTAAAAGAAATCGGCAATTGGCATTTGGCAACCGGCAATCTACAATTGTGAGCCGGAGGACGAGCAACAATATTAGAGGTCAGTAAGCTCGGCTGCGTGCGCGGAGATCGCAGGCTTTTTAGCGGACTCGACTTCGCGGTGTCTCCCGGAACTTTCGTCCAGCTCACCGGGCCGAACGGAAGCGGCAAAACCAGCTTGCTACGGATCTTGTGCGGACTCCTGGCTCCTGCTGAAGGGCAGGTCACGTGGCAAGGTGCGAACATTCGCTCGTTAGGTGAGGAATATTTCACGGCAGTCACTTACCTTGGGCATCGTCACGGAGTGAAAGACGAGCTCAGCGCCGTTGAAAATCTGAGAATCTCGAACGCCCTGAACGGCATCGCAGTCAGTAAAGATCGCGCTCTCGCTGTGCTGCAACAAATGGGTCTTGCTGGTCGTGAGCTGCTTCCGGCACGGCTCTTGTCAGAGGGACAACGAAGGAGAGTGGCACTCGCGCGTCTGCTCGTCTGCGAAACGCAGCTTTGGCTGCTGGATGAGGTCATGACCTCGTTGGACAAAGGCGCCGTCGTCCTTGTTAGATCTTTGATTGAAAACCATCTGGCCGGCGGCGGCATCGCGATCGTCGCAACGCATCAGGAATTAGAGTTGTCGGCAGGCGTGACCAAACGACTCGAACTCGCAACGTGAACGCACCTTCGAGCTTATCGATGTTGCGCTGGATCGTTTGGCGCGATCTGATGCTGGCGTGGCGTCGCCGCGCCGACATGCTGTCGACGGTTTTCTTCTTTGTGATCGTCGTCAGTCTGTTTCCACTCGGCATCGGACCCGAGACGCAGTTGCTTCGAACGATCGCGCCGGGTGTTGTTTGGGTGGCGGCGTTGCTCGCGTCGATGCTGTCGCTCGGCAGGTTGTTTGCCAACGACTATCAGGACGGCACGCTCGAGCAGTTGTTACTTACGCCGCAGCCGTTGTTTTTGGTCGTGCTGGGAAAGACGCTGGCACACTGGATTGTCGCGGAAGTGCCTTTGGTATTGATTGCACCACTCGTTGGAGTGCAATTCGATCTGCGCAGAGAGACGTTGTGGATTCTCTTTGCGAGTTTACTGATAGGCACGCCGATATTGAGTTTGATTGGATCGGTTGGAGCAGCATTGACACTCGGGCTGCGTGGCGGCGGTGTTTTGATCTCGATATTAGTGTTGCCGCTTTATATTCCGGCGTTGATCTTCGGCGCGGGAGCGGTTGAAGCGAGCATCATGGGAACAAGCCCATCACCCCATCTGTCGCTGCTCGGAGCGTTTGCGATCGTATCGCTGCTCTTTTCACCCTGGGCAACGGCGGCAGCGCTCAGGATTTCGTTGGAATAAGTTGAATCTTGTAAATTAGGTAATCATGTCTGACAACTACCGTAGTTAAGGACAGGATGACAGGATTAACAAGATTTACAGATGAGATCGTGGAAATCGAAATACCATGAACCTCTACAAATACGCATCGCCTGCAACCTTCTACCCGCTCGCGGGGAAAATGATTCCGTGGTTCGCGATACCGGCTGCGATTCTCTTCGCTACCGGACTCTTCGTCGGCTTTTTCATCGCCCCACCTGACTTTCAGCAGGGCGAGGCTTACCGGATCATCTTCATCCATGTTCCCGCCGCGTGGATGGGAATGTTGCTTTACGTGCTGATGGCGATCTATGCAGGAATTGGCTGGGCATTCAATGCGCGTCTCTCGTCGATGATGGCATCGTCGCTTGCAGTTACAGGCGCGATGTTCACAGCTATCTCACTCATCACCGGCGCATTCTGGGGCAAACCGACATGGGGCACATGGTGGGTTTGGGACGCGCGCATGACGTCGACCTTGATCCTGATGTTCCTCTACATCGGTTTCATCTCGCTTCAGGCAGCCATTGACGATCCAAGACGCGCAGATCGTGCGGGCGCTGTTCTCGCGCTCGTCGGCGTCATCAATATTCCGATCATTTACTTTTCTGTTCAGTGGTGGAATACGCTGCATCAGGGCGCCACTATTCGTATTCTTCAGAAACCAACTATCAGAGGATCGATGCTGGCGGCACTGCTCATCATGCTCGCCGCCTGCTGGCTGTACTCTGTGGCCGTTGTGCTGATTCGCCTGCGATGCATTATTCTTGAGCGAGAGCAGAACGCTTCTCGATTCGCCGAGGTAGGAGTCTAATCATGAATTGGCCAGATCTATCGATGGGCGGCTATGGCTTCTATATTTGGGGATCGTATCTCGTCTCCCTGATAGCGATTGTTTGGGAAGTCGTTAGCCTGAAACAAAGAAAGAAAGCGCTGACGCAACAACAGAAGCAATCATCGAATTCAGTTCCTGCCTCCGGTTTTAGAGGGAGTATCAATGAAACGACGTCATAAACGGGTCGCTTTTATTTTGGTGGGACTCGCCGGTCTCGGAGTCGCAGCTTATCTCGTTGCGAACGCCTTTCGTAATAACCTCGTCTTCTTTTTTAGTCCAACACAAGTGGCAGCGAAAGAGGCGCCGGTCAATCGCACCTTTCGCGTCGGTGGCCTCGTTCAAGAGGGCTCTCTCAAACGCGACAGCGACGGCTTGACCGTGCGCTTCACCGTAACGGATACAGCAGCGAATGTTCCCGTGGTATACAAAGGAATACTTCCTGATTTGTTCAAGGAAGGGCGCGGCTGTGTAGCGCAGGGAAAGATTGGCGCTGATGGTGTGTTTCAGGCCGACCAGGTTTTGGCAAAGCACGACGAGAACTACATGCCTCCCGAAGCCGGACAGGCAATCGACAAAGCGAAATACGCGCGCGAAGCAGCTAAGAGCGTTGTCGACAACTAAATTGAGCCACAAAGAAGCACAAAAACCACAAATGAATTCTGATTTTGTTTTTTGTATTTTTTGTGCTTCTTTGTGGCTAATACGAAAATGATTCCTGAAATAGGCCAGTTTGCATTAGTTGTTGCCCTCCTGCTTGCCTTGACGCAGGCGACGTTGCCACTGATCGGCGCGTCGAGTGGTAACAGGACGTGGATTGCACTAGCCGCACCTGCGGGACAGGCGCAGTTTATCTTCGTCACGATCGCGTTCTGCTGTCTCGGCTATTCATTTATCACTAACGACTTCTCAGTTCTCAACGTCGCCACCAATTCAAATTCACAACTGCCACTGCACTATCGTCTCGCCGCGACCTGGGGCTCGCACGAAGGCTCGCTGCTTCTCTGGACCTTGATGCTGGGGCTGTGGACAGTCGCAGTCTCGCTGTTTAGTCGAAACCTTCCGGAAGTGATGGTCGCGCGCGTGTTGAGCGTGATGGGAATAGTGAGCGTGGGCTTTCTTCTGTTCATGCTGCTCACGTCGAATCCGTTTACACGACTGTCGCCTGTTCCTGTCGATGGTCGCGACTTGAATCCGTTGCTTCAGGATCCTGCGATGGTGGCGCACCCACCGATGCTCTACATGGGCTACGTCGGATTCTCAGTCGCCTTTGCATTCGCGATTGCGGCACTAATTGGCGGCAGGCTTGATGCGACGTGGGCACGTTGGTCGAGACCATGGACCACCGTCGCGTGGATGTTTCTAACCTGCGGCATCGCGCTGGGAAGTTTCTGGGCTTACTACGAACTCGGTTGGGGCGGTTGGTGGTTCTGGGATCCTGTGGAGAACGCGTCGTTCATGCCGTGGCTCGTCGGCACAGCTCTCATTCACTCACTCGCAGTCACTGAAAAACGCGGCGGGTTCAAGAGCTGGACGGTGCTACTCGCGATTGCAGCGTTTTCATTGAGTCTTTTGGGAACGTTCCTGGTTCGCTCCGGTGTGCTGACGTCGGTTCACGCATTCGCGACTGATCCCAAACGCGGCATTTTTATTCTCGCGTTTCTGCTGATTGTGATCGGCGGCTCGTTGCTGCTCTACGCCATACGCGCCAAGCAGGTTGGAGTTGGTGGCAAGTTTGATGTGATATCGCGTGAGTCGCTGTTACTTTCGAACAACGTGCTGCTGACGGTCGCTGCTGCTTCGGTCCTGTTGGGAACGCTTTACCCGTTGATTGTCGATGCACTTGGTGGCACTAAGCTTTCAGTTGGTCCACCATATTTCAATCTCGTGTTTGTGCCTCTGATGGCGCCCGCGATGTTCCTGATGGGCATCGGACCAATCGCGCGCTGGAAGAAAGCGAACCTTCCGGATCTGGTTACACGACTGCGCTGGGCGTTTGTGATCAGTGTTCTCACTGCTGTTACGTTGCCGTTTGTTTTTGGACAATGGAAAGCGCTCGTCAGTTTGGGTTTAATGCTCGCGTTCTGGATCGTTACCACGATCGCCGTCAACCTTTGGGAACGAGTGCGCGTAACGTCAGGTCAACTCACTACATTTCAAAAACTTCGTACGCAGAGTCGTAGTTACTACGGAATGCAGCTAGCACACCTCGGCGTCGCGGTGTTTATCATTGGCGTGACGATCGTGACGGGTTATCAGTCCGAGCAGGACGTACGCATGCAGCGCGGCGATGTCGTGCGCGCTGGTGGCTACGATTTTCAGTTTGTCGGTGTCACGAATGTTAACGGTCCAAACTACGTCGCCGGACGCGCCGAGATCGTCGTCAGTCGCAATGGCAGGGTGATTGAAAGACTGTATCCGGAGAAGAGAAACTACACCGCTAGCGGCAATGTTATGACGGAGACAGCGGTGGATTCTTTTCCTGAAATCCCTCCGTTAACTTCGCCGTTTGAGTTTGGCGAAAGTATCGGAAGGACCGTTAGAGGAATGGTTCGCCATCTGTATGTCTCGCTCGGTGAGCCGACTGGTGGCGGCGCGTGGAGCGTGCGCGTGTACTACAAACCATTCGTCGGCTGGATCTGGGGTGGCGCGATTTTGATGGCCCTCGGCGGCGGTCTCGCGCTCAGCGATCGACGATATGCATTGGCGGCACGCAAGGAACGCGAAGCGCAAAAGACAGTCAAGACAACCGAAGTGCCAAGCACTGTCGCCGCTTCCGTAACAGAATCTTAATCGGCGTAATCTGTGGATAAGAGATGCGTTATTTAATTCCACTCGGCATCTTTCTCGTGCTCGTCGCGTTCCTGGCGATTGGCTTGCGTCTTGGTGATCCACACGAGCTGCCGTCTGCGCTCGTTGATAAACCAGCACCCACGTTTCGCCTTCAGCAACTCAAAGCTCCCGACAAGACATTCTCGAACGAAGACATGCGCGGGAAAGTTTGGCTGTTGAACGTTTGGGCGTCGTGGTGTGTGGCGTGCCGGGAAGAACATCCATATTTGTTCGAGTATCAGAAGTCCGGGGTGGTTCCGATTTACGGACTCAACTACAAAGACAAACGCGAGGATGCGCTCGCCTGGCTCGGCGACTTAGGCGATCCGTATCTCTTGAGCGCCGTCGATCTCGATGGCCGAACGGGCATTGATTACGGAGTGTATGGCGCTCCTGAGACCTATGTCATCGATCAAAGCGGCACGATTCGTATGAAGCATGTTGGCCCACTGACACCGGATGTCTGGTCGGACAAAATTCTTCCCCTCGTTCAGAAATTAAATCGTCAGGGGAATCCCAAATGACTCGCTTGCGTTTCGTTTCGATATTGCTGATCTGCCTGCTTGCTTCCGTGGTAGTGGCGCAAGTGCAGGAGGAAGAGGTTCCGAGCGACGATCCGGTGATCGAGCAACGACTCGCAAATCTTTCGAAGCAGCTTCGCTGTCTTCAGTGCCAAAACCAAACTCTTGCTGATTCGCCTGCAGGACTGGCCGCTGACTTGCGGCGAGAGATACGAGTACAGATGAAAGCAGGTAAGAGCGACCAGGAGATCATTGCGTTTCTAACGCAGCGGTACGGCGACTTTATCCTGTACAAACCCCGCGTCACTTTCACGACATACCTGCTTTGGTTTGGGCCATTTGTTTTATTACTTGGCGGCTTGTACGTGCTCTTCCGCTATATAAAGCAACGAAGAGATTTGATTACAGAAAAGCCACTCAGTGCGGACGAACGTCGTCGCGCAGAAGAGTTGCTCGCTTCGATCCCCGGAAAGGAGGCGACGTGATTCTCTTCTGGGTCATTTGTGCGCTTCTGATCGTCGTCGCGCTGGCGTTTGTGTTGCCGCCGGCGTTACAGCGTTCACAGGAGACGGAGGTCAAAGCCGATGACGAGCGTCGGCAGGCAAACATCGCCGTGTATCGCGATCAGCTTTCAGAGCTCGAAGCCGATCTGCGCAATGGTATCGTCGCTGAAGATCAGTACGCGCAGGATCGTGACGAGATCGAACGCCGTCTGCTCGAAGACACTGCAAGTGTAAGCTCAAAAAAGACGCGTCCCTCGACTGTGAATGCGCGCAACACTGCATACCTGCTCGGATTCGGGATTCCATCCATCGCAATCATCTTTTATCTCCAGATTGGCACGCCGAATCTCATCGATAATCCGGCTGCAGTAAGCTCGCCTCCTGCAGCTACCGCAGCGGGACCCATGGAACGTTCACAGGAGCAGATCGAAGCTAACGTCGCAAAGCTGGCGAAGAAACTCGAGTCGAATCCGAATGACGCTGAAGGCTGGCTGATGCTGGCACGTTCGTACAGCTCGATGGAAAAATTCGGCGAAGCAGCAGGTGCTTATGCCAAGGCTACGGAGTTGAATCCAAAAAATGCCGACCTGTGGGCCGAGTATGCGTTTGTGACTGCGATGGCAAGCGGCAGGAGTCTTGAAGGCAAGCCGACGGAGCTTATCAATCACGCGTTGCAAGTTGATCCTGAAAACGCGAAGGCTCTAAACCTCGCGGGCAGCGCTGCGTTCGAGGCCAGGGATTACAAGAAAGCGATCGACTACTGGCAGCGTGTACTGAAGAAAGTTCCGCCGGATGATGACGTAGCCAAGGCAATCACGGAGCGCATCAACGAAGCAAAGACGCTGGCCGGGAGTAAATAGCAAACAGACAAATCATGTCGAGAGATAATCTTCTTTTCGCAATCATCGGAGTGCTGCTGGGATTCATCGTGGGCTTTATGTTTGCCAGTTCGATGAGCCAGAAGCAGGCCATGCAACAACAGGCAGCGGCGGGCTCGCAGTCGATGCCTGCCGATCATCCTCCCGTAGGCGCGCAGAACGCTCCGAATCCGGAAGCGATGCGGCAGGAAGTCACCGCGTCGCTCGAAAAGGCTCGCAACGAACCGAAGAACTTCGAGGCACAGGTCAAAGCTGCGCAGCTTTACTATCAGATTCAACGGTACGACCAGTCGATCGAGTACTTGCTGAAAGCAAATCAACTCCGCCCGACTGATTATCAAACTGTCGTCACACTCGGGTTGGTAAACCTTGATGCAGGACATTACGACGTGGCGGAGAAGTGGTATCGCGCGGCGCTGAAAATGAAGTCTGACGACACGATGGTGCTTGCTGGCCTTGCGGCCACAACCCTCGAGAAGGGCGACGCAAAAGCGGCTGAGGATGCGATCGCACAGCTCGAGAAAGTCGATCCAACCGCTGAAGACTTGCCGAATTTTAAAACCAGGCTGGCGAGTTTGAAAGCTGGAAAATAATCCGCGGCTTATGGTGAGATCGACATGCGCACAACATTAATCAGCAGCATGCGCTGAATCCTTCCATCCTTACCCACAATAACCACCTGACCATTCTCAACAGTCACACGTTTCACAGTACTCATTGCGCGGTTAATCAACGTACCGTCATTGGTTTCGATCACTAATCGTGGACCAGCTTCCGGTTCGGGTTCTGGAGGAGGCGTCGGCTTTGGTTCCTCAACCTTCGGTTCTTCAACCTTAGCAGTCGGTGTCTCTCGAACTCTCGGCGCCGGTGTCGAACGTCGAGTTGCCGGTCTGCGGCCACGCGTGTTTCGCGTTGTCGCGGGCTTTTCTGCGTCAGGAGATTTCTCTTCTTTTGGCGTCTCGACAGGTTTTGCTTCGGGTGTGGGTTCCGGCGTGGGCTCGGGTGTTGGCGCTGCTGCAACTTCGGTTACCGGCGTTGGCTCTGGCTCAGGAAGTCTGGCGCCGACTGACGAAACGCGCTTGCCGGTACGGCGACCTTCCGTAGCTTCTGAAGGTGTTTCTGTTTCCGCAATGTCAGGCCCGCCAACAATCGGTTGAAACGAACCGCCGAAGAATAATCGGTAAGTTCCCTGATCATCATTCGGACTTCGCGCTTCCACACGCAGGATCAGATCCTGTCGCTGGCGAAGGTAAATGCTTTTTGTGACCGGTGTGGTGCTCTCTGCATAAAGCGTCGCCTTAAATAATGGCCGCAACGTTGTGACTGTAAAAACGTCGATGTCGCCGTTGAGATTCTGGCTCTGAATTGTGATCAGCAGATCGCCCGGCGTGCCTGTAAATGTGTAGTAGTGATCCGTCTGTCGCGCATCTCCGAGATCGCGCGCGGCGATGCTGCCAGTCACGGTGTTGCTTCGCACGGGCGTCGGTACGTTCGGATCAATCGATTGCGCCAAAGCGGCAGACGACGCCAATAGAAGAAGCACAAACTGCGCGAGAAACCTCACCATTTCGGGGCAAAGCATAACAGATCTAGGTTATCCTAGTCGCATGAAGTTAAGTCGTGCCGTTGTTCCTTCATTGTTCTTGTTTCTGCTCTCTTCCCTTCCCGCTTTTGCACAGTCGTGGACAGCAAAACTCGACAAAGACATTCGCTTTTATCAGCCGACCGAGATGGGCGTGGTCATCACGGGCACAGAAAAATCGCTCTACGCGATTGACGCTTCGACAGGCGAAACTCTCTGGCGTCGCAAAGACACATCGCTCGACGAAACCGACGTGGTTCCAGTTCCCGGCACCGATCTCGTGTTGTTGAGTCTTGAAAAAGGTGACAAGGCGCGGGTCGAGGCAGTTGATATTCTGACTGGCGACTCGATCTGGCGCAGCGACAAGATCAAAGGCGCGGTGATGCAGATCTCAGTCGACCCGGGGGCGAATATGCTGGCTGTTGTGCTCGTCAAGGACGCATTTAATCGCGCGCGGGACGGCTTCAAGCGTCATCCACAGCTGCACGTTCTCGATCTGGCTACCGGCGACGAACTCTGGAAGTATGAAATCGGCGAAGTCGAAATGATGCCGGCGCGCTGGCCTGACGATTCCGGCAAAGAGGTCGACTACACACTCGATAACTATTACCCGCCCGCATTTGTCGATGGTCGACTCTATGTTTTCTATGAGGGTGTGACTTCATTTGACGCACGGAGCGGCAAAGAACGACTGCGTGAGAAGTATCGCGTTAATGAAGAAGGTCTCGCGCTTACGGAGGCTGAGCCGATCTTCAACAATGATTTTGTTTACGTCTCCGGTCACGGTCGCGTTAGAGCAATCTTACGCCAGACAGGTGACACCGAATGGGAGGCAAAGGATCTCGGTCTCACGCCGGAGATGCTTCTCTTTGGCAACACGCTTTTCGTCCGTACGGGCGGACAGTTCACACGACTGAAGGACGGTGAGACGATCGAACGCGGCTCGTATGGCGTGAGCGCGATCGATGTTAGCAACGGAAAGGTTCTCTGGCGTTATAAAGGTGCAGACAAAGGCATCACGAATCTTCTGTTCCCCGGTCGAAATGCGATCGCCGTTGCGGATCGTGATGATCTTATTCTCCTCGACGCGCTTAACGGAAAGAGAATCGGTCGCGTCTCACACAAGATTGAGCGGCCTTCGTTCGGCGTGCTGAATGAACGCGGTGACATCGTGATCGGTGGTCAGTCAGAGATTGCAGCGTTCGATCCGGTGAATGGACGGCAACTCTGGCGCGCCAGACACACACCTCCGGGCCGTGGCATCTTTCGCACTGTGGCGGCGATCGCTGCTCGCGCCGCGTCGCTCTACTTCCGGTTTAATGGTCCCGTAATGACGGCGCGATCGGCGTATTTAAATCTGCAGGGACTCGCGACGATATCAGCTCGTAATCGTCGTACTCGCGGATTCAAACAGTTCGGAATCGCTAAGCGGATCGACCCGTCGCGTCAGTTAGAACGGCTCTCGCGTTTTCTCTGGCATCGTGAACGCTTAGCGGAGTTGCGCGGGCAGTGGATGTATTTCTATACAGATCTCGATCGTGGTGGCAATGGACTTGCCGGCGTGAATATCAACAATGGCAGGACTGATCGTGAAGTGCGGCTATCAGATCTCGATGAACGTTTCGTCACCGATGAGGTTCTCGGAGTGATGTTCACCGCTTCGGGCAATCGATTACTCAGCCACGGATTACACTGATTTTGTTCTCAGTCTCAAGGCGTTTCCGATTACCGATACTGAACTGAAACTCATCGCCGCGGCTGCGATCATCGGACTCAAAAGAATCCCGAAGAACGGATACAGAATACCGGCGGCTATCGGCACGCCGAGCGAGTTATAGATAAACGCGAAGAAGAGATTCTGTTTGATATTCTTCATCGTGGCGCGACTAAGCGCTCGCGCTCGCACGATTCCGCGCAGGTCGCCTTTTACGAGGGTCACATCAGCACTCTTCATCGCCACGTCAGTGCCTGTGCCCATCGCGATACCGACGTGAGCCAGCGCAAGTGCAGGGGCATCGTTGATACCGTCGCCGGCCATTGCCACGATGCGGCCTGCATCCTGGAACCTCCTTACCACATCAACCTTCTGATCGGGCAGAAGTTCCGCGACTACTTCATCAATTCCCAACTTGCGTGCGACGGCTTCGGCAGTCGTGCGACTGTCGCCGGTAAGCATCACGATGCGAATGCCCTCGGCGTGAAGTTGTTTGACTGCATCGGGCGTCGTTTCCTTGACTGGATCGGCAACACCGATCAAACCCGCAGGTTGTTGGTCGACGGTCACAAACATGATCGTCTGGCCGTTCGTACGCAGAGTTTCAGCCTTTTCAGTCAATTCACCGGCGTCGAGTCTTAATTCGTCAAGCAAGGATTGATTACCCACCGCGACCTGTTGGCCATCAATCTCACCCTTGACTCCCTTGCCGGTTATTGACTCAAACCGAGCAGCATCAGCGACTGAGATACCACGCTCAACTGAACCCGCAACGATCGCCGATGCGAGCGGATGTTCGCTACTCTTTTCCAAAGTCGCCGCAAGCCTCAACAATGTTTGCTCGTCAACCATTCCGTTCGTAACGACGCTCTCGAGTTTCGGCTTGCCTTCGGTCAACGTTCCTGTCTTGTCGATGACGAGAGTATCGACCTTCCGCATAACCTCGATCGCTTCAGCGTTTCTGAAGAGCACACCGTTCTGCGCCGCTTTTCCGGTTGCAACCATGATCGACATGGGCGTCGCCAGTCCCAGCGCACATGGACAAGCAATGATCAGCACGGCAACGGCGTTCACGAGTCCATAAGCCATCTGCGGCTCGGGTCCCCAGATACTCCAGACGATGAAAGTCATCACCGCGATGATCACCACTGCAGGCACGAAATAACTGGAAACAACATCAGCCAACCGCTGTATCGGCGCACGACTCCTCTGCGCCTCCGCCACCATCTGAACAATTTGCGCCAGCAACGTTTCTGAACCGACACGTTCGGCACGCATCACAAACGACCCCGTGCCATTAATCGTCGCGCCCACCACTCGATCGCCCGTTTGTTTCTCCACCGGAATCGGTTCGCCAGTGATCATCGATTCATCGACTGCACTCGATCCTTCGAGCACGACTCCGTCAACCGGAACTCTTTCACCGGGCCGCACACGAAGGCGATCACCAACGCCCACATGCTCGAGTGGGACATCGTGCTCCTGCCCGTTGGCGCTAATGCGACGTGCAGTCTTCGGAGCCAATCCGAGCAGCTCCCTGATCGCTGTACCAGTCTGACTGCGCGCACGCAGCTCCAGCACCTGACCCAACAAGACGAGCGTGACGATCACTGCTGCCGCTTCAAAGTAGACGGGCACATTTCCATCCGCATGACGGAACGAGTGCGGAAAGACTCCTGGCACAACGACGGCAATCAAACTGAACAAGTAACCAACCGCGACGCCGAGCCCGATCAAGGTGAACATGTTCAGACTGCGATTCACAATCGATTGCCACGCACGCACAAAGAACGGCCAGCCACACCACAAAACCACCGGCGATGCGAGTATCAGTTGCACCCATTGCAGCGTGCGCATCGATACCATTTGCTGGAGCGGCTGACCCGGAATCAAGTCACTCATGCCGAGTGCGAAGACTGGAATCGCGAGGATCACAGCGATCCAAAACCGCCGCGTCATGTCGACTAGTTCCGGGTTCTCTTCCTGATCGAGAGACACAGTCACAGGCTCGAGCGCCATGCCGCAGATCGGACAACTGCCCGGACCATCGCGCACGATCTCGGGATGCATTGGACACGTGTACTTCTGATCACGTGCGACTGGCTTCGGCTGTCGCGTAATTCCGATCGGTTGTTGCGGAGCTTTGTTCAGGAAGCTCTCCGGATTTTCACGGAAGCGATGCAGGCAGTGCGTGCTGCAAAAATAGTAAGTCGTCCCCTGGTACTCGAACGACCCGGCAGCGTTGTCGGGATCGACAGTCATACTGCAAACCGGATCGACCGCAACTGAGGTTAGTATCTGTAAATCCTGTTTCAATCCTGTAAATCCTGTCCAATAAACTTCCAGTAAGAGATCTCTGAACGAACACCTTCAACCGCCAGCGCCGAAGCATAATCCGATCCAACATCAATATCACGCATCGACCACGTCACCGTATCTTCTTTTCCTCTCCGCAACAACTCCGCGGGGTCGTCAGGCGCTAGCGTTACGTCGAAACCGTCAAGCGGCTGTGACAACCCTTTCCCGATCGCTTTGATGTACGCTTCCTTCCGCGCCCAGCACCGAAAGAACGCCGCCACTCGTTCTTCTCTCGGCAATGAACTAAACGTCTCAACCTCCAGACGCGAAAAGAATCGCGTTGCGATCTCTTCACTAGCAAAGTCTGATCGAATGTACTCAACGTCAACGCCGACCGCCGCATCGCGCGTCACGGCCACGAGGGCAACCTCGTGCGAGTGCGACATGTTGAACTGCAAACTCCGCTCGCCCGCAAGCGATGGTTTCCCGTATGTGTTGTACGAGAACCTCAAATCGTCCGGTCTTCGTGCAATATATCGCGCAAGCAGGTAACGCAGAAACCCGCGACTGGCGACGAAATGTCTCTGCAGTCGTTCATACCGAAAACGCCAGGCCCGATCGAGTTCTTCCGGCTCGAGCATCCGTCGAAACCGATCCAATATCCCATCATCCTGCTCCAGGTTAATGCGCCACACATGTACCTGTCCCGCTTCGAGCGACAGCGAGTCCGGCGGTGGTAACCAGTTTGAACGTTCCTCCATAAACAGGTCGATTCTTCGGAAGTGTAAACGTGTCGTCAAATCCTCGCGACAAAAAGAATACTTTTGTGAAAGGGTGCGCACAGATAAAATGCGTCTGGCGTTGTACTGTTCGACTGGTCCAGTTCGGCATTACCGGTCTCCCCCGACGTACATCCTTCAACTCTTTGCGAAAGCTTGCACGGAAAAATTTTGGCCTCTGGGAGGGGGCCTTGCAATGTCGCCAACTATCTCTAATGTAGCCCGCATGAGTCTGTGCGGTCTTTTTGTTTTATGCGCAATGATTACGGCTACCGCGCAGTTCCGCGCTGGCGTCCAGGGAACAATTTCCGATTCCGCCGGTGCACTTGTACCCGATGCGAAGGTCGTTCTTAAAGATACCGAAACCGGTAAAACGCAGGAAAGTACCTCGAATCAAGAGGGCTTCTATCGCATTACTGGCCTGGCTCCGGGAAAATACGAGTTAACGGTCGAGAAAACTGGATACAAAAAGAGTGTCGCGCAAAACCTCGCGGTGAGCGCTGAAGTTGTTCAGGGTGTGGATGTGATTCTGGAGATCGGCGAGGTCACAGCTACCGTAGTCATCAGCGATGAGGCTGCTGTCGAACTACAAACTGAAAACGCCAACGTCTCGAAAGGACTCACGACCACTGAAGTGAAGCGACTACCGCAAGCCGGTCGTGATCCATATGAATTGATCCGCTTGACTCCGGGCATCTTCGGCGACGCGTCGCGAGCAGGCAACGGAAATTCTTCGGCGTTTCCGAATTCTCCCGGACCCGGCGGTTCGAGTAATTCCGTCTTTCAAACTGAGAATCAGCCGCAGATCAGCGCGAACGGTCAACGCATCTCGGCCAATAATTTTCAGATTGACGGCGTAAGCGTTAACAGTCTTAGTCATGGCGGCGCCGCTGTCGTTACGCCTAACCAGGAATCCGTGAAGGAGATTCAGGTTTCTTCTACGACCTATTCCGCCGAAGACGGTCGAAACTCCGGTGCGCAAATCAAAGTTGTTTCGCAGAACGGAAGCAACGATTTCCACGGCAGCGCCTTCCTGAAGTACGACAGTCCAAAGCTTAATGCGTTCAATAAATATCCCAACGATTTTGGCCGAGGACAAACTGAAAGAGTCGAGCGCTTCTTCCGGCAGTTTGGTGGCAGTCTTGGTGGGCCCGTCATCCTGCCGCGGTTCGGTGAAGGCAATGGTCCGGCAACGCGCAACTTCCGCGATCACGCATTCTTCTTTGTGTCTTACGAAGCATTGCGTGAGAACTCAACTACGCCGGTGACGACATATGTCGAGACACCACAATTCCGCCAGTCCGTGATCAATGCACGTCCGGGAGGAGTCAGTGCACGGATACTGGCGAGCGATGGTATTCAACCGCGCATCAGCGGGGTGCTGACGCCCTTGTGCAGCGACTTGAACGGCGGCCTTCCGTGTCAGGTAGTTGGTGGCGGGCTCGACATCGGATCACTATCAGGCGGCTTAGGCCAATACGTGCCGTTTTCAAATCTCAGTGGTGGCGGGCTCGATGGCGTTCCTGACATTCAAAAGGTACTCATTGCTGCCCCTACTTCCAGAAAACCCAAGCAGTTCAACGTTCGTTTCGACCTCCTGCCGAATTCCCTTAATCAGTTAACCTTCAGCACCTATCTCACGCGTGGTTTCCAGATTGGCACTGATACGGGCAACGGCGCACGTCCCCAAGGCGACATCACCACCGAACCACATAACTCCGCTTACACATTGCTCTACAACCGCACGTTTTCTCCGACTTTTCTGAACGAAGCTCGCTTCAACCTGACCAAGTTTGCTTTCAACGAGATCGATTCGTCCAGTAACACAAACTTCGGCATTCCGCGCGTTGAGATCGAGAGTTTATTACGTGATGGCCGCATCCGCTTCGGCGCAAATCAGTCTGAAACAACACCCGGCGACTTCTCAGAAAAGACCATGGAGTTTCGAGACGTCGTCAGTAACGTGCACGGCAACCACGGATTTAAGTTCGGCGGTGAATTCAGACGTGAGTTCAACGACAACAACCTCAACGGCGGTTCTCGTCCGTTGTACACGTTCGCCAGTCTCTTTAACTTCGCCAACGACACGCCGCTCTTCTATCAGATCAACGCCGATCCAGTAACCGGTGGACCAGCAGACGCGCAACGTCACTTCCGCTCGAACAGCTACGGTGTCTTCCTCGGCGACGATTGGAAAGTGCGTCCAAACCTCTCGCTGACTTTGGGTCTGCGCTACGAATACTACGGCGTCCTGAAAGAGCAGGACGACAAAGTCGCGAATTTTATTTTTGGACCAAACGGGGGACTGGCTGGATCCAGAGTCGAACCAACGAGCCAGCTCTACAGCGGAGACAAAAACAACTTTGCGCCACGCTTCGGATTTGCTTACAGCCCGAAGTACTTCAACATGGAAGAAAAACTTGTCATTCGCGGCGGAGCCGGAATCTACTACAACCGCACACCGGAAGTAGTTTTCTCCAACACGCGTGGCAATCCACCTTTCTTCGCTCGGTATGCTATCTGCTGCGGTACGGCCGGCCCACCACTTGACGGCTTTGGTTCTCCGCGAGCCGACGGGCAGATTCTTTACGCTTTGGGTAGCAGTAACTCACCATTTAGCTATCCGGCAAACCCGGCCCTTGCGGTTGGCATTGATCCGGTGACGGGCACGCCGCCCAATCGAACCGTTGAGGTCTACGGAACGCTGCCGAATTCCCCAACCTCGTATGTCTATGCTTATTCATTAGATTTCCAATACAAGCTGCCATGGGACCTCGTCGCCACGATCGGGGGCCAGGGCAGTTCGAGTCACAAGCTGTATCGCCTGGTCAATCAACTCTTCGTGCAACCCTCGATACCAGACCCCTATTTCGCGTTTGCTGTATACATTCCGACGCCTGATGTGAATGCAAACTACAACGCGATGAATGCACGCTTGACCCGTCGTTTCGCACGCGGTTTTCAGTTTGACGTTCTCTATCGTTGGGCCAAGAGTATCGACACGCTTTCGAACGAAGGTCCGGGCGCGGAGACCAACCAGACGTTTCCGCAGGATCTTCGTCAGGAACGTGGTCCGTCCGATTATGACGTGAGACACAATCTGAACATTTCGGGCTTGTGGGACTTGCCACTCTTCCGCGGTCGACGTGACTTCGTCGGTAAGGCCCTTGGTGGTTGGCAGCTCGACGGCATTTTGACGGCACACACCGGTTTTCCGTGGACGCCACACATCGGATCGTGCGTGCGTTCGGCCAATTCGAATAATTTCGTCTGTCCATCGCGCCCAATCAGTTACACAGGAGGCGCACTTGACGACACCGACAACGAAGCCTTCATTAGACCATTTGGCAACTTTCCCGGCGGCGGTAAGAACTTTTTCTCACTCGTCAATCCGGATGGGAAGTTTCCTCCTGGTATTGGACGTAATTCGTTCCGCGGCCCGAAATACTTTGCCGTCGATATGAGCCTTGGCAAGCGAACCGGTCTACCCGCGTTTCTCGGCGAAGCATCGTTTCTCGAAGTTAAGGCAAACTTCTTCAACGTCTTCAACAACCTGAATCTCACGCCGTTCGGCTTCTTCTCGCCGAACGTCGACAGTCCGGATTTCGGCAGGGCTAAAAGCGCACTCGCCGGACGTGTAGTAGAATTCCAGGCGCGGTTCAACTTTTAGAAGGAAACCTTATCCACAGATTACACAGAATAGAAGTTTATTCTGTGTAATCTGTGTAATCTGTGGACTAATATGAAGCAACGCATCCGGCTTGCAGCGTTACTGCCGTTCGTTCTCAGTTCTCTTCTCTTTTCAACTTCTCTCACGCACTCACAACGAGCGCCGAACGTCGAGCAGCGAGTCAACGCGTTGCTCGCGCAAATGACGCTCGAAGAAAAACTCGGACAGCTTCAGCAACTCGATGGCGAAGGTAATGGAAACTTTCGTCCGGAACATCTCGATCTGATTCGCAAAGGTCTGCTCGGTTCGAACCTCAACGTTCGTGGCGCCCAACGCACGAACCAGGTGCAGCGAGTGGCGATGAATGAGTCGCGTTTGAAGATTCCCGTTTTGTTTGGCTTCGACGTGATTCACGGTTATCGCACGATCTTCCCGATTCCACTCGGTGAAGCGAGCAGTTTCGATCCGGCGCTGGCCGAACGCTCGGCTGCCGTTGCGGCGCAGGAAGCGAACAACGTCGGATTGCGTTGGACGTTTGCGCCGATGGTCGATATCGCGCGCGATCCGCGTTGGGGACGAATCAGTGAAGGCGCAGGTGAAGATACGTTTCTCGGGGCCGCCTTCGCGCGTGCGCGCGTGCGCGGATTTCAGGGTGACGATTACGGCGCGCCGGATAAGGTACTCGCCTGTGCGAAACATTTTGTAGCTTATGGGGCGGCGGAAGGAGGTCGCGACTACAACACCACCAATCTTTCCGAGAACACGTTGCGTGAGATCTATCTCCCGCCGTTCAAAGCTGCGGTCGATGCTGGTGTAGGCACGTTGATGAGCTCGTTCAATGCTATCAACGGTGTGCCGGCGTCTGCGAATGCTTTTACGTTGACGAAGGTATTGCGAGACGAGTGGAAGTTCGATGGCTTTGTCGTCAGCGATTACACATCTGTACGTGAACTCATCAATCACGGCGTTGCCGCGAACGAAGAACAGGCGGCAGCGTTAGCGCTCAATGCCGGTGTTGAGATGGAGATGGTGAGTCGCAGCTATAACCAGTTTGGCCCACAGCTTCTGAAGGAGAACAAGCTCACACAAGCAACTATCGACGAGGCAGTGCGACGAATCCTGCGAATCAAGTTTCGTCTCGGTCTCTTTGATCGTCCCTACACCGATGAGGCACGCGAGGCGAATGCGTTGCTGCGTCCGGAGAGTATTCGACTCGCGCGTGAGATCGCCGGTCGGTCGATGGTCCTGCTTAAGAACGAGCGCGAGACGTTGCCGTTGAATAAAAATATCCGATCAGTCGCCGTGATCGGGCCACTCGCAGACAACCGCCGCGCGCCACTTGGCTGGTGGGCGGGTGACGGGAAAGAAGAAAACACTGTCACGCCACTCGCTGGAATTAAGGCGAAGGTGTCGCCGCAAACCACAGTTCTTTACGCGAAAGGTTGTGAAGTCAAAGATGATTCGACGGCGGGTTTTCAGGAAGCGGTAAATATCGCAAAGCAAGCGGATGTGGCGATTCTTTTTGTCGGCGAGACGCATGACATGGTCGGTGAAGCGGCATCGCGCGCCTCGCTCGATCTTCCCGGGCGTCAGATGGAACTGGTCCAGGCGATTCACGCAACCGGACAGCCGACGATTGTGGTTCTCACGAATGGCCGTCCACTCTCGGTCGGTTGGATCGCGAACAACGCCCCTGCGATTCTGGAATCGTGGATGGGTGGCAGCGAGTCGGGCAATGCCATCGCCGATATTTTGTTTGGCGACGTGAATCCGGGCGCGAAGCTGCCGGTGACTTTCCCGCGCAGTGTGGGCCAGGTGCCGATCTACTACAACCACATGAACACGGGTCGTCCACCTGAGGCTGAGAACCGCTACACCTCGAAATACTACGACATGCCCTGGACGCCACTCTATCCGTTTGGTTACGGTCTGAGCTACACAACGTTCAAGATCTCGAATCTGCAGCTCAGCACGCCACGCATCAGTGCGAATAGCAAATTGACTGTTACTGTCGACGTTGAAAACACCGGGCGTCGAGCCGGAGATGAAGTGGTCCAACTCTACATCCGCGATCTGGTTGCGACGATGACTAGACCAGTCAAGGAGTTGAAAGGTTTTCAGCGCATCTCGTTGCAGCCCGGCGAGAAGAAAAAGGTCGAGTTTACGTTAGGACCCGAACATCTCGGATTCTGGAATCACGAGATGCGCTACGTCGTCGAACCAGGCGAGTTCCGCGTGATGGTTGGCTCAAATTCAGTGGATGTTATTGAAGCAAAATTTGACGTGACTGCAAATTGATGTTGAAGCCACACCAAGGCACCCAAACCACAAAACAGCTTTTTTGTGCTTTATGTGCCTTTTTGTGGCTACTCCTTTTTTGTGGCGGCGTCGAGGCGCAGTTCCTCGACGATCTTCAGCGGCGCTCGTTTCAATACTTCTGGGAACAAGCCGATCCAAACACCGGACTCGTGCCTGACCGCGCTCGGATGGACGGCAAGCCGCTCGATGCCAATCACCAGAATGTCGCAAGCATTGCAGCTACCGGGTTTGGTCTGACGTCGCTGTGCATAGCAGCTAATCGGAATTGGATAGACAAATCACAGGCGCGGGAACGTGCGCTTAATACGCTGCGCTTCTTCGACAAGCGCGCCTATCAGCAGCACGGTTGGTTCTATCACTGGCTTGATGTGAAGACTGGTGAGCGACGTTGGAACAGCGAGGTCTCTTCGATCGACACCGCTTTGTTGCTAGCCGGTGTACTCACAGTGCGCCAATGTTTTCGAGACGATCAAGAGATCGTGCGCATGGCCGGCCAAATCTATCAGCGTGTCGATTTCCGCTGGATGCTCAATGGCCATCCACGTCTCTTGTCACACGGTTGGAAACCCGAGTCAGGATTTCTACGCGCGCGTTGGGACACCTACAGCGAAAACGCCATACTTTACCTGCTCGCGATCGGCTCGCCGTCATATCCGATCTCACCCGAGTCGTGGTACGCGTTGTGGCGCGATCGCTATCGCTATGAAGGTCACAGCTATTTCACAACCATCGGGGTGCCGTTGTTCATGCATCAGTACTCGCACGCCTGGGTCGACTTTCGCAACCGTCGCGAAACGAGAGGCGACCGCATCGACTATTTCCAAAACTCCGTCGCCGCAACCCTCGCCCACCGCGCGTTCTGCATAAACCTTCGATACGACTTCCCCGCCTTTGGACCAGACCTGTGGGGTATCACTGCATCCGACAGCGCCAAAGGATATCTCGCCTGGGGTGGTCCACCACGCGACCCCGACATCGACGGCACACTCGTCCCTTCCGCCGCCGGTGGCTCTCTAATGTTCACTCCCGAACTCGCCACTCGAGCTTTGCAAACAATGCACGACACCTACGGCTCGAAGATTTACGGCAAGTACGGCTTCGTCGACGCCTTCAACCCCAAAACTGGCTGGGTCGACACCGATGTAATTGGCATCAACGCCGGTATCATCCTCCTCAGTGCCGAAAACTCCCGCACCGGCAACATCTGGCGCTGGTTCATGCAGAACCGCGAGATACCAACAGCAATGGACCGAGTCGGGCTCCTTCCTTCAGGTCCGCGCCGTGCGAAACAGGCCGCTACTTTGACCAGTTGGAAATCTCGGAATATAGTGGCGCGCATGTCTCCGACACGATGACGCGAAGTCTTCACATCAT
>DASYPN010000109.1:0-5484 GCA_036006625.1 Pyrinomonadaceae bacterium | reverse complement strand
CACGAGTTCGACCGTGTCCAGCGAGTCGGCACCGAGGTCGTCGATAAATCTCGCATTTGGCGTGACCTCGTTTTCATCGACTCCAAGCTCGTCGACGATAATCTGTTTCACCTTGTTCTCGATCTCTTGATCGGGCATCGTCTTTGCTCCTCTGTGAGTTAATTAAACTACTCAATCTCCTGCAGCAAGGGCAGCTTTTGTTGCTTCCAAACTCACTGCGTCTTCCACGTTCAGCATCTTAACGTCGCGATTGATCTGACGCATAAGACCTGACAAAACTTTTCCCGGTCCGGCTTCGACAAACGTACCCACCGATTGCTCAATGAGCAACTGCATCGAGTCGACCCAACGAACGGGGGCTGAAACCTGTCGCACGAGCGCGTCGCGCAATTCATCGGGCGCGGTCGTCGCGTGTGCGTCGACGTTTGTCACTACCGGCATGGCAGGTTCTCTAAATTCAAGCCGCTCGAGATCTGCCGCCAGCTTGTCCTGCGCCGGCTTCATGAGCGCGCAATGAAAAGGCGCACTCACTTTCAACTTGATAACTCTCTTCGCAACGCCACTCAAACGTTCAATCGCACGATCAACAGCTTCGGTGTTGCCCGCAATTACTGCCTGCCCCGGTGAGTTGAAATTCGCGACCGAACAAACCTGACCTTCACTCGCCTCTTCGCAAATACGTTTGATTGCTTCGAGCTCGCCGCCGAGTACCGCAGCCATCGCTCCAGTACCAACCGGAACCGCTTCCTGCATGTACCGGCCTCGTGCGCGCACAATGCGCACCGCATCGGACAAACTCAACGTGCCTGCTGCCACAAGCGCGGAGTATTCACCTAAACTATGTCCCGCGACAAATGCCGGAGCGCTGCTTCCAGCGTCCATCATCGCGCGAAACGCCGCCACCGAAACAGTCAGAATCGCCGGCTGCGTGTTCTCTGTTAACTGCAAATCCTCCGCGGGACCCTCAAAGCACAGCCGCGAGATCGCAAAGCCTAACGCATCATCAGCTTCTTCAAAGACCTGTCGTGCAACCGGAAACTTTTCCGCCAGATCCTTTCCCATGCCTGGACTCTGCGAACCCTGTCCGGGAAAGATCAGCGCTAATCCGCGACTTACCATCTGAACAACACCGCGCCCCAGGTCACGCCACCACCAAATGAAGCCATCAAAACGAGATCGCCGGGCTTGATTCTTCCTGCTTCGACACACTCATCGAGCGCAATCGGAATCGACGCCGACGACGTGTTTCCATGGACCGCGATATTTGAATAAACCTTCGACATGTCCACATTCAACCGGTCAGCCACCGCTTCAGTGATTCGCTGATTGGCTTGGTGCGGGATGAACAAACTGATTTCGTCTGACTTTACGCCCGCCTCGTCGAGCACCGAACGCGAAACTTCAGCCATTGAACGAACGGCGACTTTGAAGAGTTCATTGCCCTTCATCTTGAAATAGTGATCGCCTGCCGCCAGTGTTTCCGCAGTCGGTTTTCTGCGAGTGCCGCCACCTGGTGAATAAAGTTGTTCCTCGTAACGCCCGTCGGATTTGATCCTCGACGCCAGAATGCCTCGACCGTTCTCCACTGCTCCTAATACCGCGGCGCCAGCGCCATCGCCAAACAACACACACGTTTGTCGATCAGTGTAGTCGACGTACTGCGTCAGGATCTCAGCACCGACAACTACTGCATGCCGTATCTGGCCCGTCCTGATCATCGAATCAGCGAGCGAAACTCCATACAAGAAGCCGGAGCACGCCGCGACGATGTCCATCGCCGCCGCATTATTTGCGCCGAGTTCTGCCTGGATGATACAGCCGGTTGAAGGCAGTATCTGGTCAGGAGTCACAGTGGCACAAAGAAGCAGATCGATGTCAGAAGGATCGAGGCGCGCTCGCTCGATTGCCTGTCGCGCAGCACGAACAGCAAACAGCGACGTGTATTCATCCGGCGCGGCTTTGCGACGTTGCTTAATTCCGGTGCGCGTCGTGATCCATTCGTCGGAGGTCTCGACCATCTGAGCGAGATCTGCATTCGTCAGAATGCCTTCCGGATAAGCGTGACCTGTACCCAGAATTCCAGCGCGTTGATTCACCATTAATCCCTCAGATTACTACAATCGTCCACAGATTACACAGATGCACGCAGACTATCGGCATTCGTCTGTGACATTTGTGGCTGATTTTTATTCGTTTCCGCAATTCCCTGTTCAATCCGCTCGGCCGTGCGATGCTCTGAAAACTCTTTCACACTCCTGATCGCATTTCGAATTGCGCGTGCATTCGAACGACCGTGGCCGATCACAACTATGCGACTGACACCCAGCAACGGCGCACCACCATACTCCGTGTAGTCCAGCCGCTTCTTGATACTTCGAAACGCCGGTTTCGCCAGCATCGCGCCCGCCTTCGTGACTGCCGTCGCCATCAGTTCGCGCTTCAACATCGCGAGCATCGCTTCGGTTAGTCCCTCCGACAGTTTCAACATCACGTTTCCAGTGAAACCATCAGTGACGATCACGTCGACCAGGCCGGAAAAAACGTCTCGACCTTCAACATTCCCGACAAAGTTGATATTGCTCAACTGGCGCAGAAGTGGAAACGCTTCTTTCGTCAGTTCGTTTCCCTTCGCTTCTTCCTCGCCGATACTCATCAACCCAACGGAAGGTTTTACAGTGCCGAGCACGGAACGCGAATAAGCGTCGCCCATGATCGCAAACTGCGCGAGATGATGCGGTTTGCATTCCGAGTTGGCGCCAACATCAAGCAACAGCGTCGGCTTTGCGGCCTTCGTCGGAATCATTGCTGCGAGAGCGGGTCTGTCGACGCCAGGCAAAGTGCCAATCACCATCTTTGCAGTCGCCATTGCCGCGCCAGTGTTACCGGCAGAGACAAAACCGTCAGCACGACCATCCATGACGAGCTTCGTGCCGATTCTCAAAGAACTTTTCTTCTTCCGTCTGACGGAAGTAGCGACTGGATCATCCATCGCAATAACTTCAGCCGCTTCGACTAACTCAATACCGCGATCACCATCACCGCGCCAACCGCATCGTCGCAGCTCAGGCTCGACCTTGTGAGACTGGCCCACAAGAATAACTCCCACGCCGAAGTCGCGCGTCGCAGCGAGGGCGCCATCGATCTCCACGTTCGGCGCGTGGTCACTTCCCATGGCGTCGAGAACGACCTTGCCCGTTAATTGGGGCTGATGCTGCGACTGACTTCGCACAGATTGTTTTAGCTTTGTTCCACTTGCACCACTTCGCGACCTTTATAAAAGCCGCATTTGGGGCAAACGCGGTGTGGCATGCGGGGCTCACGACAATTCGGGCAAAGCGTAGTTTGGGGGACGCGCAAAGCATCGTGCGCGCGTCGTTTGGCGGTACGAGCTTTCGAGTGTCGTCGTTTTGGATTTGGCATAATTACTCCGTCTTTAGTCCGCCACAAAAAGGCACAAAAGGCTCAACGAAAACCATTTGTGCTTTTTGTGCTTCTTTCTGGCTATATTAAATTTTTAAGCGCCGCCCAACGCGGATCGGTATCGCCTGTAGTGCAATTGCAATCGCCCTTGTTTCTGTCGGCGCCGCATTCCGGGCAAATGCCTTTGCAGTCTTCGCGACAGAGCATGCGAGTGGGTACAGCCAGTACGATCTGCTCTTTCACGATCTCGTCGACGTCGATCGCTTGGCCATCAAACACTGAAACCGACATCTCGGCTTCCGTCAGTTCCGCCGCTCCACCCGATTCGTATTCCGAACCGGGGATGTACTCGAGCGCGAAATCCGTGTTGACAGGTGTTTGGATGAGCTGCAAGCAGCGGTCACATTCGACCTGTGCTCGCGTCTCGACGTGTCCGTTTACAAACACCTCATTACCGGCCAGCCGAACCTTGCCGCTTACGGTTGCCGGCTGCGTCAAACTTATCCGCTCATCCACCGGATTGAGATCGTCAGGCTGATAAACATGAGCGAAATCGCCCTTACCACCCTCCAGGTTCTCTAACTCAATCCGCATGCAAAACGGCCATTATAGCGGGCCGGGACGCTCTGTCAACGCGCTGTCCGCGAAAATCCGTGTCCCAACGCATCCTCACGTAACAAAGCGGCGAGTCGTTTGTCTGCTCCCGCGATCAAACGGGTCGCCGGTTGAAAAAGGCTTGAGTTTTTGCCGCCAGCTTTTTCTAAAGCTTGTTGTGCCAGTTCTTTACGTCCGGTTCGTTCATAAACTTGTGCAAGTAAATAGAACGCTTCGGCGTAGCCACCGTCCATCTTCGTCGCCTTGCGCAGGTGCCGGGCTGCCAGTTCGTCGCGGTTCAGTTCAAAGTAGAGACAGCCGAGGACGTAGTGAGCTTCAGGTGACGGGCGTACGTCGAGCGCACGCTTAAATTCGCCGAGTGCGCGACGCCAGTTTTTTTCCGCCACGAACACCCAGCCGAGACCGTAATGTCCCGCGAACGAAGAGCCACCCTGGTTATTCGCACTGCTCAAAAGGTCCTTTGCGAGCGCGACCTCGCCATCGTCAGCGCACGTCAATCCCAGCAAGAGTGAAACGCGGAGATCGTCGGGCAAAGCAGCGTGGGCTCTTGCCAGGTAGGATCGTGCCTGTTTTGTTTTTCCTCGGCGGAAGTAATGCTCGCCGATGAATAAATTCAGGGTTGAGTTTTCTTCGTCGATCTCGGCCGCCGCCTGCAGTTTTGCGATGCCCTGCGGAACCTGCTTGTCTTCAATCAACAGGAAACCTTCGTTCACCAGTTCTTCAAATGCTTTGTCCTGACCGCGTGGACCCGCAAGGATTCGCAAACGCAATTCATCGCGGTGAACAATCTCCTCCTGCTCGACGGTGTCTCTCTGGCAGCGCTCGCTCCACATGCGCTCGAGTCGTTCGGTTTCGATCACGCCGTCTTCAGTCAACAGGCTAACGAGGGCTCTCATCAGCGAGCGATCGAAGTAGGCGTTCTGAGCATAGCGAAGGAGCAGATCGAGACTTCGTTCGAGTCGTTCCGCAAGTCGTCCGACTCTGGTTTCAGCCGCGGAGATGCGTTCGAGAAGATGTTCGTCAGTCGAAAGACTTGCTGGTCCAGCTTCGAACCGTGAGGCGCTGGGTTCGGTAACGATCATCAGGCGTGTGCCGCAGCGAGCGCAAAATTCCTGGCCCAGCGGATTTCCTGCAAGGCACTTTTGACAGTAGTGAGAGATGCCGGGGCGCATTTTCATTGCCGATTGCCGATTGCCAATTGATGATTTACAGATTCTCGACTAAACAAATCGGCAATCGGCAATCGGCAATCGGAAATAAAACTAGTACTCGTAAAAGCCGCGACCGCTCTTTCGACCCAGCCAACCGGCGTCGACATAACGTTTTAGCAGCGGGCACGGTCTGTATTTGGGGTCTCCGAGGCCCTCATATAACACATTCATGATGGCAAGGCATACGTCCAGGCCGATAAAGTCGGCGAGGGTTAGTGGACCCATCGGGTGGTTCATG